>NZ_JQMO01000003.1:4806975-5107411 GCF_000744785.1 Kitasatospora azatica KCTC 9699 | reverse complement strand
GGGCCTGCGCCGACTGGCCGCCGTCGCGATGGTCGCCGGCCCCGGACTGGTCGCGGCCAACGCGGGCAACGACGCGGCCGGCATCGCCACCTACGCCTCGGCCGGCTCCCAGTACGTGTACGGCACGCTCTTCTTCATGGTGCTGGTCACCGTCGCACTGGTGATGGTCCAGGAGATGGCGGTGCGCCTGGGCGCCTACACCGGCAAGGGCCTGGGCGCGCTGATCCGTGAGCAGTTCAGCCTGCGGCTGACCGCGCTCGCGGTCTGCTGCCTGCTGCTGGCCAACACCGGCCTGGTGGTCTCCGAGTTCGCCGGAATCGGCGCCGCCGTCGAGCTGCTCGGGGTGCCCAAGTGGCTGGTCATCCCGCCGGCCGCGGTGCTGCTCTGGGCGCTGGTGCTGTTCGGCTCCTACCGCTGGGCCGAGCGGATCTTCCTGGTGATGTCGCTGGCCTTCTTCGCCTATCCGGTCGCCATGGTGCTCGGCCACCCGCACTGGGGCGACGTCGGGCACCACCTGGTGGTCCCGCACCTGGAGCGCAGCAAGGAGTTCATCCTGCTGGCGGTGGCGCTGATCGGCACCACGGTCAGCCCGTACATGCAGTTCTACGCGGCCGCCGGGGTGGTGGACCGGGGCGCCAAGCCGGAGGACTACAAGCTGATCCGGGCGGACGCGGTGCTCGGCGCGGTCTTCGCCTGCGGGATCAGTCTGACCATCATCATCGCCACCGCCTCGGTGATCGGCGGCACCGGACCGCTGCAGTCCGCCGCGCAGGCCGCCGAGGCGCTCAAGCCGGTGGCCGGGCACGGCGCCGAACTGCTCTTCGCGCTCGGCCTGATCGGTGCCTCGGCGCTGGCCGGCGCGGTGGTGCCGCTGTCGGCCAGCTACGCGGTGGGCGAGGCGGCCGGGGTGGAGCGCTCGGTCTCCCGCAGCTTCCGGGACGCACCGCTCTTCCTGGGCCTGTTCACCGCCCAGATCGCGCTCGGCGCGATCGTCGCGCTGACCCCGGTGGACGTGATCCAGCTGCTGATCGGTACTCAGGTGCTGCAGGGCCTGATCAGCCCGATCGTGCTGGTGTACCTGCTGGTGCTGACCAACCGGCGCTCGCTGCTGGGCGCCGCGGCCAACGGCCCGCGGTACCGGATCGCGGCCACCACCGTGGTGGTGGGGGTGGCCGCGATGTCGACCATCCTGCTGGTGCAGACGGTGCTGGGCTGGTTCGGCCTGGTCTGAGCGCCGCGCCGCCCGGGGGCCGCGCTGGGCGGCGCCGTACCGGGCGGCGCCGCGCCGGGTCTGGCGCGGGTCAGCCGACGTGCACCCGCGGCCGGCGGCTGCGGTCCGGCTCGGCCTCCCGCAGCACCTCGCGGGTGACCGGCGCGACCTCGCCCTGCCCGAACAGGAAGAACCGCAGGAACTGGGCCAGCGGGTTGCCCTCGGTCCACTCGAAGTACATGTGCGGCTGGCGCCCGGTCAGGTCCCGCACGTGCATCAGCAGCGCGGCCAGCGCGTTGGGGACGCTGGAGCTCTCCACCACCAGCACCCGGTAGCGGCCGTGCAGCACCTCGCCGCGCACCTGCAGCTCGGACTCGAACTCGGACGGGTCGCGGACGATCACCTCGACGAAGACCACGTCGTCGTCGGCGGGGATGTCGTTGTCCGCGCGGATCTGGCGCTTCTTCTCGCGGTACTCGTCCTGGTCGCGGTTGTTGGGCTCGTTGGCGATCAGGCGGATGGTGCGGTGCCCGGCGTCGCGCAGGAACCGCTCGGCGGTGGGGTCCAGCACCACGTCGGTGACCCGCAGTTCGAAGGCGCGGGCCAGCCGGGAGAGCAGCGAGAGCAGGATGATCGCGACGATGAAGCAGGCACCGATCTTGACGCCGTCCGGCCGCTCGGCGACGTTGATCACCGTGGTGTAGAGGAAGACCACCGAGATGGCCGCGAAGGCCCAGGTCCAGCCGCGCTGGCGGGCCTTGCGGGCGGCGATGGTGACGGCGATGGCGGCCGAGCTGATCAGTACCAGCACGCCGGTGGCGTAGGCGCCGCCCTGCTTGTCGACGTTGGCGTCGAAGATCCAGGTGATCAGGAAGGCGACGCCGGTGAGCACCAGCACCATCGGGCGCACCGCGCGGGCCCAGTGCGGGGCCATGCCGTAGCGCGGCAGGTAGCGCGGCATCAGGTTGAGCAGGCCGGCCATCGCCGAGGCGCCGGCGAACCAGAGGATGGCGATGGTGGACAGGTCGTAGACGCTGCCGAAGCCGCCGCCGAGGTACTTGTGGGCCAGGAAGGCCAGCGCCCGGCCGTTGGCCTGGCCACCGGTCTTGAACTCGTCGGCCGGGATCAGCACGGTGGTGATGAAGCTGGTGGTGATCAGGAAGATGCTCATGATGATCGCCGCCGTGGTCAGCAGCTTGCGGGTGCCGCGGATCCGCCCGGTGGGCCGCTCCTCGGTGTCCCCGGGGTCGCCCTTGACGTGCGGCATCACCGCGACGCCGGTCTCGAACCCGGACAGGCCGAGCGCCAGCTTGGGGAAGACCACCAGCGAGACGCCGATCATCGCGAAGATGTTGCCGTGCTCGGCGGTCAGCGCGTGCGACCAGTCGGTGACCAGCTGGGGCGCGGTGATCACGTGCCAGAAGCCGACCGCCACCACCACGACGTTCAGCGCGAGGTAGAGCGCGACCAGGACCACGGCGACGCCGATCGCCTCGCTGAAGCCCTTGAGGAAGACGCCGCCGAGCAGCGCCACCAGCAGCAGCGTGATCAGCACCTCGTGCCCGCCGAGCGCGCTGCTCAGGTGCGGGTTCTCCACCAGGTGGGCGGTGGCGTCGGCGGCCGACAGGGTGATGGTGATGATGAAGTCGGTGGCCGCGAAGCCGAGCAGCGCGAGGACGAAGAGCTTGCCCTTCCAGAACGACAGCAGCCGCTCCAGCATCGCGATCGAGCCCTCGCCGTGCGGGCTCTCCTGGGCCACCCGGCGGTACACCGGCAGCGCGCCCAGCAGGGTGACGACGACCAGCACGATGGTGGCGATCGGCGAGAGCAGGCCGGCGGCGAGCGCGGCGATGCCCGGCTGGTACCCGAGGGTGGAGAAGTAGTCCAGCCCGGTCAGGCACATGACCCGCCACCAGCGCTGACCCTGGTGCGCCTCCGGCACCTCGGCGTGCGGGCCCGGATGCTGCTTGGCCATGTCCGACAGGCCCTCCAGCAACCAGGCGCGCAGACGGCTCCGGGCCGGGATATCGGCGCCGGGATCGGCCGGAACTGCTGAGGCGACCACCGTGTTACTCCTGTCGAATGCACTGACCTGGCTGACCATCAAGACGATGGCCGGGTCAGATTATGCGACCAGATCCCCGGCTCTCCGCAGGCAGGCCCCGGTGCGCACTCGATTCCGCCTGCTTGGAGGCACCCACGGCGCTATTTCCGTTAATGACAATCTTGACGAATTATTAGCGGCCGACCGAGTGCCGAGACACTGAAGCACTCCGGGGATTCCGCCGGTCCGCACCGCCCGCGTGGGTACCGCCGCGGCGGTGACGCCACGGATACGATCGCCTACGCAGCGCATGCGAAGGGATGTGCCGTCATGGTGCCGAGGCGTCCGCCCCGAACCCGGACGGGCTCTTCCCGCCGCCCGCCGACTTCGTCCAGAGCGGTCCGGCCGCTCCCCAGGCCCGACCCGAGGAGGCCCGGATGGCCGACTTCATCGCCACTGTGCTGCGCGCCGACGACCTGCTCTCGCTCACCTTCGAGTTCTTCAATCTGAAACTCGACCAACCCGCGGGCCAGCCGCCTCGGCTGGTGCGTGTCGACGCCGCCCAACCGGCCTTCCTGGTGGTCGTGCTGCCCCCGCAGCACATCGCCGAGACGGCCTACCCGCTGGATCCGGTGTCGGGCACGGTGAGCACCACGGACCTGACCCCCGTGCCGGCCGCGATGAGCCGGTCCTTCATGGCCGGCCCGAGCCGGCTCGGCTTCCGAGTGCCCGATTCGCTGCCGAGCCTTCCGTTCACGCTCGCGGCGCTGCTCGACTGGGAGCAGTTCGTGCCCAGTCTGGCGGCCAACGCGCTGCCGGATCCGCCCGACCTGACGGCCGGTCAGCCGCGCCCGGCATCCCCGACGGACCAGCAGACCGCGCTGGAGCTGCCCTACCGACTGCTGCTCTCCCCGGTCGGTCCGGCCCGCTGGTCGCACGCCACCGAGGCCGTCACCCACCAGGGCGTCACGGAGCTCTGGCACACCCGACTGGGCACCGCCGACGCCACCGACCCGTCGGTGCCGCCACCCCTGCGCGCGATCTGGACCGACGACCTGGACGGCCCCGCGCACCCGGCCGCCACCCAGCCGGAGGATCACCCGCCCTTCGCGAACGATGTGCTGACCGCCACCGACCGCCGGGAGATCGTCACCAACTCGGCGGACTTCGCGCCGCCCGGGGCCGGCGGGCCGGTCGCCGCACCGGCGCTGCGCGCCTCGCACCTCACCCTCTCGCCGCTCGGCGCCTGGGCCGACCTGCAGGGCAGCTGGGACGGCACGGCCGACTCCGAACTGCAGTCCTGGCGCCACACCGTCGCCCAGGGGCGCGACCAGCAGGTCCGGATCGTCAGGATGGGCTCGCTCTTCCCGCTCGGCCACCGCGCGGCGCTGGTGGAGGTCTTCGACCGGCAGTTGGCCGTCGGCGAGCGGACGGCCGACTTCCTCACCGGCACCAGCTGGATCGCCGTGCTGGAGTCGGAGCGCGACTACGACCAACCGGCCCTGGCCGACCGCACCGCGCTGCTGCCGCTGCGGCAGGTCCGGATCACCACCAAGGCGGTCCCGGTCGGCCCCGACGCCGGCCCGGTGCCGTTCCACCTACTGGGCCGGGACCGGTCGGGCACCAGCGTGGACTTCCAACTGCCGCTGCTCTTCGTCGGCGTCGATACCCCGTTCGAGCAAGCGCTCAGTCAGTACGGGGAGCTCGGCGCGGCGGAGCTCGACAGTCCACGCCTGAGGCTGGCGCCGGCTGCCGACAGCATCCTGCCGGTCCAGCAACTCACCTTCTCCGCCCAGTCCTTCGATGATCTGACACCCCCCTATCTGCCGCAGGTGCCGACCGCCGTGGTGCGGATCCCGGCCATCGACCAGTTGCTCGGCTCGGCCGAGCTGGTCCTCCCGCAGGAGGTCCGGCTACTGGCGGCGACCGCCGCCTCCGAGGCCTTCGCCACCCTCACGACCCCGCTCAGCGTCGCCGTTCCCACCGACCGGGCCGGTGGCCTGGCCACACCGACGTTCAGCTTCGACAGCCTGACCGGCGCCCTCGGACCGGTCCCCGCCGGATTCGCCCAACTCGCCACCGGCGGCGTCACCGCGGACTCGCTGCTCGGCAACGCCCCCCTGCTGGGCGGCATCACCCTGGCGAAGGTGATCGGCGAGCTCACCGAGAACGCCCACCTTCCGACCCTGCAGCAGACCGTCTCGCCGCAGGGCGTGACGACCAGCGCCTTCGACTGGCAGCCGCCGCTCGGCGCGCCGCAACTTCTGCTGCTCAGCCTGACCGGCGACTCGAAGCTGTCGATCCACGGCAGCACCACGGTCTCGCCCTCCCCGAGCGGGCAGCCCGGCGAGCCGATGGCGAGCGTGTCCGGTGAACTGACCCACTTCGCGCTCGACTTCGCCAAGGTGCTGACCGTCCACTTCGGCTCGCTGCAGTTCACCTCCGGCACCGGGCAGAAGACCACCGTGGTGCCCGTCGGCGTGCGGGTGACCTTCGAGGAGGAGCTCAGCCTCCTCAACGAGCTCGCGAAGATCATCCCCACCGAGGGCTTCGGCGGGCTTCCCCAGGTGCGGCTCACCCCGGCGGGTGTGACGGTCAGCTACTCGCTCGGCCTGCCGAGTGCCGGGGTCGCGGTCTTCAGCCTGGCGAACATCGTGCTGACCGCGGTCCTCACGCTGCCGTTCGACGGCACCCCGGTGCGGCTGCGGCTGGCCTTCTCGGAGCGCGGCCATCCCTTCCTGGTCACGGTGTCGATGGTGGGCGGCGGCGGGTTCCTGGCGATCGAGGTGGACAGCACCGGCCTCCGTGCGCTCGAGGGCGAGATCGAGCTCGGGGCCAACCTCGAGGTCTCGCTGGCCGTGGTGACCGCCAGCGTGCACGTGACCGGCGGCTTCTACTTCTCGCTGACGGAGGGCGTCTCGAAGTCGATGGCCTTCTCCGCCTATCTGCGGATCGGCGGGGCCGTGGAACTGCTCGGCATCGCCGGGGTCTCGATCGAGATCTACCTGGCGATGACCTACGAGCCGGACCGCAACCCACCGAGCATCGGTGGCCGGGCGACCGTCAGCGTCGGCGTCCACCTGCTGATGCTCACCAAGCACATCACCCTCAGCACCGAGCGCCACTTCGCCATCCCCGGCGGGCAACCGCCTCCGCAGCACCTCATCACGCACCTGCAGCAGGACGCGGCGCTCCCGGCGGCGAACAGCTTCGAGCAGCTGGTCACCCCCGCCGACTGGACCACCTACTGCCAGGCCTTCGCCTGACCGTCGAGCCTTCTGTCAAGAACAGGAACCGATATGACGCTTCGTCAGACGATCGTCTGGACCGCGCTG
Organism: Kitasatospora azatica KCTC 9699; assembly: GCF_000744785.1. NCBI lineage: Bacteria > Bacillati > Actinomycetota > Actinomycetes > Kitasatosporales > Streptomycetaceae > Kitasatospora > Kitasatospora azatica. Next base: position 5,100,822 of record NZ_JQMO01000003.1, on the reverse strand, counting down.
CCGAACGGCATCACCGGCGTCCCCAGCGACCGCCGGCCGCAGCTCTCGGTGCTGGTCTCACCGCAGTTGCAGTCGGACCAGCCGGACGATCCGCTCAGCGGCGACTTCGCCGACTGGCCGGCCCGGCTGAACTCCGGGCAGGTCGGCTTCACGGTGACGGCCGCGGGCCTGTCGACTCCCGCGACCAGGATCGGCCCGCCACCCGAGTCGGACCTGTGGCGCGCCCTGTTCGGCGGCTGCGTGGTCGGCGACCCGCCCGCGCCCGAACAGCTGGCCGACTCCCGGGTCTACAGCAGCTACCCCGTGGCCGAGGTGCACGCCACCATCAAGCAAGGGCACCGCCTGCTCGCCACCGACAACTCGGCTCTGAACCTGACCGGTTCGAGTGTCCAGCGGGCGTACGGTCGGCTGGTCGCAGCGGTCTCCCCCGCCCCGCCGGGCGTGCCGCACCCGGCCTTCGCCGGGGCAGCACTGGCCGACGAGCAGGACGGGACCCGGCTCCGCGCCCTGCACCACGCCGCGGCCGACAACCTGCTGCGCCCCGACGGACGCACCGAGCTGGCGGCCCGGGTCGCCGACGCCGCCGCGCTGGCCGCCCGGCTGGCCGAGCTCGACCCGAGCGCGCCGACCCCGGTGCTGCCGGCCGCCGCGGACCCGCTGGCCCAGCTCGCCGCCTTCCACCAGGCGCCGCCCGGCTCCGGGACGGCACCGCCGTCGAACCAGCCGGTCCCCAAGCTGACCTTCCATCAGCTGCTCACCCTCCTGCTGGACTTCCCACCGCTGCTGCGCCGGCTCGGACTGGTGATCGACCTCGAACTCCCCAGCCACCACCAACTGCCGCTCTCCGCCAGCAGCCCGGCCACCCCGCAGACGCTCCAGGTGGTCCCCGTCCTCAATCCACCACTGGCCGACAGTTCGGTGAGCCCGGCCACCGCCTACCTGCTGGAGGGCGTCGACACTTTCGAGACCGCCCCCGCCCCGGCCACCTCCACCGCGCCCGCCGGTGCTCCGGCGCCCACCGAGTCCGTCCGCCGACTGCTCAACCTGGCCCTGCAGGAGAGCGGCGAGCCGCAGTACCAGGCGGTGCAACTGGACGTCGACGGCGGCGGTTTCAAGGTGCTCGGGCTGGCCGCCACGGTGCCCGACCAAGATGCCGAGCCGGTCCGCGTCCCGGCACTGCGCACCAGCGGGGTGAGCATCGCGCGCAGCGGCCACGGCCTGCTGCTGATGAACCGGATCGCGACGGCCGCCGGTCACCACACCGACCTGACGGACGGTCACCCGGTGACCTTCTTCGCCGAGGACCTCACCCGGGGCTACCGCTTCGACGTGCAGGACACCGCGACCGGATCGTGGCAGTCGCTGCACTGGCGCAACGGCACCTACACCCTCCCCGATCAGCCGGACGGCCCGAGCCTGCCGCCCCTCACCGACGAGGGCACCGTCCAGGTCGCGATCACCCGCCGGCCCGGTCCCGACGGCATCGAGCCCGACCCGACCGCCCCGCTGCACATCCACGAGTCACTGCTGCACTGGCAGGGCTGGAGCATGGCCGCGCCCCGGCCGGGCAGTCCCGCGCAGGACCCGTCGGTGCCGGCCCCCGCCGACCCGCCGCAGCCCAGCACCCCGCTGCGGACCTCCTTCCTGGCCAAGCCGGGGAGCCTGCCCCGGCTGCGGTTCGGCCGCGGCTACCGGTTCCGCGCCCGGGTGGTCGACGTGGCGGGCAACTGCCTGACACCGGACGAGGCCACCGACCGGCTGCACGCCGTCGCGCAGGACCTCCAGGCCCTGCCGGTACTGCCCAGCGGCGACACGGAGTTGCGCTACGGGCGGTTCGAACCGGTGCCGGCCCCGGTGCTGGTCCCGCGCGAGCAATACACCGAGGGCGAGTCGCTGGAGCACCTGGTGATCCGCAGTCGGGCCGGGAGCAGCGCCACGGACTACGCGAGCCTGCTCACCGCACAGACCGGCGGGCGGCTCTACCGGGCCGGCTGCGACCGCCACCTGGTGCCGCCCAAGACCTCCCAGCTGATGGCCGAGGCCCACGGGATGTTCGACGCCTCCTTCGGGACCGGCGGCGGCTGCGACCAGACCTATGCGATCGCCCGCCGGGAGAACGGCAGTCTGCTGGACCCGGGGCCCGGCGTGGAGGTCGTGCCGGACGGCTACGCGCTGCACCACGAGGACCAGTTGGCCCTCCCCTACCTGCCCGATCCGCTGGCGCACGGCGTCGCGCTGTTCGGGGTGCCCGGCCTGGCCGGCAGCGCCGACCCGGCGGGCCTGCTCAACCAGGCGGGCCAACTGGGCTTCGGCCGCAGCCCGTTGCTGCCCGCCACCCTCGCGGCGCTCGGCGGCTCCTCGGTGCACCTGGACTTCGCCGGCAGCTGGCCGGACCGGCGGCCGCTGCGCCTCCAACTGGCCGACCCGGGGCCCGGGGACACCCTGGAGGCGGCGCCGCCTGCGCCCAGCTGGGATCCGCAGGCGCGGGTGCTGACCGTCTTCCTGCGGCCCGGCCAGCAGGCCGCGCTGCGCCTGAGCTGCTACCTCTCGCTGACCAGCGACAGCACCGACCTGGACCAGCTGGGCCTGTGGCGGTGGGTCACCGAGCCCGGGCAGCAGCAGGTCAGCGCCGACCAGATCGAGACCGCGCTGCTCGGCGGCCACCGGATGATCACACCGCTCCGTACCGTGCGGCTGGTGCACGCGGTCGAGGCCCCACTGCGCGCGCCGGCGCTGAACCAGGCGGACCTGCGAACCCTTCGCCGGGCCGGCGCGACCAACACCTACCTGAGCGGGACGATCCGGCTGCACGGCGCCACCACGGCCAAGGTGGAGCTGCACGCCTCCTGGACCGAGCAGTTGGACACCCCGACCGGTCCGCAGACGGTCCAGCGCTTCGCACAGGTCTTCGACCTGCCGGTGGCACTGCCGGGCGAGGGCGAGGACACCATCGTCCCCGCGACCGAGGACCCGGAGGTGGTGCCGATCGCGAGCTACCAGCCGTTCCCGGTGGACCTGCTCACCCTCCAGGGCCCCGAACCGGGCGACGAGTCGGGCCGCACCTTCCTGTCTAACCAGGAGTTCGGCGACACCCGGCACCGCCGGATCGCCTACCAGGCCCGGGGCGTCAGCCGGTTCTGCGAGTACCTGCCGGAGCAGGTGGCGACGGACCCGAACCGGGTGGGCGTCAGCGGCGACACCGTCGAGGTGGACGTCCCGAGTTCGGCACGCCCGGCCGCGCCGGTGGTGGTCTCGGTGCTGCCGACCTTCCGCTGGACCCGCAGCACCGCGCCGGACGGCACCCGGACCAGCCGGCGCACCGGCGGTGTCCGGGTCTACCTGGCTCGCCCGTGGTACTCCTCCGGCGACGGGGAGTTGCTCGGCGTCCTGCTCGGCGACCCGGACGGCCAGGACTATCCGCAGCCGGCCCCGCTGGCCCCGTTCGTCACCCACTGGGGCGCCGACCCGGTCTTCAACTCCGAGGCGCTGACCCACGGGCCGGCCGAGTCCGACTTCCCGAACGCGGTCGACACCCGCAACGACGTCCCGCTGACCAACGGCACCCTGGTCGAGGTGGTCGGGCACCCGGTCCAGTTCGATGAGCAGCGCGGGCTCTGGTACTGCGACATCGAGCTGACCGGCGCACCGGAGCAGACGTACTGGCCGTTCCTGCGGCTGGCGTTGGCTCGCTACCAGCCCAACTCGCTGCCGGGACTGGAACTCTCCGAGGCGGTGCTGACGGACTTCGTCAACCTGCCGACCCCGCGAACGGTCACGCTGACCCCCGATCCGGCCGGGCCGGACGCCTTCACCCTGCTGGTCGAGGGACGGCACTACCGCAACAACTCCTGGGAGTCCGGGTTCGCCTCGCCCTCCGACTTCTTCACCGACCACAACGGACCGCTCCTCAACCCGTCCCGAGACCTGGTCGACGTCATGGTCCAGGAACGCCTGCCGGGCACCTCGGACCCGCTCGGTTGGCAGTCCGTCACGGCCTCCGTGACGAACGTGCAGGCGCTGCTGGTCGGCGACCGTCCGGAGGCGGCGCTCGGCCTCACCGGGGAGCAGCAGCTCTGGCACGGGACGATCACGCTGCCGGCAGGGCACCAGCCCGGCCGGTTCCGGATCGCCGTCCGGGAGTCCGAGCACTTCGCCACGGACGTGATGGAGAGCAAGAAGCTCCAGGAACCGGACGCCCCCGGGTCCTTCCCAGGTGAGGTCCCGGGCGAGCATCCTGCTCCGCACCACCCCGCGACGATCGTGCGGAACTGGCTGCCCGGCGGGCCCCGGCTGGTCTTCGCGGAGACCTTCGAGTTCTGACCCTCCGCCAGCTCCCGGTGCGGCGCGTGCTCAGGCCTTGCGCAGCGCGTGCCCGCCGAAGCCCTGACCGCCCGCGGTCTGCCACCAGGCGTCCAGCCCTTGCTGGTCCATGCCCGACCAGTCCGGGGTCTGCTGGACGTGGCTGACCCCGAGCCGCTGGCCGAGCTGGAGCATCGCCTGCCCGACCGGCGCCCGCTCGGCGTCGTAGTCGGCGAGCCCGTCCTCCACGGTCGCGGCCGAACGCAGCGCGCGCTCCAGCACGCCGGCGTCCTGCAGGGCCTTGACCGCGCCGCTGCCGGTGTGCGGGCGGGCCACCGTGGCGGCGTCCCCGAGCAGCACCAGCCGGCCGCACGCGTACCGCGCGGCGGCCATCTCGTACATCGGCTGGATGAAGCCCTTGTCGGGCGGGGTGAGCCGGATGACGTCCTGCCAGAAGGGCGGGAAGTGGCGCTCGGCGATCGCCAGTTCCTGACGACGCAGGCTCTCGGTGAGGCCACGGCCCGAGGCCGCCTCGGGGTCGTCGAAGTTCAGCTCGCTGTCGTGCTCCGGGGTCGTGTAGAGCACGTAGTTGATGTCCTCGCCGGTCCCGCCCGGACCCGGGATCCGGTACACGATCATGTGGCCGCCGGGGAAGACGACCGTCGCCGCGTCCAGCTCGGGAAAGGCCTCGGCCGCGTCGGGCAGCAGCTCGACGGGGACGGTGCCGCGCCAGGCGAGGTAACCGCCGTACTGCGCCCGGTCCTGCGGCTCGATGGCGGCCCGGACCAGCGAGCGGTAGCCGTCCGCCCCGACCACCAGGTCGAACCGCTCCTCGGTTCCGTCGGCCAGCCGCAGCAGCGCCCCGTCCGGCTCGGCCAGCACCTCGGCCACCCCGGCCCCGGCGCGGTACTCGACCGACTCGGGGATCCGGTTGCGCAGCCCCTGCCAGAGGCTGCCCCAGTTGTAGGTGCGGAAGCCGAACGGCTGGTCGCCGATCCGGCGCCCGGCACGCCGCTCGCCGTCGCGCACCACCCAGGCGCGCCGCTCCACCCGGACCCACGGGATGTCGGCGTCGAGGTAGCCGAGGCTCTCCAGTTCGGCGTAGCGCTCGGCGTGCATGGCGACTCCGACACCGCGCCCCTGCAGCTCGTGCTGGGCGCGCTCGAAGACCACCACCTGCTCGGCCCCGGCACGCGCCACGGCGAGTGCGGCCGCGCACCCCGCGATGCTGCCGCCCACCACTGCCACTCGTCCCAACCGCACGTGCCCCGCCCCTGTCGCTCAACAACTGACCTGCACGAGTATGGCGGGGCAGTGATCACGTGGTCCAGAGGGACTCGGCCTGCGCGGCGGCCGCCCGCAGTGCGTCACCGTCCAGCTCGACCCGATGCTCGGCCAGCCCCTCGGCGCTCCAGGCACAGACCAGGGTGACCGGTCCGGTCTCGGGCAGGCCCCAGACCCAGAACTTCTGCTCCCACGTGCCGCTCCCGCCCCCACCGGAGGTCCCGTGGATCAGCGGTGGTCGGACGTCCTGCTCCCGCAACCGCAGCCCCAGGAAGCCGTCCGCCGCAGCCCGGCTGCCGTCGGGGAAGAGCACGCCGAACCGCAGCTCGTCGCCGGACGGCTGGTCCGGGCGCCCGCCGTGCCAGCCGAACGGGCCGGAGCGCCGGTCCCGCGCCACGCCCGGCGCCCAACGAATCTGCACGGTGAACTCGAAGCCCTCCGGGTAGGCCCGCAGCCCATCGGTGAAGACGGCGACCTTCGGACTGCGCAGCAGCATCCGGGTGAGCGGCAGGCTGACCGGCATCACATCGTCCGGGCGCATCCAGACCGGCGGCTTCGGCCGCTCGGGCCCGGCCGGCTCCTCGGGGCGCGGTATCGAGTCGAAGAAGTCCATTCCCGGATTCTGACACAGCGTCAGTTCGGCTCTGCGTCGGTCCTGGTGAGCCCGGCACGCTCGGCGAGGACGCCGCCCTGGAAACGGCTCTCGGCGCCCACCGCGAGCAGGACCTCTGCGATGTGACGGCGGCAGGTGCGCAGCGACATGCCGAGCCGGCGCGCGATCACCTCGTCCTTGGCGCCCTCGGCGAGCATCCCGACCAGCGCCCGGCGCAGGTTGTCGCCGACCTCCCGGTAGGCGGCCTCGGTGCTGCCGCGGAACGGGGTGGCGGTGGCCCAGAGCTGGTCGAAGACCCGGCACAGGTAGGCGACGATGTCCGGGTCGCGCACCAGCACCGCGCCGTCGCCGGTGCCGTCCTCCGCGCGGGTCGGCAGGAAGGCCACCGAGCGGTCGAAGACCACTGCCCGGTCGGGGAGTTCGGGAGCGGTGCGGTACTCGGCGCCGCCCGCGGTGAGGGTCTCCACATAGCCCTGGGTGGCCAGGTTGCTGCGCGCCGAGTGCTGGTAGAGGGTGCGCATCCGGACCCCGCGCTGCAGCATCGCCAAGTCCCGGCTGACCGCCTCGGCCAGCCGTCCGGGCTGCCGGCCGCCGCCGGGCTGGATGGTGAACACCTCCTCGCGGCAGCGGGCCGCCTCCTCGGTGAGCATCGCGGAGACGGTGCGCAGGTCCGGCAGCCGGTCGCCGCCCGCCTGTCGGCCGCGCTCGCGCAGCGAGGAGCGGTAGCGCGGCATCAGCGCCTGCAGCTCGTCCCGAACCGCCTGGGCATGCCGGCTGGCCTCGGCGATCCGGGCCTCCAGCGGCCCGAGCGCCTCGGCGGCCGCGGCCTCGGGGCTGGTCGGGATCAGCAGGTCGGGCCGCCCGGGGGCGGGGCGCAGCAGGCGCAGCGCGAGCAGCACCTCGGCGGCGTGCTCGAGCTCGCCGGCTGCCAGATCGGGCAGGCCGGAGACGAACTCGCCGTCCGGAATCGCGGCGATCCGGCCCAGGTCAAGCACCCCGTGCGCCAGAACATGGTCGAACAGTGTGAGAGCCGTCTCATCAAGCGTAGGCAGCTGTCCGAGTTCTGTACCGTTCTGCACGAATCACCCCTCTTTGCGACCCCCGAACTTCCCTGCCATGCACGCTATTGCCACTGATCACCGCTGGACCAGCGGCACCCCGCCGGGGTGGACTATGACTCTCGGACGGGGTGTCAACTCCCGACGTCCGGGACCGGCAGGCCGACCACGGCGTTCGCCGGGAGCTCATCTGACCTGTCGAAACTCTGGAGCCGGCCCATGGCCTCGATCCTCCGCCGCAGCGGCACTCTGCTGCTGCTCGCCGCCGCCCTGCTGACCGCCGGGACGACGACCCACGGGCAGCACTCGGCCGCCACGGCAGCCCACCGGACGGTGGTGGCCGGCTCGGACACCAGCTGGGGCGACCACTACAAGCCCCCGCGCTACTGACCCGCACTCCCCCATCCCTCAGGAGGAGAACACCATGCACCACCGTGCCCGCACCACCCGCGAGGACGACAACAGCTGGCTCGCCGTCCCGTCCGGGGCCGCGGCCCGCTGACGGCGGCCCCTTTGACCGGTGCCCCGCTGACCGGCGTCCCCCCGGCACTCAAGCCACTCGGGTCTGCACCGGCTGCGCCGCCGGCCGGGTTCGCCCGGCCCAGGCGGCCAGCGGCGGGCCGGCCAGTCCGAGCCCGGCGAAGAAGAGACCGAGCAGCACCCAGCCACCTTGCCCGAGCCCCAGGCAGACCGTGGTGAGCACCGCCGGGGCGAGCGCCTGTCCAGTGTCGAAGCCGAGCCCGAGCAGCCCCTGGTACTGCCCCTGGGCGTGCTCGGGCGCCAGGCCGAAGCCGAGCGTGAACCCGGCCGAGGACTGCCACACCTCGCCCAGGCTGTGCACGCCGATCGCCAGCAGGAGCACCAGCACCGCCGCCGCACTGGGCAGATCGGCCGCCAGTGCCATCAGCGGGCAGCTGACCAGGAAGAGCAGCCCCGCCTGCCGGAACCCCCGCCCGCCCTGCTCGGTGGTCTCCACCTTGCTGCCCACCCTGACCTGGAACAGCACGCAGAACGCCGAGTTGAGCGCGTTGACGGCCGCGACCGTCCAGCGCGGCGCCTCGGTGTGCAGGGTGATCCAGATCGGCAGCAGCAGCGAAGCCACCTGGTACTGCAGTCCCATCGCCCCGTCCAGCACCGCGAAGAGCGCGAACGGCCGGTCCCGCAGCACCGCCCAACGGCGCTCCAGCGGCGGCCGCGGCCTCGCCGGATAGGCCGGCACCCGCAGCAGGAACAGCCCGCAGCCGACGTAGCTGGCGGCGTTCAGCAGGATCAGCGCGGTGTACGCGGCCCGGGTGTCGATCTGCACCGCGAACCCGGCACCGACCGTGCCAAGCACCACGCCGATGTTCACGAAGGTCCGCAGCTTCGCCCGGAACACCGCCGGCCGCTCCCCGCCGACCCGTGCGACCATGGCTCCGCGCGCCGCGTTGTTGGCCGACAGCGCCAGCAGGTCCAGCGTCGCGATCGCGGTGAACGCGCCCCAGCCGCGGACGAAGACGAACGCCAGCATGGTCGCCGCCTGCACCGCCAGGGTCAGCAACATCACCGCCCTCGGCCCCCGCCGGTCCGCCAACTCGCCCGCCGGCACCCCCGCGAGCAGCCCGACCACCCCCGCAATGGTCAGCCCCAGGCCCACCTGCCCCGGCGACAACCCCACCACGCGGGTGAAGTACAGCACCGAAGCGGTGTTGAACAAGCCGTTCCCCACCCGGTTCACAAAGCTCGACACCACCATCGCCCGTTGCGGCCCGGGTTCGGGCAGGACGCGGGACAACCACCGGGCGAAAGATCGTTCGAGCACAGCCCGAGACTAGCGGCCGGGCCAGATCCCGTCGATCGCCTGCTGGGCGCAGGCGACGTCCTCGGCCGGGTCCGGGGCGCCGCTGACGCCGATCGCTCCGGTGATGGTGGAGTCGGGGCCGCGCAGCGGGATGCCACCGCCGAAGATGACGAAGCGGCCGTGGGCGGCGGTGTGCAGGCCGAAGAGCGGGCCGCCGGGGGCGGCGGCGTGGGCGAGTTCGTGGGTGGGGGCGCTGTTGGCGACGGCGGTGTAGGCCTTGTCGGGGGCCAGGACGGTGCCGGCGATCTCGGCGCCGTCCATCCTGGCGAACGCAACCAGTTCGCCGCCGGCGTCCACCACGGCGGCGGAGACCAGGAGTTGGCGTTCGGCGGCGGCGGCGAGCGCGGCCGCGCAGAGCAGTTGGGCGGTGGCGAGATCGAGGCGGGGGTGCGGGCGGAAGTGGGGGTGGCGGTGCGGGTCAGGCTGCGGGTGCGGGTGCGGGTGGAGAGGCGGCTGCATGCGGCCAGCCTCGCGGCCGACCGCCGGGCCCGGTACTGCTCAGCTGTCAGCAGCCCGGGAGCAGCCCTTACAGTCCGTCAGAAGATCTTCGCCAGCCGCCGCAGCCCCTCGCCGATCTCCGCCGGGGTGTGCGTGGTGAACGACATCCGCAGCGCGCCCGGATCGGCCGGGCCGGCGAAGAACGGCGCACCCGGCACGTACGCCACGTCCTGCGCCACCGCGGCGCGCAGCAGCTCGCCCGCGTCGTGGCCGGCGGGCAGCCGGACCCAGAGGAACATCCCGCCGTCCGGCCGGTTCCACTCGCTGCCCGTCGGCAGCGCCGCCGGCAGGCCGGCCAGCAGCGCGTCACGGCGCTCCCGGTAGGCGCCGGTGATCCGGGCCAGGTGGGCGGCGAGGTCGTTGTCGGCCAGGTAGCGGGCGGCGGCGGCCTGGTCGACGGTGGAGGTGTGCAAGTCGGCTGCCTGCTTGGCGATCACGCAGGCGCGTCGCAGCGCCGCCGGAGCGCGCAGCCAGCCCAGCCGCATCCCGGGGGCCATCACCTTGGAGAAGCTGCCGAGCAGCACCGTGCGGTCGGCGGCCTCGGGGAACGAGGAGATCCACGGCTGCGGCTCGCCGCTGTAACGCAACTCGCCGTACGGGTCGTCCTCGACGATCCACAGCCCGTCCCGCTCGGCGACCTCGGCGATCGCCTGGCGGCGCGCGGCGGGCAGGGTGCGGCCGGTCGGGTTCTGGAAGTTGGGCACCAGGTAGAGCAGCTTCGGGCGCTCGCGGCGGACCAGTTCGGCCAGCGCCACCGGGTCCACCCCGTGCTCGTCGCAGGGCACCGGCAGCACCCGGGCGCCGGCGAACCGGAAGCACTGCAGGGCCGCCAGATAGCTCGGGTCCTCCACCAGCACCACGTCCCCGGGCTCCAGCAGCGCGGTGGCGAGCAGGCCGAGGCCCTGCTGGGAACCGGTGGTGACCACCAGGTCGTCCGGTGTGGTGGCCAGGCCGCGCCCGGTGAACCGGGCCGCGATGGCGGCCCGCAGCTCGGGGTCGCCCTCGGTGGTGGAGTACTGCAGTACCTGCCGCGGGCGCTCGGCCAGTACCCGGTCGTAGGCGGCGCGCAGGCCCGCCACGTCGAAGAGTTCGGGCGCGGGCAGGCCGCCGGCGAAGGAGATCACCTCGGGCCGGGCGGTCAGCGCGAGGATCTCGCGCACCGCGGAGGGGCCGACGGAGGCGGCGCGGGCAGCCAGGGCGGGGGCATCGACGCGGATCGTCATGCCGGTCAGCCTAGGCAGAACTGATCATCCGTCGATAGCCCCTGCTCAGCATCCGGTCGCCCGGTGACTGTCCCGTCCGGCCTTGGTCGGGCCGCCTGGTCAGTAGACGAGGTATTGCGGCCGGTGGCCCTCGTCCTGGATCTCGCCGGTCGCCTGCGCCTTCAACTTGTGCGAGAGGTCGTCCAGCGCCCGCCAGGCGGCCACCTCCTCGCCGATCCGGGCCAGCGGCCGGTCCTCGGTGCTGCGGATCGCCTCACCGTGGCCGCTCAGGCCTGGCGCCCGGTTACCGGCGAGCCGGGCGTCACACAGCGTGTTCACGCCGTCTTCCTCGAAGCTCAGCTCGACTTCCCACTGATTGTGCATCGCGCGCCTCCTACCTCTCCCCCAGGGTGACCCCGCCCGGGCCTGCCTGCAAGCCTTGCCCTGCGCAGCCGCAGCGGCGAGGATCTGACGGACCGTCCGACGACCGGACGCGCCCGTCCGACGACCGATGGAGCCCGCCGTGCCGATCCTCCCCGAGCCACCGGAGTTGCCCGAACCGCCGGAACTGCCGGACATCCCCGGGCTGCCCGACATCCCGCACCTGCCCGAGGCCCCCGATCTGCCGGACGCACCCGATCTGCCCGACGCACCCGACCTCCCGGAGTGACCTGCCGATGACTGAGCGCACCACCCCCCGCCTGCTGCTGCGCCAGTGGCGCGACACCGATCTCGACCCGCTCGCCGAACTCCACGCCGACCCGGTGGTGATGCGCTACATCGCGGCGGGTGAGCCCCAGACCCGCGAGGAGAGCGCCCGCAGCCTGGAGCGGTTCCGGGCCGGCTGGCGCGAGCACGGCTTCGGGCTGTTCGCGGCGCAGCTGCGGGCCACCGGCGAGTTCGTCGGCTGGGTGGGCCTGGCGGTGCCCGACTTCCTGCCGGAGGTCCTGCCCGCGGTGGAGATCGGCTGGCGGCTGCGCCGGCAGCACTGGGGGCAGGGCTACGCCACCGAGGCCGCCCGCGAGGTGCTGGCCTTCGGCTTCGGCGAGCTCGGCCTGGACCGGCTCGTGAGCATCTATCAGCTGCCCAACCACGCCTCGGCGCACGTGATGGAGAAGCTCGGCATGGTTCCGGAGCGGCGCACCGTCTCGCCGGGCAACGGCCGCGCGGTGCAGGTCACCGAGCTCACCCGGGCCGACTACCTGGCCCGGCACGGCGCGAGCCAGTCCTGACCCGTCTCGACCAGCGTTCTCCCGCCGGCGCGCCCGCTACCACCGGCCGGCCATCGCCCGCCCGCTACTGCTCGCGGCCCTCGCGGCGGGCGATCACGTCGATCAGGTCGCTGATCGTGCCCACCCCCTCCGGGGAGAGGTTGACCGCACGCAGCGCCATGCTGCGCACCCCGGCATCGCGCAGTGCGCCGAGGAGTTCGAGCTCCTGGGCGATGGCCGCACCCTGCTCGTCGTCGAAGAAGTACGCCACCGGTACCTGGAAGAACTGGGCCAGCGCCTCGAGGTGCCGCTTGGTCGGGTTGTCCCGCCGACCGGTGCGCAACTGCCAGAGGTAGGTGGCGGAGAAGGTCTCGCCGGTGGCCTCCCGGCAGGCCTTGGCGACCTCCTCGTGGCTGTACTGCTCACGGTTGGCGCGCCGGACGACCCGGAACAGGCCGTCGATCTTCTCTGCCAGCGACGTTCCGGCCGCCTCGGTGCCGGCTGTACCGGCGGGTTCGGCTTCCGTCATCCCACACCTCCCGGTCGGCCCCCGTACCACTCCAGCACGCGCGGACGCAGCCATCGATGCCGTTTATCCTAGTTCAGGCAGTGACTCGCTGTCAGCGGCGCGGTTCCACTGGCGCGGTTCCGGTACCGCCGACCGCCCTTCCCGTACCGCGGAGCACCCTTCCTGGTACCGCCGAACACCCTTGCCAGGCGGCGCCGATCGGAGTTTGATGACCGGTACGGGACGACTTGCGCCGATTGCCCGACCGGTTGCTGCCCCGCCCCCGAGGAGTGTCGTCATGATCACTGAACGGGCTGTGGAACACGTCGAGTTCACCTGCGGTCACTGCTGGCACCAGTGGTCGGCCGACTACGAGGTCCAGCACTATCGCGACGAGGACGGAAGCGACTGGGAGAACTTCTCCCATGACGGTGTCCCCGCCGGCTCCCCGTACTCGACGGAGGGCGCACCGGCCTGCCCCGAGTGCCACCGCCACTGGGTCGGGCACCTGACCTCCCGCCACCTGCTCCCGCTGTCCGTCGACCCGAGGCACCCGACCGCCGCCCACGCGGGAGGCTGATCGAGCGGTCCGCGCGCGTGCCGGGTGACGGCGGTCGTGGCAAAGCGCAACCTTTCATTGGTGAATGCAACCAATTAGGATGCATTCTACAACCGCCAGGGGCGGGCACCCCTTCCCGGCCACGGCCGGGGGCCGTCCGTGCCGCGTTCGAAGTTCACCGGTGTCGAGAAGGGCCCAGAGTCGCGCCGGGGGCCGCTACCGCCGGTCACCCGGCCCAGCCTGCCGGGGGGTGGGAAAATGGCGAGCAGGAACCGGTCAGGCAGCCAGGCACCAGCCGGGCAGGAAGCGCACCTTCGAGCGGGTCGGCAGCCATGGACGCAGTCGAGCACGAGGACCAGAGCGGTGCCCCCGTCCGTCGCGCGACGACGGACGGGGAGCTGACCCGTGCCCGGCCGGACGGCCTGATGATGGTGCCGATCGCGACCGCCCTGATCGAGGGCAACGGTCGGATCCTGCACTGGAGCCCCGATGCCGAGCAGCTGCTCGGCTACTCCTCCGCCGAGGCCGTCGGCGCGCCCGCCGCCCAGCTGCTGGCCACCGAGGAGCAGCGCCCCAAGGTGCTGGCCCTGTTCGAGGAGATCCTGGCCGGCCGGCACTGGTCCGGGGTGTTCCCGGTGCTCCACCGCAAGGGCCACTTCGTCAACCTGGAGTTCCGCACCCACCCGGTGGCCGGCCCGGACGGCCAGCCGCTGGTGCTCGCGGTCGCCTCCGACGTGACCGCGCTGCGCCGGATCCAGGCCGACCTCGCGGTGCTGGACGGCTTCTTCACCCAGTCCCCGGTGGGCATGGCCGTCTACGACAACGAGTTGCGCTTCGTCCGGCTGAACGAGGCGCTGGCCTCGATCAACGGCCTCTCGGTCGAGGAGCACCTGGGCCGACGGATCACCGACGTCCTGCCCGGGATCAACGGCACCGAGATCGAGTCGGTGATGCGCCATGTGCTGATCACCGGCGAGCCGGTGCTCGACGCCCGTTCGCACGGTCGCACACCCGGCGATCCCGGGCACGAACACGCCTGGTCGGCCTCGTACTTCCGACTGGAGGACCCGCCGGGCCGGGTGCTCGGGGTCAGCTCCACCATCGTCGATGTGACGGACCGTCACCTGGCCGAGTCGCGGGCCGCCCGGGCCCAGGAGCGGCTGGGCCTGCTGGTGGACGCCACCGCCCGGATCGGCACCACCCTGGACCTGCGCATTACCGCCCGGGAGCTGGCCGACGCGATGGTCCCCCGGGTGGCCGACCTGAGCGGAGTCTTCGCGTTGGAACGCCTGGTCACCGGCGCCCAGCCGAAGGAGGGCGTGATCCAGGTCCGCCGGCTGGCGCTCGCCGCCACCGACCCCAGCTACCCGGTGCAGCTCCTCCCGGTGGACGCCGTGTACGACGTCCCGCCGAACTCCCCCTACGCCCGCGCGATGGCCGCCGGCCGCACCGTGGTGGTCCCGTCCTGGGACCTGCCGCCGCTGACCCGCGACATGGACAACACCCAGCTGAGGGAGTACCTCGGCCGCCGGTCCCGCTCGGTGCGGATCACTCCGCTGGTGGCCCGCGGCGCGGTGCTGGGCATGGTGGTCTACTCCCGGCGCGGCGAGCGCGAGTCCTTCGCCGAGGCGGACATCACGCTCGGTGACGAGCTGGCCTCCCGAGCCGCGGTGGCGATCGACAACGCCCGGCTCTACACCCTGGAGCGGGCGGCCGCCGAGGCCCGCCAGCGCGCGCTGGACGAGGCCCATGCCGCCACCGGCCGGCTGGCCCTGCTGAACGAGGCCAGCAACCGGATCGGCACCACCCTGGACCTGGGGCGCACCGCCGAGGAGCTGGTGGAGGTGGTGATCCCGCGGTTCGCCGACTTCGTCACCGTCGACCTGCTGGAGGCCGTGCTGCTCGGGGACGAGACGCCGGTGGTGCCGCCGACCGGGCCGGCGGCGATGCGCGCGGTGGCCGTCGGCGAGCTCAGCGAGGGCGGTCTGCTGACCGGTGCGGCCGATCCGGTGGGCGGCAGCTCGGAGTCGGCCGCCCTGTACGCGCAGAGCCTGCGCAGCGGCAAGTCGATCCTGGTCGCCGAGGTGGACGAGGAGAGCCTGGCCACCATCGTCGCCTCGCCGGACCGGATCCAGCCGGCCCTGGAGGCGGGGCTGCACTCCTATCTGATGGTTCCGCTGCTGGCCCGCGGCCGGGTGCTGGGCGGCGCCGAGTTCATGCGGCTGCGCAATCCCGAGTCGTTCACCGCGGCCGATGTGGCGCTCGCCGAGGAGCTGGCCGCCCGGGCCGCCGTCTGCATGGACAACGCCCGGCTCTACCGCCGCGAGCGGGACACCGCGCTGACCCTGCAGCGCAGCCTGCTGCCGCAGCGGGTGCACGACCCGCCGGGCCTGGAGATCGCCCACCGCTACCTGCCGGCCAGCCTGCTCAGCGAGGTGGGCGGCGACTGGTTCGACGTGGTGCCGCTGCCCTGCGGCCGGGTCGCGCTGGTGGTCGGCGACGTCACCGGGCACGGGCTGCGGGCGGCCGCGATGATGGGCCAGCTGCGCACTGCGGCCCGCACCCTGATCACCCTGGACATGGACCCGGCCCGGGTGCTGCGCCGGCTGGACGAGGCGGCCGCGACGGCCGGCGAAGGCGCGGGCGAGGGCCAGTACGCGACCTGCGTCTGCGTGATGCTGGACCCGGTGGACCGGATCTGCACGGCGGCCTGCGCCGGCCATGTGCCGCCGGTGCTGGCCGCGCCGGACGGCTCCACCCGGATCCTCGACCTGCCGCCGGGCGCGCCGCTGGGCGTGGGCGGCGTGCCGTTCGAGAGCGTGGAGTTCGAGCTGCCGGAGGGCGGCCTGCTGGTGCTCTGCACCGACGGGCTGATCGAGCGGCGGGACCGCGACCTGGACGAGGGCCTGGAACTGCTGCGCAGCACGGTGTCCAAGCAGCACGGCGGTCTGGAACGGTCCTGCGACGCGGTGCTCGCCTCACTGGTCACCGGCACCCGGGAGGACGACATCGCGGTGATCATGGCCAGGTCCCGCCCGATCGGCCCCGAGCGGATCGCCACCCTGGAGCTGACCGGTGACCGGGCGCTGGTCGGCCACGCCCGCCGTTTCGCCCGGCGCACCCTGGAGGCCTGGGGCCTGTCCACGCTCACCGACCAGACCGAGCTGCTCACCAGCGAGCTGATCACCAACGCCATGGTGCACGCCGGCGCACCCACCCAGCTGCGGCTCTTTCGCAACCAGGCGCTGACCGTGGAGGTGTCCGACGTGGACAGCCACGCGCCGCGGATGCGCCGCGCCCTGGAGGACGACGAGGGCGGGCGCGGGATGCACCTGGTGAACGAGCTGGCGCACCGCTGGGGCAGCCGCGGCACCCGGCGCGGCAAGGTGGTCTGGTTCGAGCTGGAACTGCCGCTCGGCACGGTTCCTGACTGACCGTCACCAGGCGGCCCCGGAGCCGGTGAGCCGTTCGCGCAGCTCACGCTTGAGCAGCTTGCCGGAGGCGTTCTTCGGCAGCGCGTCGGGGATGGTGCTGGCGTGGTGGAGGTCCATGGCGTTCGTATATCCGGTCGCCCGAACGGTTATGTTGCGATCTTCCTAAGGAACCCACGGCGTGGTGATCGGCGATACCTGCGTTGATCTGCAATTGTCCGTCTATCGAACAGTCAACTCCGTTCACCTGGCGTTCCGATGATCGTCGACCCCTTGTCCGCAGGGGTGACGGCGCGATGGAATGCGTGAGCTTGTCGGGACGGGCGTTCCAGAGGCACGCGTGCGTCCGACCCCGGTACGCGCGTTCCGGACACGCCCCCTGACGTCTTATCAGACGAAGGGATGTTCATGATCGGCTGGCGTAAACCGCAGCTCGCAGCCGTCACGCTCACCGCCGCCTCCCTGGTCCTGGCTTTCGGGACCAGCGCCAACGGCGCTCCGGCCGTCCCCACTCCGAACGCCCAAGCGGCCTCGGAGAGCGGCGCCCCCACCCCGGTGATCGTGATCCTCAAGGACCAACTCTCCAGCGCCCCGGCCGACTCCGGCCACCTGACCGCCCGCAAGAAGGCGGCCGGACAGGCCCAGGCCCCACTGCTCGCCAAGGTGAAGGCGAGCGGCGGCACCGACATCAAGAGCTTCGTGGTCGGCAACGCGTTCTCCGCCACCGTGAGCCCCGCGCTGCGAGCCGCGCTGCAGGCGGACCCGGCGGTCGCCTCGGTGATCGCCGACGAGACCGTACGGGTCACCCCGCCGGCCCCGGCGGGCGGCGGCGTCGGCTCGGGCGGCACCGGCGGACCGGCCAAGTCGGCCGCCACTCCGTCCACCGCCGCTCCCTCCGCCGCCGCCCCGTCCGCCGCCAAGGCCACCGGCGGCACCCAGGACCCGGGCGCCATCTGTCCCAGCGACCCGGCCAAGCCGCTGCTGGAGCCCGAGGCGCTCTACTCCACCCACACCGAGAGCCGTCCCGGCGCGCCCGGGGCGCACGAGCTGGCCGACGGCACCGGCGTCAAGGTCGCCTTCATCGCCGACGGCCTGGACCCGAACAACCCGGACTTCATCCGGGCCGACGGCTCGCACGCCGTGGTCGACTACCAGGACTTCTCCGGCCAGGGCTACTTCGCCCCGTCGGGCGCGGCCGAGGCGTTCGGGGACGCCTCCGCGATGATCGCCCAGGGCCGGCAGAGCTACGACCTGTCGAAGTTCGTCAACCCGAGCCACCCGCTGCCGGCCGGCTGCAACGTCCGGGTCCTGGGCATCTCGCCGGGCGCCTCGATGGTCGCGCTCAAGGCCGGTGGCGACCTGTTCCCGAACTCGGCGATCCTGCAGTCCATCGACTACGCGGTCTCGGTCGCCCACGTCGACGTGCTCAACGAGTCCTTCGGCAGCAACATCACGCCGGACAGCGGTGCGCACGACACCATCTCGCTCTTCAACGACCAGGCGGTCGCCGCCGGCGTCACCGTCACCGTGTCCAGCGGCGACGCGGGCATCAACGGCACCATCGGCACACCGTCCACCGACCCGCTGGTGATCTCCACCGGGGCCTCCACGGACAACCAGTCGTACGCCCAGACCGGGTACGCGGCCTTCAAGTTCTCCAACGGGACCTGGGACAACAACCGGATCTCGGCGCTCTCCTCCGGCGGTGTCACCCAGGCCGGGCGGACCGTCGACCTGGTGGCCCCCGGCGAGTCGGACTGGGCGCTCTGCTCGCCCGACCTGTCGATCTACACCGAGTGCACCGACTTCAACGGCCAGGGCAGCGGCATCCAGCCGTTCGGCGGGACCAGCCAGTCCGCGCCGCTGACCGCCGGCGCCGCGGCCGTGGTGATCCAGGCCTACCGGGACGCCCACAACGGCGCCTCCCCCGCGCCCGCGCTGGTCAAGAAGTTCCTCACCGGCACCGCCGACGACCTCGGCCTGCCGGCCCAGGAGCAGGGCGCCGGGCTGCTCAACGTGCGCGCGGCCGCCGAGGCCGCCCGCGGCTACCAGACCCCGGCGGGCTCGGCCGACAGCTCCACCGTCGCGGTGACGAGTGGTCAGATCGACCTCACCGGCCAGGCCGGCTCGACCAGCACCGCGAACGTCACGGTGGTCAACACCAGCGACAGGCCGCAGACGGTCAGCGCCGCCACCCGCCAGTTCGCCCCGCTCGGCGACGCGCAGCAGACGGTGCAGCTCGACTCGAGCACCGACCCGCAGTTCCCGTACGCCACCACGGGCGCGCCCTGGGCCTCGCACCAGGTGAAGTTCACCGTCCCGCCGGGCGCCGACCGGCTCGCGGCGACCATCGCCTGGCAGGGCAAGGCGCAGCAGTCCGGCAGCAACACCGTCACCCCCGTGGTCCGGCTGACCCTGCTGGACCCCTCCGGCCGGTTCGAGACCAACTCCCGTCCGCAGGGCGGCGCGGTCTCGCCGAACTGGGGCATCGTGGACGTGCCGCACCCGGTCGCCGGTGAGTGGACCGCCGTGCTCTACACGCCGGTCGGCGCCAAGGGCTTCACCGGCCCGGTCCAGCTGGACACCGCCACCCAGCGCGCGGTGCCGGCCGGCCAGGTCAGCCCGCAGGTCGCCGACCTGGCGCCGGGGCAGAGCAGGACCCTCAAGGTGCAGCTGACCACCCCCGCCGGCGGCGGCGACAGCACCGAGTCGGTCGTGGTCTCCAGCTCCAACGGCCGCACCACCAGCGTGCCGGTGGTCCTGCGCAGCCTGGTGCCGCTGAACGGCGACACCGGCAGCTTCACCGGCACCATCACCGGCGGCAACGCCCGCTCCTTCTCCCCCGCGCAGAGCTTCGCCTGGGCCTTCGACGTGCCGAAGGGCCACCAGGACCTGCGGGTCGGCGTGACCGTGGCCAAGGACCCGAACCTGGTCCTGCAGGGCGTGCTGGTCAGCCCGAACGGGACGGCGGTCGACGCCGAGAGCAACGCGGTGCTGGACGCCACCGGCGCCATCTCCGCCACCACGACGGGCGTCTCGACCACCGGCGTCAACCCGGTCGCCGGGCGCTGGCGGTTCGTGCTCAACGTGCTCAACCCGGTCTCCGGGGCCGAGCTCGGCCAGGACTTCACCGGCGTGATCGGGCTCGACCAGGACCAGGCGAGCGCGCCCGGCCTGCCGAACTCGACGCACGCCAAGCTGCCGGCCGGCAAGCCGGTCGCGGTGACGGTCGACTACACCAACAACACCGCCGCGGTGCAGCAGATCCAGGCCGACGGGCGACTCAACAACCGGGTGAACCTGCCGCTGGTGCCGCTGGGCACCTCGGCCACGGTCTCGCTGCCGCTGACCACCAGCTCGACGGTGCCGGGCTTCATGATCCCGCCGGGCACCGACCAGCTGACGGGGGTGGCGGCCTCCACCACCCCCGCCCAGTTCGAGCTGAGCGGCCCGACCTCCTCGCCGGACCTCTTCGGTGACCTGAAGAAGGCCCAGGACGGCTCGACCCTCTCGGTGGTCAAGGCCGCCGGCAGCGCCGCGCAGCCGCTGGCCTCGGGCTTCTGGAGCACCTACGTGCAGCAGATCGGCCCGTTCCCGGCGGCCGGCGCACCGAGCGGCAGCTCGACGATCACCGCCTCGGCGCACACCCTGGCGTTCGACCCGGCGCTGAGCTCCAGCACCGGCGACCCGTTCGCGCTCGCCTACAACGCCACGGCACCCGCCACCACCCCGGTGACGCTCCAGCCCGGCGAGAGCGGCTGCCTGCAGGTGACCCTGACGCCGCAGGGCGCCAAGGGCAGCGTGGTGCGCGGTGTGCTCTACCTGGTGTCCGCACCGGGCGGCGCGGTGCTGGCGAACACCCAGTTCGCCACCACCGGGTCGGTACTGGCGGCGATCCCGTACAGCTACACGGTGAGCTGAGGTTCGGATACACGGTGAGCTGAGGTTCGGATACACGGTGAGCTGAGCCCGCTCGCTCTGGTCCACAGCGGCCGCTCCCACCTCGGTGGGGGCGGCCGCTCCGCGTTGTGACACCCTCTGCGGGTGACTCCTGCTCCACTGCGCAACCCCATCGGCGCCCACGTCCCCGTCGCCGGGCGCGGGCTGGTCGGCACCGGGCTCGCCTACAACGAGCGGATCGACGGCGAGGCGGTGCAGGTCTTCGTGGCCAATCCGCGCGGCTGGGCCACCCCCGCCGGCGACCCCGCCCAGGACGAGGCCTTCCGAGCCGCCTGCGCCGAGCGGTCCATCCCCGCCTATGTGCACGCCCCCTACCTGATCAACTTCGGCTCCGACAGCCCCGCCACCCTCGAGCGCTCCACCGCCTCGCTGCGCCACTCGCTGCTGCGCGGGCACGCGATCGGCGCGCTCGGGGTCGTCGTGCACACCGGCTCGTCCATCGCCGCCGACCGGCGGACGACGGCGATGGCCCAGGTCCGCGCCGACCTGCGCCCGCTGCTCGCCGAACTGGACGAGCTCGGCGAATCCGCCCCCTGGCTGCTGCTCGAACCCACCGCCGGCCAGGGCAGCTCGCTCTGCTCCCGGCTGGAGCAGCTGGCCGAGTACTTCGAAGCCGTGGACGCCCACCCCAAGGTCGGCGTCTGCCTGGACACCTGCCACGCCTTCGCCGCCGGCCACGACCTCGCCGCCCCCGGTGGGATGGCCGCCGCCCTGGACACCCTCGAGGCCGCCGTCGGTCCCGGCCGGCTGCGGCTGATCCACGCCAACGACTCCAAGGACATCGCCGGCGCCCGCAAGGACCGGCACGCCAACATCGGCGACGGCCACATCGGCGCCGACCCGTTCGCCGAGCTCTTCGCCCATCCCGCCACCGCGGGCGTCCCGCTGATCCTCGAGACGCCCGACCGCAGCGCCGCACCGGGCTTCGGGCACGCGGCGGACGTGGTGCGGCTGAAGGAGCTGCGGGCTCGGGCCCTGGTGTTCGGCTGACGGTTCGTCAGAATGGTTCGGATGTGCGCTACTTGGCCCTCCCGAAGCGCCTCGCGCACCTCCTAACGCACCTCCTTCCGCGCCCCTGAGCACTGGTTCGCGCCCGGACCGCACCTGCGGTGCAAGGATTCCGCAAGGCTTCGGCAGGGCTTTCACCAGCGCCCGTGGAAAGACCCCGGGAGGCTGCGACCAGCGGCCGAACGTCGAGGTTCCGAGGGGGAATTCGGTCATGTCGTCGACCCAGCCGTCATCCGGCGCGGTACGTCGTGATCCCGTACGTCCTGATCCTGCACGTCGTGATCCCGTACGTCGTGATCCCGGGCAGTGGGCCACCCTGCCCGACTGCAAGAAGGTCCTGGTGGTGATCCACACCCTGGTCTACGGGCGGCGGATCCAGGACCTGCTCGTGCTCTTCCGCTCCGACCTGCGGGTCCACGTGGTCTTCACGGTGGCCCCGCACGCCTTCAACAACGGCGTCGAGCAGGTCCTCGCCGACCTGGGCGGCACCGTGCTGCCCTGGGAGCAGGCCTGCCGGACCGACTTCGACCTGGTGCTCACCGCCGGCTCGCAGGGGATGGAGCAGCTGCGCGGCCCACTGGTCCGGCTGCCGCACGGCGCCGGGCACATCAAGCTCTCCCGACCGCAGGACGGCGGCGAGCGCACCGTCGGGGGCATCGGCCGCAGTTACCTGACCTGGGACGGCAAGGTGGTGCCCAGGGCCTTCGCCGTCGCCCACCGGGAGGACCTGGACAGCCTCGCCCGCTGGTGCCCCGAGGCGCTGCCGATCACCGAGGTGGTCGGGGACGCCTCGTACGACCGGATCGCGGCCGGCCTGCCGCATCGGGCCGCCTACCGGCGGGCACTCGGCCTTCGCGAGGACGAGCGGTTCGTCCTGGTCTGCTCCACCTGGGGCCTCGGCTCCGCCTTCAACCGGCTGGACTCCCTGCTGCCCCGACTGCTCACCGAGCTGCCCCGCGAGCAGTACCGCACTGCGCTGCTGGTGCACCCCAACGTCTGGTCGGGTCACGGTGGTTGGCAGGTGCGCTCGTGGCTCGCGGACGGCTCCGACGGGAGCCTGTCGCTGCTGCCGCCTGAGTGCGACTGGCGGCCGCTGCTGATCGCGGCCGACTACGTCATCGGCGACCACGGCTCGGTGACCCTGTACGCGACCATGACCGGCGCGCCGATCCTCACCTCCCGCTACCCGTTCCAGTCCGTCAACCAGCACTCGCCCGGCGCCCAACTCGCCCGCACCGCGCCGGCGCTGTCCCCGACCCGGCCGCTGGGCGAGCAACTCGCCTACGCCGCACAGCAGTACCGGGCCGACGACTACCAGCCGATCGCGGCCCGGATCTCCTCGGAGCCGGGCGCCTTCCACGCCAACATGCGACGACTGCTCTACCGCATCCTGGAGTTGGGCGAGCCGGCCCACCCGCCGATGACCGAGCCGCTGGCGATGCCCGCTCCGCTCTCGGAGAAGGAGAACTGATGGACCGTCACGATCGTCGTGATCGCCATGACCGTCGGACCGTGGTGACGCTGGCGCCGGGCGAGACCGGGCTGCTGGCGGGGGTGGAGCTGCCGGGAGCCGCCGACGCCGCGCCGCTGCTGGCCCACCTGGATATCTCGGGGGTCCGGGTGGGGACCGTGGACGAGCACCTCTGTGTCGGTCTCGACCAGCCGGGGCCGGCGGCGGGGTGGGCCGACGTCCTGTGGGGCGAGGCCGAACGGCTCGCCGACGGGGAGGCGGACGAGGGCGAGAGCGAGAGCGAGGGCGAGGGCGAGGTGCTGAGACGCCACCCCGGGTGCCTGGTACTGGCGCTCGGGCGACCGGACGGCACGGTGCTCACCCGGCTCGCCGACGGCAGCTGCCGGCGCTGGGTCCCCGGGGCGGGTGCGCGGGGCGTGCCCGCCAAGGTGCTCGGCTCGCTGCTGCACGCCTGCCTGGTGGCCGAGGTGCCGCCGGACGGGATCCGTTCGGTCTCGCTGCTGGTCCCGGGTGCGACGTACCGGCTGACGGCTCGGGAGGACGTCCAGCCGGTCGTTCGGGCGGACGCCCAGCCGGACGTCCAGCCGGACGTCCAGCCGGATGCTCAGCTCTCCGGTGGCGCGAGGCGGCACACCTTCCCGGTGAGGCGCTGGACGTCGGGAGCGCCGACTTCCTGATAGAGGCTCAGGGAGGCCTCGTAGCGGAGCAGGGCCCGCTGCGGGGCCTCCCGGGCCTCCTCGAGTTCGCCGCGCAGTTCCAGTGCGCGTGCCTCCCAGTTGCGGGAGCCGGCGGTACGGAACATCTCGGCGGCCTGAGCAAGCGCTTGCTCAGCCGCCTCGTACTCGCCGAGGACGGTCCGTGCCTGCCCGAGGAAGGCCAGCGCCCGGGCTGCCTCGTAGGGTTCGGCGAGAGCCAGCAGGGTCTCGTACGCGCTGGTGAGTTCGGGCAGCGCCAGCTGCGGCCTGCCCTGGGCGAGCGCTACGTCCCCCAGGGTCACCCGGGTCAGCGCCGCGCCGCGCTGGTAGCCGACCGCGAGCCGCAGCTCCAGGTCCTGGCGGAAGCAGTCGACGGCCTCGTCGAGGCGACCGGCCAGCCGGTGGGCCTTCCCGATCCCGTGCAGGGCCTGCGCCTGGGCCTTGAGGTCACCGTCCGCGCGGGCCAGGTGCAGCGCCTCCTGGTACCAGACGATCGACTCGTCGGCCTCGCCGAGATTGCGCAGCCGGCCGCCCCCGTCGGTGAGCATCCGGGCCAGGCCGGCCGGATCCCCCTCGCGGCGCGCCGCAGCCAGGCCCAACCGGTTTGCCTCGGCGCCGAGTTCATGGGCGCGCAGGCGCAGGAAGAGCGGGAACATCGCGTCGACCAGCTGCCAGGTGAGCGCGAACCAGCCGTTGGCCGAGGCCGTCCGGACGGCTTCGAGCAGGTGCCGTCGCTCCTGGTCCAGCCAGCGCAGCGCAGCGCGCTCGTCGGCGGGACCGTCAGCTTGCGGCGCCAGGTAGTCGCGGCGCAGCGTCGCGTGGTTCGGGGTAAGCAAGCGCTCAGCAGCCGTGGCGCAGGCCAGGTACCGCTCCAGCACCCGGCGCAACGCGGCCTCCCGCTGCGAGCTCGGCTCCGCTGCCCGTGCCCGGGCCTGCGCGTGCAGGCGCACCAGGTCGTGGAAGCGGAACCGGTCGGTCCCCAGGTCCTCGACCAGGTTCGCCTCGGCCAGCGCGTCCAGCAGCAGCTCGGCCTCCGGCGGCTCGTCTCCGGTGAGCGCGGCCGCGTCCGCGGCGGTGAAGTCGCTGAATGGGAGCAGGCCGAGCCGGTGGTAGAGCCGGTCCGGGCCCGGGGCGAGTGCGGCACAGGATGCGTCCAGGGCACTCTGTACGGCGAGTTCGCCTTCCAGCCGGAGCACGGCCAGCCGTCCGCTCTCCTGTTCCAGCGCGGCGGCGGTGGCGGCGAGCGTGAGCCGGGGGCGGGCAGCGACCCGGGCCGCGACCAGCGAGACGGCGAGTGCCAGACCGCCGCAGTGCGCGACCACCTCGCGGACCGCCTCCGGCTCCTCGGCCGCGCGTCGCCGTCCCACCCGGTGCAGCAGGATCTCGGCGGCCGCATCCTCGTCCAGCAGCCCGAGCGGCCGGAACACGGCACCGTCAACCCCCAGGCCGGTGAGCCGGTTTCGGCTCACCACCACGACCAGGCCGGCCGCCGATCCGGGCAGCAGTTGGCGGACCTGGGCAGCGGTCAGCGCGTTGTCGAGCATCACGGCGATCCGGCGCTCGGAGGTGACGGACCGCCAGAGCGCGGCGGCCTCGGCCGGCGCATCCGGCACCCGGTCGACCCCGAAGGCCCGCAGGAACGCCCCCAGGGTCTCGCCCACCTCAGCCGGGCCGCCGGGGGCATGGCCGCGCAGGTCGGCGTAGAGCTGACCGTCCGGATAGCGCGGGCTCAACTCGCGCAGCCACTCCAGCACCAGTGCTGTCTTGCCGACACCGGCTGGGCCGCTGACCACCACCAACTGCCGCGCCGCCGGCTCGGCCGCGAGCAGCGCCAACTCGGCGAGTTCGGCCCGGCGGCCAATGAACGGTCCGGCCGGCGGGGGAAGTTGGCGTGGTGTCGGCCGCACGGCCGGAGCCGTGTGCAGTTGAACGGAACGCGCCTGCACCACTGTCCCGAACATCTGGCCACCGCTGATCGTGTTCGCCGTCACGGTGGCGCCGGCGTGCTCCGCGATCCAGCGTCGCAATCGGTCGGCGAACTCGCCTTCGCCTACGGCCCGTTCGAGCAGCGCCGCCGCCAACTCCCGATCGCTCCGCCGGGCCTGCGGTAACCAGCCCAACAGTCCTGCCAGTTCCGCCCGTTCGCACGCGTCCGCGCCCGCGACCACGGCCTCGACCGCATCGATCGCCAGTGGTCCCATTGGTCCTCCCCCAACCGCATGGTCACCATCCGGTCAACTTCTGATCGCCGCGACTCTCCGTTCAATCGATTTACGTCAAAGACTTTGCACAACCAGCAAGAGGTGGTGAGGTGTTCTCTACCCCGCGAGCACACGTGGTAACGCAGTCGCCCCCAGCACTGGCACCTCGGAACGCGGGGCGGGGCGACGCCCGACCGAAGGGGGAGAACCTTGGTAGAGCTGCGACTCCTGGGTACGGTCGAGCTCCTGGCGGACGGCAGAGGGACCAGACTCAGCCCGGAGAAAGTCCGCTGCCTGCTCGCGGCCCTGGCGCTGGACGCCGGTCGACCGCTGTCACTCGAAACCCTCGCCGACCGGCTCTGGGACGGCGACCTGCCCGCCGATCCGGCAGCGAGTCTGCACTCGCTCATCTCCAAGGTCCGCCGCGCACTGCGCACCGCCGCCGAGGCGGAAGCAGCCGGGCCGCCCCTGCTGGTGGTCAGCCGCGCACACGCCTACACCCTCGACGCCGACCCGGGCCTGGTCGACTACCACCGCTTCCGCCGCCTCGCCGACCGCGCCCGCACCGCCGCCGAGGGCGGCGACGACGAGCAAGCGCTTGCTCACCTCACCCAGGCCGAATCCCTCTGGCGCGGCGACCCGCTGGCCGGCCTGCGCGGCGAATGGGCCCACACCGCCCGAGCCCGGATGACCGCCACCCACCTGGCCACCACGATCACCCGCTCGACCGTCGAACTCCGGCTGGGCCGCTTCGCCGACCTGGTGCCGGAACTCTCCGAGCTGGTCTCCGCGCACCCCACCGACCAGACCCTGGTCGCCCGCCTGATGCTCGCCCTGCACGGCGCCGGCCGCCAGGACGAGGCACTCGCCGTCTACCTCCACACCCGCGGGGTCCTCGACAAGCGCCTGGGCACCGACCCCGGCAAGGAACTGACCGACCTCCACACCGGCATCCTCACCGGCACCCCCGCCCCCGACCTGGTCCCGCGGCCGGCACCGACCGCGACACCGCTCGCGCTCGCCCCACCGATGACATCGCCGTCGAACCTCGCGCAGCCACGGCCGCTGGTGGGCCGGGAACACGAGCTGTCGCGCCTCGGCCCCGGCCCAGGGGCGGTCTGCGTCACCGGCATGGGCGGTATCGGCAAGACCGCTCTCGCCACCCAAGCCGCCCATCGGTTACGCGACCAGTACCCGGCCGGCCAGTACCTGCTCAACCTGCACGGACACTCCGCCGTCCGAGAGCCGATGACCGTGGAAGCCGCCCTCCCCAGCCTGTTCCGACTGCTCAACTTCCCGGTCCAGGCGATCCCGGCCGATCATGAGGGCCGACTCGCTTACTGGCACCGGCAGATCGGCCGCCTCCGGTACGTGCTCATCCTTGACGACGCGGCCAACACCGCTCAGGTGCGCCCCCTGCTACCCGTCGAGACCGCCTCACTGATCATCATCACCAGCCGCCGACGGCTGAGCGAGCTACCAGGAGTGCGTCAGACCGTGGTCGAGGCGCTACCAGGACAGGACGCGATCGAGCTGTTCCAGCGACTGGTCGGGCCGGAACGGGCGACCGACCTGGAGCGGGTGGGCGAGGTGGTCGCGCTGTGCAAGTGCCATCCGCTGGCGATCGACATCATCGCCACCCAGTTCAAAACCCGTAGTTCCTGGACTCTCGACCATCTGATTCACCGACTGTCCCAGGCGTCTCATCTGCTCGATGAGATCCACGATTCCGAGCGGGAGTTGACTCCCTTGCTGGATCTCTCCTACCAGGCGCTCCGCCCTGACCGCCGGCTCGCGTTCCGCCGCCTGGCGCTGCATCCCGGACCCCGATTCGACACCCACGCAGCGGCCGCTCTGCTCGGCAGCTCCCGGTACGCGACCGAACGTTCACTACTCGAATTGATCGATACTCACCTGATCGAGGAGAACTCACCCGATTCGTATACCTTTCATGATCTTCTGAGCGCGTTCGCCGTCCGCGCCTCGCACCAGGAGGACACGGCGCAGGAACGAGAGGACGCGCTCGGTCGGCTGGTCCGGTTCGCGATCGCCTCGGTGGACCGAGTCGACCGGCTCCTCTACCCGCACCGCCTACGCCTCGATCACCCCACGCCCGCGACACCGCCCGCCGAGGACCTCGACTGGTCCACCCTCGCAGATGCCCGCCAGTGGCTGGTCACCGAGCAGGCCGCGCTACTGGCCATCCAGCAGCACGCCGCCAGCCACGGGCATTTCACCGAAGCTGGTCAACTCGCCCACTCACTCGCCGGTTTCCTCGACGCCGAGGGGCGCTGGACCGAAGCCGTCAACCTCCACCGCTCCGCGGTCGAGCACTGGCACACCATCGGCCGACCCGAGGCCGAGATCTACGCGCTGCTCGACCTGGCGACGGCCTACCTACGAATCGCCAACTACTCGCAGGCGGCAGTCGTCATCGACCGTGCCCTCAGCCTGGCCCGAGCCGCAGACGACCTCAGTGCGGTGGCCGAGGCCATGAGCCTGGCGGGGATCCTGCAGGGGAACCTGGGTGAGTACCGGAGGGCGTTGGAGCTCCAGCAGGAGGCGCTCGCCGTGAGCCGCCACCATGGGGCCCTCCGACAGGTCGACCGTTTGCGGAACAATGTCGGAATCGCCTACTCGCTGCTGGGTGACCACGCTGCAGCCAACGCCGAATACGAACAGGCACTCACCGGCTTTCGGCGCTCGGGAGACCTGCGACTCGAAGCCAAGCTCCGCGTCAATCTCGGTCTGCTCCACGAAGGACAGGGCGACCTGCGCGCAGCAAGAGAATCCTTCGAAGGCGCACTGGCAATCGGCCACTCGGTGCTGTCGCCGCTGGAACTCGCCACCATTAGAAACAACCTGGCGGCAACCTTGGACATCGCAACGGAACTCGACCGTGCCCGAAGCCTCCAACGGGTCGCATTGGAGACCTTCCGTCAGCACGGCGAACGCTGGAGTCAGGTGGCGACCATGATCGCGCTCGGCACCCTCCATCTTGACGCACGCGACCCCGCCACGGCCGAGGAGTGGTACCAGCAAGCCGTCACCCTTGCCACCATCATCGGCGCCGACCATCACCGCACCGTCGCACTTCGCGGCCTCGGGCTGGCCGAGCTGGAGACCGGTCGACTCGACATCGCCGGAAGGCACTTGGAGGCCGCAGTGGACCTTGCTCGTCAGCTGAACGCGCCCGTGGAGGAAGCAGCGGCACAGTCCGCGCGCGCCAAGCTTCTGGTCCGGCTCGGCCACAGCCGAGCCGTCGCGCGTCGAATCTAATCGGTCCGACTGACATCTTTTCTCGCTCATATGTGCGGCAGCAAGGTCGGATGATACGACGTTTCGGTCCGGTGCTCGGTCGGATTTGCAGCTCGGCCCGGTAGTTGACCTATGATCATCGTTAAGCTTCCGCACAGAACAGAGCCTGAAAGAGGGTCAATTCGCGCATGCCCTGCATAGCCGCACTGACGGCGCTCATCTGCGTCGGCATCCACTTCTGGATGTGACAGCTGCCCTCCCGTCGAAACAACGGGAGGGCAGCTCGCTTTCAAGGCAGGGCGAGGAAGACCCACCATCCGGGTTCAGCATCCGGCTAACCACCACAGCGGCGCCACGGACGGGGCAGCACTCGGGCGGTCAGCTCCTGACTGGAACGAGCTTGGCTGGCGCGTCCAACCAGACGGTCTGTCCGTCGGGGGTGACAGTGAGACCGAACCGGTCGAAGCCTGGTCGCCCATGGTCCGCCCACCACTGCCAGGCGCCGGCTACCTGGTCCCACAACCGGCGGGGCCCGGACTGCACAACCACGTACTCCGTCCGGCCCGGCTCCCAATCGGCGGTTGCTGGTCGGTACCTACACCGATCCGCGCCACATCATCGCCTACTCGGACGGCGAGGTGCGCCAGCAGTTCAACGTCTGCTTCACCGCACGGGTGATCTGCGGAACGCTGCGCATCTCTGACGAGTCCACAGAACTGCGCTTCATCGACCCGTCCGAACTGACCGATCTACCCATCCACCACACGCAGCGTCTCAAGCTCAGTCACTTCCTCGAGCACCGGTCGAGCCCGCACCTTGGTCGAGGATCCGACCGATGTGGAGCTGTACCGAGCGAGGTTCACCGAAATCACGTCCGAGGCCATGGCCAAGGACGACTCGCTCGCCTTCATCACCGAACAGAGAGACGCGATCAAGTGAGTCACCACTCCGATGCCGCCGCCACCGGGTTCAGCTTCCGCAAGTCGAGCTACAGCGGAGGGAACGAGAACTGCGTGGAGTGCGCCCTCGGCCTGCCTGGTGAGATCGCCGTGCGCGACAGCAAGGACCCGCACGGCCCGGCCCTCCGCTTCGACCAGGCCGCGTTCACTCGGTTCACCTCGGCCGTCGGCTCGGGCGAGCTGCTCAAGGCCGGCAGCTGACCGACCGTTCCACAAGCGGCGCGTGACCGGGCGCCGTCAGGCTGCCGAGGAAGCCCAGCGCTTCCTCGGCAAGCCCAGCTACTCGTGAGGCTCACCCTCGCCTGAATGATCTTCTTCAGCAGCGAGCGGCTGAGGCGCGCGCGATCCGGATCGCCAGTCGTGGAGAGCTGGGACGTGGCAGCCTCCGCCGTGGCCACCGACGACGGGCGCATCCTCCTGCAACGGCGGACCGGCAATCGTCTGTTCGCGCTGCCAGGCAGGACCATGGACCTCGGTGAGTCCCTGCCGGCCACGGTCGTTCGGGAAGTTCGCGAGGAGACTGGGCCTGACGTGGAGATCAGGGCTCGGGTTCCGCTTCGGGGCGCGGAACGGTAGAACTGCCTCTGTGATCGAGGGGCGGGGGCAGATGAGCGCAGAACGAGCGCGCCGGGCACGGCTGATGAAGGAATGGTTCCTGGGTGCCGGCTCGGCCGAGCCGAGGACGCTGGCCGAGGCGCTCGGCCTCGCCGAGGAGGCGCCCGATCTGCAGCGCCTGCGGCGGGCGGAGCCGCACCAACTCCTGCGGATCGAACGCCTGCACACGGCGGCACAGCGTGCCTTTGAGCAGCGCACCAGGATCGATGTGTGCCGGAGCCTGGAGCAGGTGGTGCGGGTCAGCCTGCGGGAGATCGCAGTCGGCCCCGCCGAGCAGCCCGTCGTCGCCCACGGCACCGACCGCCTCAAGGACGAGGCCAACGCCGCCGCGCGGCGGCTGGAGACGGACGCGGCGCTCGCCGGCGGGCGCGGACTCAACACGGGCCTGGCCTTCGGAGTCCTGCTGAGCCCGGCCATCCTGCTGGCGGCACTCGCGATAGGCCGTGCGGTGCCACCGCTCTTCCACAGCTCCCTCGGCTGTCCCGAGGAGCTCAGCCTGATGTACGCCCTGGTCTGCTTCGCGGGCGGGGCGATGGGCGCGGTCTTCAGCGTCATCGTCCGGCTTCGCGACGCCTACCAGCTGATCCAGCAGGGGCCCGGCCGCGACACGACCCCCGACGTCCCCACCGACCCTGTGCAGCTGGCCCAGACCATGCGTCAGGAGGGCTGGTACCGGGTGGTGGTCGGCTGGTTCCTGGCCACCTCGCTCTTCCTGCTCATCAACGGCGGCATCCTCACCCTGCTCACCCCTCCCGCCGTGCCGGACGGCCTCTGCGGAGCAGTACCGCTCTCCCTGGCCGGCCACCAGGCGCTGATCAAGGCCTGGTTCTTCTGGGGCAGCGTCGGCTTCCTCGCCGGACTGAACGAACGCTGGGCATACGGCCTGCTGCGACGCGGACACGAGCGGCAGGCAGCCGGCCCGCGCGGCGGGTAAGGGCGCGCCGGAGGGCGGATCGTACATCTGCTGCGCCTTGGAGTTGCAGAGTTCTGCAATTCTCGAAGGAACGAAGCTTGACGGACCCTAGCCTCGGGCCATGGCAGAGACAGACATTGCATTGAAGGAAGCCATGACGATCGAGGGCGCGCTGGGCGTGGCGCTCGTCGACTACGGCAGCGGCATGGCGCTGGGTGTGTTGGGAGGCGCCGGGCTGGACCTCACGGTCGCGGCGGCGGGCAACACCGATCTGGTGCGGGCGAAGATGCGCACGATGGAGATGCTGGGGCTGCCCGGCGGCATCGAGGACATCCTGGTGACGCTCACCAAGCAGTACCACCTCATCCGCCCGCTCACCTCCCGCAGCGGCCAGGGCCTGTTCCTCTATCTCGCCCTGGACCGGTCGCGTGCCAACCTGGCCATGGCCAGGCACCGGCTGAAGCAGGTCGAGGGGACGCTGGAGGTCTGATGCAGCTGCCGCTCTACCAGGTCAAGGCGGAGTTCTTCCGCCTGCTCGGGCACCCGGTGCGCATCCGGGTGCTGGAGCTGCTCCAGGGCGGGCCGCTACCGGTCCGCGACCTGCTGGCCGACATCGGGATCGAGCCGTCCAGCCTGTCCCAGCAGCTCGCGGTGCTCAAGCGGTCCGGGATCGTCGTCTCCACCCGGGAGAAGGGGACCGTGCTGTACGCACTGGCCGGCGCGGACGTCTCCGACCTGCTGAAGTCGGCCCGCCGGATTCTGACGGTCATGCTCACCGATCGCGAGGCCGTGCTCGACCAGCTGCGTGAGGCCGAGGACGCCCCGCACCTGCTTGTGCAGGACGAGCCGGTAACGCAGCCCACCCCACTGGAGGCGCCGCCGAAGGCCAGTTGAGTACTGGGCGGGTCCCCGGGCACCAGCCCGGGGACCCGCCCCTGGGCACCGGGCATCGGCTGCTCGGGATCGAGGTCTCCGCGCCATTGACGCGGTTCAGGCTCAGGCTCGCGTGAGCATGCCGAGGAAGGTGAGCGCCTCCTCGGCGGGGCTTCCCGGTGCGGCCGTGTAGACCACCAGCAACTGGTGCGCGGTTCCGGGGGCCTGGAAGGTCTCGTAGCGGAGGGCGACTTCTCCGACCACGGGGTGGCGGAAGCGCTTGGGGCCGTGGGTCTTCTCGTGCACGTAGTGGGTGGCCCACAGGGTGCGGAAGGCCGGGCTGCCGAGGGAGAGTTCGCCAATCAGGCGGACCAGCGCCGGGTCGTTCGGTCGCCGTCCGGCTGCCATTCGCAGCATGCCGACCGTACTGCGGGCGGCTTCGTCCCAGTCGGGATGGACCTGCCTGGCGTCCGGGTCCAGGAAGATCCGGCGGGCCATGTTGCGCTCGTGTGGCCGCAGTTGGGGGAAGTCGGCGATCAGCGCGGCGGCCAGCGGGTTCCAGGCCAGCACGTCGTTGCGGTCGTTCATGATCAGCGCCGGCGTGCTGGGGATGGCCTGCACCACCTGTCGCAGCGCCGGACGCACGGCCGCCTCGGTGCGGCTCGCGGCACCGCGGCGCGGCCGGGCCAGGTCGTACAGGTGTGCGCGTTCGGCGGCGCTCAGCTGCAGCGCCCTGGCCAGCGCGTCCAGGACCTCGGCGGAGGGGCGGTCGGCGCGTCCCTGCTCGAGTCGCACGTAGTAGTCGGTGCTCAGCCCGACCAGCTCGGCGACCTCCTCGCGGCGCAGCCCGGGCACTCGGCGGCGGCCCGTCGGGGGGAGGCCGACGTCGGCGGGCGAGACCAGGGCCCGCCGGGTGCGGAGGTAGCCGCCGAGGCTGCTGGCGATCGTTCTCGTCTCGGGCATGCGGTCAAGTATGGCGGCGGCCCGGCGTGGGCTCCGAGGGCTGAGGGTGGCCCTGTGAGTCCCAGGGTGTGCCGCTCACTTCATCCGCCGGCGACGCCCCGCCGAGGATCGGGCCATGTCCTCTTCTCCCGCACCCAGTTCTCCCCCACCCGGTTCTCCGCCGCCCGCTTCTCCGCCTCGGGGCGCTGCTGCTGGTCACGCTGCGCGGCGACGGCTCGGCGACGGCGTTGGCGCTACCGTTGCTCCCGTTCGGTGCCGGGGTGGGGCTGGCCTTCGGGGTGATGGACAACGCGGCCGTCAGCACCGTCGCGGTCGAGCATGCCGGCGCCGCGGCCGGCATCTTCGACACGATGCGGATCACCGGCGAGTCCGTCGCGGTCGCCGGCGCGGCGGCCTGGCTCACCTCGCTCACCGCCGGGCAGCTGCGCGACAGCGGCCTCGATGCCGCCTCCGCCACCCAACTCGCCGGGCAGGCCGTCCAGGGGCAGGCCCGCGGCACCGATCACCCGGCGCTGGCCACCGCCTTCACCGGCGCATTCCACACCCTCGGCCTCGCCCTCGCACTGCTCTCGACTCTGGGCGCGATCCTCACCTACCTCGCGCTGGCACCCGACCGGACGGGCCCCGGGGCGCACCGACCGCTCCCGGCCGCGTCATGACAGTCCCTCCGATCGGCGCGCGCGTCCTCCGTGAGCTGCCCGGGATCCAGATTTAACGTGATGCTTATGAGACATCACTACCTGTTACCTCGCCCGCTCGCCGCCCTTGCGGTGACCGGGGCCACCGCACTCGGCACACTCGGCGCGGCCGCGCCCGCCACCGCCCGCGAGCCGTTCGTCGGCCCGCTGAACACCGTCGCCACGATCGCCTCCACCGTGCCCGCCAATGGTGACGTGAACCCGTACGGCACCGTGGTCGTCCCGAGCGACGAGGGCCTACTGCACCGCAACAGCATCCTGGTCAGCAACTTCAACAACGCTGCCAACCAGCAGGGCACCGGCACCACCCTGGTCCAGATCGCCCCGGACGGATCGGTGAGCCAGTTCGCCCAGATCGACCCGAACCACCTGCCCGGCGAGTGCCCCGGCGGGGTCGGGCTGACCACCGCACTGACCGTGCTGCCGGGCGGCTGGGTGGTGGTCGGCAGCCTGCCCACCACGGACGGGACGGCGGCCACCGCGCAGGCCGGATGCCTGCTGGTGCTCGACAAGCACGGCACGGTGCGCGAGACCCTCACCGGCAACGGCATCAACGGGCCCTGGGACATGACCTCGGTCAGCCATCACGGAACCAGTGAGCTGTTCGTCACCAACGTGCTCAACGACACGGTGGCCGGCGGCGGTTCGGTGGTGCCGGAGGGGACGGTGCTGCGGCTCACCCTCAAGGACCGCGGTGACGAGCCGCCCTGCCTGGAGCGCAGTACGGTGATCGGCAGCGGCTTCGACCAGCGGACCGACCCGGCCGCGCTGGTGGTCGGCCCGACCGGGGTGGGCCTCGGTCACGACGGAACGCTCTATGTGGCGGACACCGTGAACAGCCGGATCACCGCGATCCCGGACGCGCTGCGCCGCCACGACAGCGCCGGAACCGGCGAGTTGGTCACCGAGGGCGGCAGCCTCAACGCTCCGCTGGGACTGGCCGTGGCCCCTCGGGGCGAGATCCTCACCGTGAACGGGGGCGACGGCAACCTGGTGGAGACCACTCCGCGCGGTGAGCAGGTGGCGGTCCGCCAGCTGGACTCCAGCGGGACGCCGCCGAACGTCGGAGCCGGCGCGCTCTTCGGCCTCGCGGTGGACCACGACCACGACGCGGTCTACTTCGTCGACGACGCGACCAACCAGCTGGACGTGCTGCGCAAGCCGTGAGCCCGCGCCCGGCGTCCTGCTGACCTGGTGACCTCGTGACCGGCTGACCGGCTGACCTGGTGACTTGGTGACCCGGCTGACCTGGTGACTTGGTGACTTGGTGACCCGGCTGACCTGGTGACTTGGTGACCCGGCGGCCTGCAGACCTGGTGGCCCGGACGGAGCGCAACCGTCCGGGCTGCCAGCATCCCCGCACTGCGCGGGTCCATTCGAAGGAGTAGCACTATGTCCAATCTTCGCCCGGTTCAGGTCGCGGTGGACGGGTCGCCCGGTGGCTGGACGGCCTTGGCCTGGGGGGCCCGGGTGGCCGAGGGCGGTGGCGCGCCGCTGGAGGTGCTGTACGCCGTGCCGCGGGACCTGCTGGCCGCGGTCACCGGTGCCGGGCAGCCCGCGCCGACGGAGGATCAGGTGACCGAGGAGGCGCTGGCCCGGGTGGCCAAGATGACCCCGGATCTGGCGGTGACGGCGAGGCTGCTGCGCGGCTCTCCGCAGAACGTGCTGCCGGCCGAGTCCCGAGCGGCCGCGCTGCTGGTGCTGGGGAGTCGTGGGGTGACGGGGCTGCGCGGCTGGTGGGTCGGCTCGGTGAGCCGCGCGGTCGCCGAGCACGCGCTCTGCCCGGTGGTGGTCTGCAAGACGGTGGAGGACATCGACGAGGTGGAGGGCTCCCCGATGCCCGAGGGCGATGTGGTGGTGGTCGTGGACCCGGGCGTGCCAGCCCTGGGTGTGGTGGACCTGGCGTACCGGGCCGCGCTGATGACCGCGAGCGCGGTGCGGGTGATCGCCGAGCCGGCCGACGCGGCCGACCTGCAGGAGCTGTTGGAGCGTCAGCAGGCCCGGTTCCCTGAGATCCCGGTGAAGGTGCGGGCGGCGGCCGGCGCACCGGAGGCCGAGTTGGTCGAGGCCTCCAAGCAGGCCGGACTGGTGGTGGTCGGGCGGCCGACCGAACCGAGCCTGCTCGGCAACACCCGGATGGGCGTCGCGGCACACGTGTTGGAGAAGGCCCAGTGCCCGGTGGCCGTGGTTCCGGTTGGACGACACTGAGGGCCTCCGCTGAGCAAGCGCTCACTCATGCGGCCGCGCTGAGCAAGCGCTCGCTCATCTGGCCGCCCTGAGCAAGCGCTCACTCAGCGGACGCCGTCGAGCCTCGAGCGAGCGCTTGCTCACCCGCCCACGCCGACCAAGCGCTTGCTCAATGGTGCGCCGGCTTGGCGTGCTCCAGCTCCTCGATGGTGACGAACAGGATCGGCCGGGTGATGGCGTGCAGCAGATGTCCGCCGTTCGCCTGCCCGTCCGGCGAGCCCAGCACCACATGGCCGTGCACGTTGTAGCCGCCCGGCTTGTCGGCCTCCGGCGTGATGTCCCCGATCAGCGAGAGCACCTCGCACTGGTCGCGGTGGAACGGCACCGGGTTGAAGGTGCCGTCGGTCAGGTTGTAGAAGCCGAGATCGGCCTGGTGGACGCCGCCGATCGCGTTGAACTCGGAGGGGGCCAGCCGCTCGGCGATCGCGAAGGCACGCAGCCCGCCGATGATCTCCTCGCCGGTCTCGAAGACCAGCTCGTAGGCGCGCTGCGGGCCCTCGCTCTTGACGGTGGTGTGCACGAGAGAACTCCTGACGAACGGGCGCGCGTCAACGGGTCAGCTGCTGCGCGATGAACTGCCGGGCGTGCCGGGCGAGATCGGCCGAGTCCTGCCACCGGTCCCGCCAGATGCACAGCGCACCGGTGAGTTCGGGGGCCAGGACCGCGGAGGAGAAGGATTCGAAGGTGATCGGCCCGGTGTAGCCGATCCGGGCCAGCGCCCCGAAGAAGCCGTCGAAGTCGACGGTCCCGGTACCGAGGTAGCCGCGGTGGCTCTCGCCGATGTGGACGTAGCCCAGCCGCTCACCGCAGGCGAGCACCGGCGTGACCATGTCGGTCTCCTCCAGGTTCATGTGGAAGGTGTCCAGGTGCACCACGGCGTTCGGCCGGTCGATCAACTCCAGCATCTCCAGGGCCTGTTCGGCCGTGTTGAGCAGGTTGGTCTCGTACCGGTTGCAAAGTTCGAGCCCGATCCTGATCCCGGCGTCGGCCGCCCGGTCGGCCACCCCGCGCAGCACCTCGGCGCTGCTGCGACGCCCGCGCTCGGTCGGCTGCCGGTCGTAGCGCCCGAGCCTGCTGTAGAGGGTGCCGCAGATGTAGTCGCCACCGAGGGCGGCCACGGTCTCCACCGCGCGGTGCAGCAGCTGCTCACCGGCGGCCACCGCGGCGGGG
This sequence comes from Kitasatospora azatica KCTC 9699, assembly GCF_000744785.1. Taxonomy (NCBI): domain Bacteria; kingdom Bacillati; phylum Actinomycetota; class Actinomycetes; order Kitasatosporales; family Streptomycetaceae; genus Kitasatospora; species Kitasatospora azatica. The sequence continues at coordinate 5,063,288 of NZ_JQMO01000003.1, read as the reverse complement.
TCCGCGCTGCTGATGTCGGTCGCCTCGGTGAGGAACTGATTCGCTGTCATGGCGAGTTGGCACTCGTCCAGCAGTGCTCTGGTCCGCCCGGTGTCGATCTGCCAGGAGCCGAGCAGCGGGATCTCGATCCGGTCGTAGCCGCAGTCCCTGGCACCGGCCATCGCCCGCTTGGGTGCGTCGCCGCTCCAGTCGCCGACCCAGACCAGCGCGTGGATGCCAACGGAGTTGGTCATACCCCGATCACCTCGCGCAGGTAGGCCCGCGCCTTGAGCGCGTACGTCAACGGGTGGGCCTTGGCCGGGTCCTGCTCCGCCTCGACGGTCAGCCACCCCCGGTAGCCGGCCTGCGCCAGCTCCGCCAGCACCTCCGGGAAGTCGACCATGCCGTCGCCGGGGACGGTGAACACCCCGTCCAGTACGGCCTGCAGGAAGCTGGACCGGTCGGCGGCGGCCAGTACCTGCGGGCGCAGGTCCTTGAGGTGCACGTGGGCGATTCGCGGGCCGTGCGCGCGGACGGCGGCCGCCGGGTCGCCGCCGGCCCAGCTGAAGTGGCCTGTGTCGAGCAGCAGGTGGACCAGTTCGGGGTCGGTGGCGGCCATCAGCCGGTCCACCTCGGCCGGGCTCTGGACCACCGTGCCCATGTGGTGGTGGTAGCAGAGCCGCATCCCGTTCCCGCTCGCGATCTCGCCCAACTCGTGGAGCCCGTCCACCAGTTCCTTCCAGCCACGGTCGTCGAGGACCGGCCGGTTGGCGCGCAGGTCGACCGGCTGCTGGTGCACCGAGCCGCCGAGTTCGGCGACCACCAGGTCGGTGCCGCCGAGCGAGCGCAGCAGCTCGAGTTGCCGGCGGAACTCGGCCACGGTGGCCTCGCGCATCTCGCGAACGGTGAAGTAGGTGCTGACCCAGGGCTCGGAGATCCGCAGCCCGCGCAGTTCGAGGGCCGCGCCCAGCACGGCCGGGTCGCGCGGGAAGCTGTGGCCGATGCTGCAGCCGTCGAATCCCGCCAGCGCGATCTCGCTGAGGATCTGTTCGTAGGGGATTTCGGCGCCGAGGCTCGGCAGGTCGTCGTTGGTCCAGCCGGTCGGCGTGATGCCGAGCAGCACCTGGTCTCGGGTGAACATGGGCAACTCCGGTCACCTGGCCAGGATGTGACGGGCCGCGCGGACGGCCAGCGCCACCGAGGTCAGGGTGGGATTGCTGGCGTTGGGGCGCGGCAGCAGGCCGTTGCCGCCGAGGTAGAGGTTGTCCAGGCCCCAGACCTGGGAGTTGACGTCGACCACGCTGGTGTCCGGGTCCTCGCCGATCCGGGTGGTGCCGGTGATGTGCAGCGGCAGTCCGGGGGCGACGAACCGCGGTTCCGAGCCGGGCAGGAACCCGCCGAGCGCGCTGGCGGCGCGCAGCATGTCGCGCATCATCGCGTGCTGTTGGTCGCGGTCCTGCCGGGTCAGCTCGAACTGGAAGGTCGGCTGCGGCATCCCGAAGCTGTCCTGGCCGGTGTCGGAGAAGGTCATCCGGTTCTCCCGGCGCGGTTCGATCATGCCGAACCAGCGCAGGTCCACGATCAGCCGCGGGTCGATGTTGGGGGCCACGCTGCCGTAGTGGAAGGCGTCCCGGTGGATCTGGCAGTGCCAGGGCCGCTGTTCGCAGACCGGGATCCAGACGTTCGGCTCGGGGTCGTCCACCGGGATCGGCACCGGGTCCTCGGGGCTGCGTTTGCGGTGCGCGCGGACCTGGTCGGCGAACCTCTCCTCGGTCTCCACCTGGTCCACCAGGTGCTGGTGCAGCACGATCTGGCAGAACGCCACCGGCTGCTCGTGCAGGTACCGTCCGAGTGCTTCCGGGCGGATCCGGGAGGCGTAGAGCAGTTGCGGGGTGAGCGCGGCGCCGCCCGCCACCACGAAGTTCTCCGCCTCGATCCGGATGGTGCGCCAGTCGGCCAGGTCGGTCACCTCGGCGTACTCGACCCGTTCGCCGGCGTCGTCCAGCACCAGCCTGGTGCAGAGGTGTTCGGGCAGCAGGGTGAAGCTGCCGCCGGACTCCGGCTCGGCCACCAGCGAGTTGCCGACCAGCCGGGTGTGGGCGAGCGGTCCGAGCACCGTGTCGGTGCCGCTCCAGTGCACCAACGCCGGGTTGTCGCGCCGGCGTTCGACGGCCAGCGGCAGTGCCCGCACCCCGTAGGGCCCGTCGAGTTCGGGGTACTCCGCGTGCAGCGCGCCCAGCACCAGGCGGTGGCGCACGGACTGCTCGAAGGCGTCGGCGCGGGTGCCGAGCAAGCGCTCGCTCACCTCGTAGAGCTCGTTCCACTGCGCCTCGTCGAGCAACTCGCAGCGTTCCAGTCGGGGGTGGTGCCGCGGGGTGGCGCAGGTCCAGTGCGTGGCCATGCCGCCGACGGCGTAGCAGACCGCGGCCGCGTCCAGGTTGGTCTCCGGATCCTGGGCCGGGTTCTGGTTGTTGTTCACGAAGCCGCGGAAGCGGTCGTGGTCCACCCGGAACGCCGAGGGGTCCAGGGTCACTTCGGGCCGGGTCCGGGGCGGCACCGAGAGCAGCGACAGATGCCCCTGGATCACCGAGGTGAACAGGTCCACATTGCGCTGGTACAGGTAGCTGTTCTTGAGGTGGGCGCCGGGGCGGGCGGAGAGCAGCGGCCCGGCGTCGATCATGTGGACCTGCCGCCCGGCCTCCACCAAGGTGCGGGCGAAGGTCGCGCCCACCGGGCCGGAGCCGACGATCAGTGTGTCGGTGTGGATGCTGTCGGCGCACATACGGAAGAAACCACCTCACCCATCTGGTTCGTATCAAGAGCACCACAACACCCCGGCCTCGCGGGCGTTTCGCCGCGCCGACTCGGCCATCCCGCGCCAGGGCCCACCCGTTCGGGCCAACCGGTCCGGGCGCCTGCGCCACCGGTCGTGGGCCAACGGCCATACTCCGCCCTATGGGAGATCAAAAGCGCTGGTGGCCCTGGGCGGTGGGGATCTGCACCGCACTCGCGCTGATCGTGGCGGTGGTGCTGGCGGTGCGTCAGGGCGGGCAGGCGGCGGTCGCCTCGCTCACCTTGGTGATCTCGATGAGCGTGGCGCTCAGCGGCTGGGCCTGGCGCCGGTCCCGCCCGCTCGGGCCGAGCGGGCCGGCCGATCTGGACCGGGCGGCCGAGGCGCTGGCCAAGATGGTGCGCGCCCAGTGGGCCGAGGAGGCCGCGGCCCGGGGCCTGTCCGACCCGGTGGCGCTCGCGGTGCGTTGGCGCAGCGCCCAGTCCGAGTCCGGCGACCACCCCCGTCTGGTCGGCCGCACCCTGACCGGCCGCAGCGACGACATGCCCGCCTTCGCGGCCGGCTTCCGGGCGCTGCCGCACCGGCGGCTGGTGATCCTCGGCGGACCGGGCTCGGGCAAGTCGACCCTGGCGATGCTGCTGGTCCGCGAACTGCTGGACACCCGCACCGACGAGGAGGCGGTGCCGGTCCTGCTCTGCCTGTCCACCTGGAACCCGGCGCGCGAGTCGCTGATCGGCTGGATCGCCCGCCGGATGGAGGAGGACTACCCGGCGCTGCGCAACCACGAGTACTACGGCCGTTTCGCGGCCCGCCGACTGGTCGGCGACCGCCGGGTGCTGCCGGTGCTCGACGGCCTGGACGAGCTCACCGACGAGCTGCGCCAAGCCGGCATCGCGGCGCTCAACCGGGCCGGGGCGATGGGCCATCAGCTGATCCTGACCTCCCGCTCCACCGAGTTCGAGCAGGCGCTGACCGAGGCCGACGTGGTCACCGCGGCAGCCGTGGTCACCGCCGTGCCGGCCGCCGCCACGGACGTGCTGGACTACCTGCGCACGGTGATCGCGCCGCGCCGGCTGCCGGCCTGGGAACCGGTGCTGGCGGAACTGCGCGAGCAGCCGGGCGGCCCGCTGGCCACCGCCTTCGCCCTGCCGCTCAACGTCTGGCTGGCGCACACCGTGTACGCGGCGCCCGGGCGCGATCCGGCCGAACTGCTCCGCTGGGACGACCCGGAGGAATTGCAGGCCGAGCTGCTGGACGCACTGGTCCCGGCCGTCTTCACCGGCGACACCCCCTCCCCCGCCGACCCGGCCGTGCCGGATGCCCGGCGGGCCGCGGCCGCGCGCTGGCGACCCGAGCAGGCCCGGGCCTGGCTCGCCTTCCTGGCCCGGCACCTGCACGACCAGGACACCGACGAGATCGCCTGGTGGCAGCTGTACAAGGCGCTGCCGCCGGATCCGGCCGGGCCGCTCTCGGCCCCGCTGACCGGGGCACTGCTCGGACTGGGCGCGGGGTGCATGGCCGCGGACTACTTCGACTTCTACCTCGGCGGCTGGGAACAGCTGCTGGGCTTCCTGGTCGTCACAGTGGCCACCACGCTGGCCGGGGCACTGCTGATGCGGCTGGCCTGGGTGCCGCGCCGGGAGGTGGTGCGCCCGGCAGTGACCCGGCGTCCGCTGCTGTGGCGGGCGCTGCTGACACTGGGCGCGCTGGTACCGCTCGGGGCGGCGGTGGGATCGGTGATCGGGCACTTCGACCGGGTCGGGCCGCAGACGGCGTACGGGGCCGAGTGGCAGCTGCGGGCCGTTCCGCACCCGGGGCTGGACGCCGGCCTGGGGTGGGGGTGCGGGATGCTGCTGTTCGCCGCCCTGCTCCTGCTGACCTCGCTGACTGTTCGTCAGATTCCGTACCGGACCGAAGAGTACGCCTCAGTGAGCCGCTTCGTCCGGGCACTGGGGCTCTGCCTGGTCTTCTGGTTCGGCGCCGAGCTGCTGGGCGAACTGACCTTCCTGATCATGGTGGGGGTGCCCGGCCCGGGCTTCCTCGGCCTCAGCGTGCCACAGTTCGGCTCGATGGCCGACTTCGCCGGACGGCGGGCGGTCACCCGCAGCGTGCTCCTGCTGCTGCTGGTCTGCCTGATGCTGATCCTGCGACTGGTGGACCATCGCGCCGCGCCGACCTACCTGGACTTCCGGCTGCCCGGCCGGGGCGCCGCACTGCTCGAACGGCTACCGGCGGCGGTCGGGCAGGGACTGCTGCTCGGTGCGCTGCTGGGCGCGATCTTCAGCGTGCTGGTGCCCTGGGACCCGTACCCGTCCTGGGCGGTGCGGATCGGCGCGGCGGCGGCCTACTGCACCTCGCTCGGCCTGGTCTTCGGGACGGAGGTCGCGGTCTTCCGCTGGGCCCGGGTGCCGGCCCGGCTGGACCAGGTCGGCCCGCGCAACACGCTGCTGGGCGAGCGGCGGGTCTTCCTCGGCTGCCTGCTGGTCGGCGTGCTGCCGCCGGTGCTGCGCAACACGGTCGCCCGGGCCGCCGGGCTGGGCGACCCCGGGCACAGCCTGGTGGTGCGGGCCCAGGCGGACTGGTACCCGACCACCGAGGTCAACCTCGCGCTGGGCCTGGCGGTGGGACTGGTGCTGGCCTCCGGAACGGCCTTCTTCACCTACCGGGAGACCTGCCTGCGGCTCGCCGCGCTGCGGCAGCTGCCGCGCCGCCCGATGGTCTTCCTGGAGGACGCCCGGCTGCTCAGCGTGCTGCGCCAGGTGGGCGCGGTGCACCAGTTCTGCCACGACCGCTTCCGCGACCGGATCAGCCGCGGCGCGCCCGAACTACCGCTCAGCCCCCGTCCGCAGCCCGCTTCGGACGCATCGTGAGCTGCTCGCCCCCGGTCAGCGGCACGGTCATCTCGTGCTCGACCGTCGGGCAGCCGGCGCCGGGGCAGTGGTCCTGAGCGCCGGCCGGATTGCCGCTGCCGGTGATCTGCTCATGGCTCTGGGCGAGGATCTGATCCACCCTCCAACTGCCCGCGACACCACCGGTCAGCACCACCGGCTCGCCGTTGACCGTCACCTGGACGGAATCGCCACCGCTCTGCGTCATTGTCACCCTCTCCTTCCGTGTCTGCGCCCAACGCTAGGACCGTGCGTATACGCTCCGCGACCGGGGGTGGCCGTCCGGGTTACCCCGCCCGGCGGCGGCGCGCGCACTGCGCCTCCACCGCCGCCTCCACCACCGCCTCCACCACCGCTGCGGCCGCGTGCGCCCGGTCCAGTCGGCCGCCGAACGCGCCCGCGGTCAACATCGGCCACTCGTCCACGAGTTCGGTCTGCACCCGGACCGCCACCCGCAGCCGGCCGTCCGGGGTCAGCCGCTCCTGGTCCAGGAACTCCTCCGGCAGCGGCTGGAGTTGGTCCAGATCGGCCTGGACCAGCGCGGTCAGGTACCGGTACCGGTCCAGCGCCTCGTGCAGCGTGCGGTCGGTGCCGCCGCCGGGCTCGGTGAGCGGTTCGGCCAGGTCGGCGCGGAGTCGCTGGTGCTCGGGCAGCGCGAGCAGCCTGCCGTCGGTGGCGGGTTCGAGCAGCAGCCGGGCCAGCAGCTCCTCGCGGCCGGCCAGTACGGCGGCCGTGCCGGCCGCACCGACGGCGAGCTGGGCCGGGTAGCCGTCACCGAGCCGGCGCACCGTGCGCACCCACAGGTCGGCGTGCGCGCCCGCCCGGTCGTGGAAGGCGCCGACCGCGAGCAGGTGGAGCAGGACGTCGCAGGCCTGCCGGGGCTCCTGGTCACGCCCGGCGAGGCGGCCCAGCGTCCGGGTGGTCTCGCCGTCCACCAGGTCGTGCAGCTCGATCCGGCGGACCGGGTCGGGCAGCGCCTGCTTGAGCCGGGCCACCGCGAGCTCGCGGGTGGGGGCCGGGGCGGCGAGCGAGTCCAGCGCCTCGACCCGGGCCAGCAGGCCGGTGAAGAGGTTGTCCGCAGTCAATCCGGTGAGCAGCACCGCTCGGTGACGCTCGATCAGCTCGGCCGCCTGACGGCCGGGGCCGCTGGAGCAGGACCAGAAGATCGGGTAGCGGCGGGAGGCCCGACGCTCGAAGCCGCGGACCAGCCCCTCGTCCCACTGGGCGGACCAGCCGCAGACCAACAGGCCGTACTCGTCGAGCACTTGGTCCAGCAGCGCGGCCCAGGCGGGCGGGTAGGCGGTGAGCTCCGCCTCGGTGTTGCGGGTCTCCAGGTCGGCCAGGTCACCGTGCAGCTTGACCACGGTGGCGCGGGCGTGTGCGAGCGGGGTCATGCCGCGCAGGCCGTCCGGGGTGCTGATCACCTGGGGTTGCACGCCGACGGCGGCCAAGGCCTGCTCGGTGAGGCGGTCGAAGTTGGTGGTCAGCACCACCCGCACCGAGCCGCGGGCCACCAGGGCGGCGATCGCCCGGTGCGCGGGCCCTGGCTGCTTCGCGCTGACCTCGTCGGCCTCGAAGTAGCCGCGCAGCAGCTGGTGGCGGGCCGCCGAGGTGTCGCCGAGCTGCTCCAGCAGCGCGGAGTAGCCGAGCTCGCCGCTGCCGTGGGCGGCCCACCAGGCCTCGGGGTCGGCTGCGGCGGCCGCCGCCCCGGCGGGGTCGGCGCCCCGGGCGACAGCGGCCCGGCGGACCAGGTCGGTGACGATGTCCCAGCCGGTGGGCAGCCCCGCCGCCCGGGACACCCCGGCCCCGAGCAGCAGCGCGTACACCCCGGGGGCGGCGTGCACGCACATGGCGAGCGAGGTCATCGGGTCGAGCCCGGGCACGGGGGCGGCCATGCCGCCCACCCTGCCCGAGCCGGCTCAGTGCTGCTCGCTCAGCTCCTCCACCCGGCCGAGCGCGGCGATCTGCGCCTCGGGGACGTGCGCGGGCGGGATCTCGCGGCCCCGGCCCAGGTGGTTGAAGAGCAGGTTGAGGGTGATCGCCAGCAGGCAGCCCGCCGAGATGCCCGAGTGCAGCACGGTCGCGATCTGCTCGGGGAAGGCGTGGTAGAAGCCCGGGTAGGCGATCGGGAAGATCCCGAAGGCCAGGCTGACGGCGACGATGATCGCGTTCGACCCGACGCTCAGGTCCGCCTTGCCGAGGGTGCGGATGCCCGCCACCGCCACCGAGCCGAAGAGCACCACGCCCGCCCCGCCGAGCACCGGCTGCGGCACCAGCGAGACCAGCCCGCCGACCACCGGCAGCAGGCCCATCACGATCAGGAAGCCGCCGGCCAGCGCCACCACGAACCGGCTGCGGATCCTGGTCAGCGCGACCAGTCCGATGTTCTGCGCGAAGGCCGAGCAGATGAAGCCGTTGAACACCCCGCCGAAGGCGGTGGCCAGGCCGTCGGCGCGCAGGCCGCCGGCGATCGTGCGGTCGTCGGCGGGCCGCTCGACCACCTCGCCCAGCGCGATCATGTCGGCGGTCGACTCGGTCATCGAGACCACCATCACCACCAGCATCGAGATGATCGAGGCCGCCTCGAAGCGCGGCGCGCCGAAGGCGAAGGGGTGCGGCAGTTCGAAGACCGGCAGGCTGCTGAGCGCGTGCACGTCCACCTTGCCGAGCGGGATCGCCGCCAGGGTGCCGACCAGCAGTCCGAGCAGGATCGAGATCCGCTGCAGGAAGCCGCGCAGGAAGCGGTTGAAGAGCAGCACGGCGAGCAGTGTCAGCCCCGCCAGGCCCAGGTTGGCGAGCGAACCGTAGCCCGGCGCGTGCGAGTTGCCGCCCTGCGACCAGTTCCCGGCCACCGGCAGCAGGGAGATGCCGATCAGGGTGATCACCGTGCCGCTGACCACCGGTGGGAAGAATCTGACCAGTCGACAGAAGGCAGGCGCCAGCAGGAAGCAGAACAGGCCCGCGACCAGTGTGGAGCCGAAGATCAGCGGCAGCGCGGCGCCCTTCTTCGCCTCGACGACCGCCAGGATCGGCGAGACGGTGGCGAACGAGACCCCGTTGACGAACGGCAGCCGCGAACCGATCTTCCAGACCCCGAGGGTCTGCAGCAGCGTCGCCACCCCCGCGATGAACAGGCTCGCGGCCAGCAGCGTGGCCAGCTGGGTCGCCGTCAGTCCGACCGCGCCGCCGATGATCAGGGGCGGGGCGGCCACTCCCGCGTACATGCTGGCCACGTGCTGCAACGCGACGGCCGACATCCTCCCGACCGGCAGCATCTCGTCCACCGGGTGCACGCTGTGCACTGCCACGTCCGGCGCCGCCGAGTCCTGATGGCCCATCTGCTGGTCCCTCCACATCTCACGGTGGTCTTCGGGCCCGGGAACGACCACCGATCTGCGGGACGGAGCACGGCGACGCTGGGACGACCCTGGCGGACGGCAGTACCGTCGCCCACCTACCGGCCCCTGCGGCGACAGGTCCGGTCCCTGAGCTACGCTCCCCGCCACGGGGGTCGGCGGGGAACGAGGGATTCCACGATGCGGAAGATGACTTCCGCTTGAACAGAATGTAGAAAGCGGAAGGACCTTCGTCAATAGCTCCCGCCGCTCTGTCGGGTACTCAGTTCGCTCTTGGAGCTTTGTCCAAGAGCGGTGAACAAGCGCTCAGTAACGCATCCCCATCGCCGTCTTGACCTGGGCGAGCGTGGCGTCGGCGATCTCGTTGGCGCGGGCGTTGCCGCGGGCCAGGACGGCGCGCAGGTGCGCCCGATCGGTGGCCAGGTCGGCGCGGCGCTTGCGGATCGGGCGCAGGTACTCGTTGACCGCCTCGGTGACCACCGCCTTGAGGCGGCTGGCACCCGCATCGCCGATCTCGGCGGCCACCGTGTGCGGGTCACGGCCCTGGCAGAGCGCAGCCAGCTGCAGCAGGCTGGACACTTCGGGCCGACTCACCGGGTCGAAAGCGATCCGCCGCTCGGCGTCGGTCTTGGCCCCCTTGAGCAGCCGCGCGGTCTCGTCCTCGCTCGCGCCCAGCGCGATCGCGTTGCCGCGGCTCTTGCTCATCTTGCCGCCGTCGGTGCCGAGCAACAGCGGCATCGCCGACAGCAGCGCTTCCGGCTCCGGGAAGACCGGCGAACCACCTGGGGCGTAGCGGCTGTTGAACCGGCGGGCGATGGTCCGGGCGGCCTCCAGGTGCGGCAGCTGGTCCTGGCCGACCGGTACCAGGCCCGCCTTGCAGAACAGGATGTCGGCCGCCTGGTGCACCGGGTAGGTCAGCATCAGCCCGCTCACCGCGGCCTGACGCGAGTGCGCGATCTCGTCCTTGACCGTGGGATTGCGGTGCAGTTCGGCGACGCTGACCAGGCTGAGGAAGGGCAGCAGCAGTTGGTTGAGGGCCGGCACCGCGCTGTGGGTGAAGATGACGGCCTTCGCCGCGTCGATGCCGACCGCGAGGTAGTCCAGCACCAAGTCCTCGACCCGTTCGGCGAGATGCTCGGCCACGTCGCGGTCGGTGAGCACCTGGTAGTCGGGCACCACGATGAACAGTTCGGCGCCCTCGGCCTGCAGCCGCACCCGGTTCTGCAGGCTGCCGAAGTAGTGGCCGAGGTGGAGCGCGCCGGTGGGGCGGTCGCCGGTCAGGACGCGGCAGGGCTGGGTGGGCATCGGGTTCTCTCCTCTGTGGGTGGATCCGGCGGCGGTCCGGCCGGAGGCCCGAGGCGAGAAGCCAGCAGAAAGGGCCGTCCGTCCGGACGGCCCAGGGCATGCGGGATGCGCGGCCGTCCTAGGACGGCCACCAGCTGAGTACGAGCAGCGGTGCGCGCATGGGGACCACTCTAACCGCTGGAAGCGTTCAGTGGGGCGCTTCGTTGCGTTCACCACTCCGGCGGCCAACGGGCCTAGCGTGAGCGGCCTTCGGCGACCGGAAGTGAGGACCCTTCATGGACCAGCCCATCGACTCCCCCCAGCAGCCGGCGGACGGAACGCTCAGCCGCCGCACCGCCCTGCGACTGTCCGCCGGAGTCGGCGGCGCCGCACTGGTCACCGCACCGCTGCTCGGCGCCACCCCGGCAGCGGCCGCTGACCGCACGTCAGGCAACGGCGAGGACGGTGCGAGCTCGCCACTGCTGCTCACCCGCCCCGAATCGCTGGGCGCACCCGCCGTCGAGGGCCTGCACCTGACCTTCGGCGCCGATCCGACCCGGGAGATGACCGCCTCCTGGACCACCGACGGCCCGGTCCGCCGGCCCCGCGTCCAACTGGGCACCCTGGAAGGCGGGTTCGGCCACACCGTGGAGGCCGAGACCCGCACCTACACCGACGGGATCAGCAACCGGGTGGTCTACACCCACCACGCCCGGATGCAGAACCTGCGCCCGGGCACCTACTACACCTACGCCGCGCTGCACGACGGCGGCCGCCCGGACGCGGGCACCTTCCGCACCGCCGGGCGCGGCCGGCACGCCTTCACCTTCACCAGCTTCGGCGACCAGGCGGTGCCCAGCACCACCTGGCAGCCGGACGGCAAGGGCGGCTACACCTCGGTGCCGAGCGGCATCGCCTCGCCCGCCTCGGCGGACATCGTGGCCGGCATCGAGCAGGTCGACCCGCTCTTCCACCTGCTCAACGGCGACCTGTGCTACGCCAACATCTCCCCCGACCGACTGCGCACCTGGCAGGGCTTCTTCGCCAACAACACCCGCTCGGCGCGCTACCGCCCGTGGATGCCGGCGGCCGGCAACCACGAGAACGAGAAGGCCAACGGCCCGCTCGGCTTCACGGCCTTCCAGACCCGGTTCGACCTGCCGGGCAACGGCGGCGACGCCGAGACCCAGGGCCTGTGGTACTCCTTCACGGTCGGCTCGGTGCACGTCGTGGTGCTGCAGAACGACGACGTGGCCTACCAGGACGCCGGCGACGCCTATGTCCACGGCTACAGCGGCGGCGCCCAGCGGGCCTGGCTGGAGCGGGACTTGGCGGCGGCGCGGGCGGACCGCTCGGTCGACTGGGTGGTGGTCTGCATGCACCAGGTGGTGGTCAGCTCCTCCGACGCCAACGGCGCCGACCGGGGTATCCGCGAGCAGTGGGGACCGCTCTTCGACCGCTACCAGGTGGACTTGGTGGTCTGCGGGCACGAGCACGACTACGAGCGCTCGCTGCCGGTGCGCGGGGTGGTCTCCGGCTCGGAGACGCTGACGCCGAACCCGGTGGCCACCGCCACCGATGTGATCGACACCTCACAGGGCACGGTGCACATGGTGCTCGGCGGTGGCGGCACCGGCTCGCCGACCAACGGGAAGTTCTTCGGGCCCGGCAAGGCCAAGGTGATCACGGGTGTCGGCGCGGTCGGCGGCAACGGCAAGCGCACTCCGGTGTACGTCTTCGAGGACGCGCCGTGGGTGGGTGTGCGGGACCTGAAGAGCGCCTACGGCTTCGCGGCGTTCACCGTGGACCCGGGCCACCAGCCCGGCGGGACCACCAGCATGCACGTCACCTACTACAACGTCGCCCAGCCGACCGGTGCAATCAGCGCACTGGAGAACTTCGTGCTGCACCGCCGGCGCTCGGACGGTCACTGACCCGCCGGTCCGCCCCGGTGGCGTTGACATCCCCGGCATGCGGGACGAAGCTAAGCAAGCGCTTAGTCAGTCTCACCCCCCGAGGATGCCATGACCGACAATCCCCCCGGACTCGACCTCGCCAGGCTGCAGGCCCATCTGGGCACCGGGCCGCTGCGAGCCGAGCTGATCGAGGGCGGCCGCTCCAACCTGACCTACCGGCTGACCGACGGCACCACCCGCTGGGTGCTGCGCCGCCCGCCGCTCGGACATGTGCTGGCCACCGCCCACGACATGGCCCGCGAGTACCGGGTGCTCAGCGCCCTGCACGACTCGCCGGTCCCGGTCCCGCGCACCGTGCGCCTGACCGAGGACCCCGAGGTGATCGGCGCGCCGTTCTACCTGATGGAGTACGTGGACGGCGTGGCGCACCGTGACAGTGCCGCCCTGGCCGCGCTCGGACCCGAGAGGGTCCGGGCGCTGGCCGACCACCTGGTGGACACCCTGGTCGAGCTGCACGCCATCGATCCGGCGGAAGTCGGCCTGGCCGACTTCGGGCGCCCCGAGGGCTTCCTGGCCCGGCAGGTGGCGCGCTGGGGCAAGCAGCTCGACGCTTCCCGCAGCCGTGAGGTCGAGGGCATCGACCAGTTGCGCGAGCGCCTGGCCGAGACCCTGCCGGTCTCCCCCGCCCCCACCCTGGTGCACGGCGACTACCGCCTGGACAACGTGCTGGTCGGCCCGGACGACCGCATCACCGCCGTCCTCGACTGGGAGATGTCCACCCTCGGCGACCCGCTCACCGATCTCGGCCTGCTGGTGATGTACACCGAGCTGGCCGCCGAGTTCGCCGGCGTGATCCCGGGCGTCGCGCTGGCGCCGGGCTTCCCGTCCGGCGCCGAGCTGGTCGACCGCTACGCGGCACGCTCCGGACGCGATGTCTCCAGCGTCCACTGGTACGTGGCCTTCGCCTCGTTCAAGCTCGCCGTGGTCCTGGAGGGCATCCACTTCCGGTTCGGCCAGGGCCGCACCGTGGGCGCCGGCTTCGACCGGGTCGGCGCGCTGGTCCCGCTCTTCGTCGCACACGGCCTGACCGCACTCAAGGAGCACTGAGCATGGACTTCGCCTTCGACGCCCGCACCGAGGAACTGCGCGAGCAGGTCACCGCCTTCATGACGGAGCACGTCTACCCGGCCGAGGCCCGGCTGGTGACCAACGCGGACTGGTCGACCCCCGAGGTGGTCCGCGAACTCCAGCGCGAGGCCCGCGCCCAAGGGCTGTGGAACCTGTTCTACGAGCTGCCCAACCTGCAGTACGCACCGATCGCCGAACTGACCGGCCGCAGCATTCAGTTGGCTCCCGCCGCGTTCAACTGCGCGGCCCCCGACACCGGGAACATGGAGCTGCTCACCCAGTTCGGCGACGAGGCCCAGCGCAAGCAGTGGCTGGAGCCGCTGCTGGCCGGCGAGATCCGCTCCGCGTTCGCGATGACCGAGCCCGATGTCGCCTCCTCCGACGCCACCAACATCGAGACCCGGATCGAGCTCGACGGCGACGAGTACGTCGTCAACGGCCGCAAGTGGTACATCACCGGCGCGATGAACCCCGAGTGCAAGATCTTCATCGTGATGGGCAAGACCGACCTCACCGCCGACGTGCGCCGCCAGCAGTCGATGATCCTGGTGCCCCGGGACACCCCGGGCGTCACCGTCAGGCGCGCGATGACCGTCTTCGGCTACGAGGACCGCGACCACGGCGGCCACGCCGAGGTGGTCTTCGACAACGTCCGGGTGCCGGCGAGCAACCTGATCGGCGAGCCGGGTTCCGGATTCGCGATCGCCCAGGCCCGGCTCGGCCCGGGTCGGATCCACCACTGCATGCGCGCGATCGGCCTCGCCGAGCGGGCCCTGGAGCTGATGTGCCGTCGGGTGACCGAGCGGGTCGCCTTCGGCAAGCCGCTGGCCGCCCAGGGGGTGGTGCAGGACTGGATCGCCGAGTCCCGGGTGCGGATCGAGCAGGCCCGGCTGCTGGTGCTCAAGACCGCCTGGCTGATGGACACCGTGGGCAACAAGGGCGCGCACACCGAGATCCAGGCGATCAAGATCGTGGTCCCGCAGACCGTCGAGTGGATCCTCGACAAGGCCGTGCAGGCCCACGGCGCGGCAGGCGTCAGCCAGGACACCCCGCTCGCCCAGCTCTTCGCCGGCAACCGCACGCTGCGGCTCGCCGACGGCCCGGACGAGGTGCACCGCCGCTCGCTGGCCCGCCGTGAGCTGAAGAGGTACCAGGGATGAGCACCGTCGAGATCAGCGAGGCCCAGATCCGCGAGGCCGAGATCCGCGAGCGGGTGCAGGCCCTGCTCACCGCCAACGATCCGTCGGAAGTCGACCCCCTCAACTTCCTGCGCGCCCGCTTCGACGCCGGGCTCGCCTGGGTGCACTTCCCCGTCGGCCTCGGCGGTCTGGGCGCACCGCGCGCCCTGCAGGCCCTGGTGGACGCCGAGTTGGCGGCGGCCGGCGCGCCGGACAACGATCCGCGCCGGATCGGCATCGGCCTCGGCATGGCCGCCCCGACCATCCTGCGCTACGGCACGCCGGAGCAGCAGCGGCGCTGGCTGCGGCCGCTGTGGACCGGAGAGGAGGTCTGGTGCCAGCTGTTCAGCGAGCCCGGCGCCGGCTCCGACCTGGCCGCGCTGGCCACCCGCGCGGTGCTCGACGCGGACGGGGTCTGGGCGGTGGACGGTCAGAAGGTGTGGACCTCCTCCGCGCACACCGCCCGCTGGGCGATCCTGATCGCCCGCACCGACCCGGCCGTGCCCAAGCACCGGGGCATCACCTACTTCGTCTGCGACATGACCGACCCCGGCGTGGAGGTCCGCCCGCTGCGGCAGATCACCGGAGAGGCGGAGTTCAACGAGGTCTTCCTGACCGGGGTGCGGATCCCCGACACCGACCGGCTCGGCGCGGTCGGCGAGGGCTGGCAGGTCGCGCAGACCACGCTGAACAACGAGCGGGTCTCGATCGGCGGCCAACGGATGCCGCGCGAGGGCGGGTTGATCGGCATGGTGGCCCGGACCTGGCGCGAGCGCCCCGAGTTGCGCACCCCCGAGCTGCACCAGCGACTGCTGCAGCACTGGGTGGACGCGGAGGTGCTGCGACTGACCGGCGAGCGGCTGCGCCAGCAGCTGGCGGCCGGCCAGCCGGGGCCCGAGGGCGCCGGCGGCAAGCTCGGATTCGCCCGCCTCGCCCAGCAGTTGACCGGCTTCGAGGTCGAGCTGCTGGCCGAGGAGGGACTCGGCTACGACGACTGGACCCTGGTCCGCCCCGAGCTGGTCGACTTCAACGGGCGCGAGGCGGGCTACCGCTACCTGCGGGCCAAGGGCAACTCGATCGAGGGCGGGACCAGCGAGATCCTGCGCAACATCATCGCCGAACGGGTGCTGGGACTGCCGCCCGAGCCGCGCACGGACAAGGACGTCCCGTGGAAGGAGCTGTCCCGGTGAACCTGCTGTACTCGGAGATCGAGGAGGAGCTGCGGGCCAGCCTGCGTGACCTGCTCGGCGACCACAGCCCGATCGACGCCGTGCTCGCCCGGGTCTCTCGCCAGGAGGGCTACGACCCCACGCTCTGGCGGGAGTTGACCGCGCTCGGCGTGACCGGCCTGCAGCTGCCCGAAGTCGGCGGTTCGCTGCGCGAAGTGGCCGTGGTGATGGAGGAGTTGGGCCGCTCCGTCGCTCCGGTGCCGTTCCTGGGCAGCGCCGTGCTGGCGAGCACCGCGCTGGCCGGTGACCCGGCGCTGGACGCGCTGGCGAACGGCGAGCGGACGGCCACCCTCGCGGTGCCGTTCTCGCTCGGCGCTCCCACTGTGCGGGCCGCCGGGGGCACCCTGACCGGACGGGTCACCTCAGTGGCCGACGCCCTGTCGGCCGACTGGCTGGTGGTGCCCACCGAGGGCGGCGCGCTCTACCTGGTGGAGGGCGGTTTCACCGTCACCGCGCGCACCTCGCTGGACCTGACCCGCCCGCTGGCGGACGTCGTCCTGGACGGCGCGCCCGCGCGGTTGGTGACCGAGGACCCGGCGGTCCTGGACCGCGCCCTGCTGACCGGAGCCGGCCTGCTGGCCTCCGAGCAGCTCGGGCTCGCCGAGCACTGCCTGACCATGACCGTCGACTACCTGCGCGAGCGGCGCCAGTTCAACCGACCGGTCGGCTCCTTCCAGGCGCTCAAGCACCGCCTCGCCGACCTCTGGCTCGACGTGGTCGGCGCCCGGGCGGCGGCCCGAGCGGCGGCGGACGCCCTGGCCACCGACGCCCCGGACGCGGCCGTCACCGTGGCGGTGGCCGCCTCGCACTGCGGCACGGTCGCGGTGAGGGCCGCCGAGGAGTGCATCCAACTGCACGGCGGCATCGGCATGACCTGGGAACACCCGGCGCACCTCTACCTCAAGCGCGCCAAGGCCGACCAGCTGGCCCTGGGCACCCCGGGCCACCACCGGGCCCGGCTCGCGGAGCTGGCGGACCTGCCGGCCTGAGCAGCGCAAAGGGGGGTGCGAGCAGACGCTCGCACCCCCCTTTGCCGGCTCTACGGCAGGATCACCACTCGCCCTGTGGTCTTCCCCTCCGCGACTCGCTGGACGCCGTCCGCGGCCTGTTCGAAAAGCAAGCGCTCACTCACCAGCGGGCGGACGACCCCGGCCTCGGCGAGCTTGGTCAGTTCCTCGTGGCAGGCGCGCACGGCAGCCGGGTCCTTGGTGTTGTAGAGGCCCCAGTGCAGACCCAACACGGAGTAGTTCTTCACCAGGGCGTGGCCCAGCGACGGGGCGGGGATGGTGCCGCTGGCGAAGCCGATCACCACGATCCGGCCCTCGAAGGCGATGCACTTGGTGGAGCCGGTGTAGGCCTCGCCACCGACCGGGTCGAAGACCACGTCGACGCCGCGTCCACCGGTCGCCTCGCGGACTGCGGCGACGAAGTCCCCGGCCTGCCGGTCGATCACCAGGTCGCAGCCCAACTCGCGGGCCACGGCTGCCTTCTCGGCGCCGCCGACGACCCCGATCACGGTCGCACCGGCGGCCTTGCCCAGTTGCACGGCCGCGCTGCCCACGCCGCCGGCGGCCGCGTGCACCAGCAGCGTCTCGCCGGCCCGCAGCGCGGCCCGGCGGTGCAGCGCGAACCAGGCGGTCTGGTAGCCGATGTGCAGGGCGGCGGCCTCGGCGTCGTCCAGTGCGTCCGGGGCCGGGAAGAGTGCGCGCGAGTCCATCAGCGCGAACTCGGCGAAGGCCCCGCTGGTGCCCACCGGATTGCCGATCACCCGCTCCCCACCGGGGAGTTCGCCGCAGAGTTCGACACCGGGGGTGTACGGCAGCGGCGGCTTGACCTGGTAGAGGCCGAGGCACATCAGGGCGTCCGGGAAGTTCACCGCGGCCGCCCGGACCCTCACCAGTACCTGGTGCTCGCCCGGTTCGGGCTGCGGCGCGTCCTCGACCAGCCGCATCACCTCGCGCGGCAGCCCCAACTCGGTGACCTGCCAAGCCTTCATGACTGCTCCTCGACGAACTTGCGCTGCAGGTGGTTCATAGCGTCCAGCCAGTGGTCCGGATCGCCGGCCCGGGCCGCGTAGAAGCGGGCCACCTCGGGGTGCGGCAAGATCATGAAGCGCTCCTCGGCGATGGCCTGCAGCACGTCGGCCGCGACCTGCTCCGGCTCCAGCGCGGTGGCCGCCATCAGCGCCTTGCCGAGCTCGCCGGACTCCTCCAGGATCTGGGTCCGCACGCCCTGCGGGCAGAGCGCGTGCACCCGGATGCCGCGGTGCCGGTAGGTGGCGGAGAGCCACTCGGCGAAGGCCAGCGCGGCGTGCTTGCTGACCGAGTACGGCGCCGAGCCGAGCATGGTGAGCAGCCCGGCCGCCGAGACGGTGGCGATGAACCGCCCCTCGCCCCGCTCCAGCCACTCGGGCAACAGGAGTTCGGCGGCCCGGACATGAGCCATCACATTGACCTCCCAGGCCGCAGCCCAGAGCGCCTCGGGGGCGTCCGCGCCACCGCCGGGCGCCACCCCGGCGTTGGCGCAGAAGACGTCGATGCCGCCCAACTCCGCCCGCGCGGCCTCGATCAGCGCCGCCACGCCCTCGCGGCTCGCGGCGTCACCGGGCACGGCGACCGCGCCGAGCCGGGCCGCGGTCTCCCGGGCGGCCTGCGTGTCCAGGTCGTTGACCACCACTGACGCACCGTCAGCAATGAACGCGGCGGCCAGTGCCGCGCCGATGCCGCGCCCGGCTCCGGTGACCACGACCCGCGGGCCGGTCACAGTCCGCCGCCCAGGGTGACGCCGCCGTCCACCACCAGGGTCTGGCCGGTGATCCAGGCCGCCGCGTCGGAGAGCAGAAAGGCCACCGCACCCGCGACGTCCTCCGGCACGCCGAGCCGCTTGAGCGGGTAGGGCGCGGCGGCCTCCTCCTCGCGACCGACGTAGAGGGCTTCCGCGAAACGGGTCTTGACCACGGCGGGGGCCACCGCGTTGACCCGGATGTTCGGGCCGAGTTCACCGGCCAGCTCCATGGTGAGCCGGGAGAGGGCGGCCTTGCTGACCCCGTACATGCCGATGCCGGGCGAGGTGCGCAGGCCGGCGATCGAGGAGACGTTGACGATCGCGCCGCCGTGCTCGCGCATCCAGGCCTCGCAGGCCAGCCTGGTCCAGGCGAGCGGGCCGAGCACGTTGACGGCCAGGATCTTGGCGGCGGCGGCCGGATCAGTGTCCAGCACCGGGCCGAAGACCGGGTTGATCCCGGTGTTGTTGACCAGCAGGTCGAGCCGGCCGAAGGCCTCGACGGTCCGCTCGACGGCGGCCCGCTGGTGCTCGGGGTCGTCGGCCTTGCCCGCGACGGCGATCGCGTGGTCCTCGCCGCCCAGGTCGCGCACCGCCTCGGCGAGCGGTTCGGGGTTGCGGGCGGTGATGCAGACCTTGGCACCGCGGTCGACCAGTTCCCGGGCGATGCCCAGCCCGATCCCCCGGCTGGCACCGGTGACGAGCGCCACCTGTCCCTTGAACGTCAGCGTCATGATCGTCCTCACAAGTGCATGAACTCACGGGTAACTAAGCGCTTGCTTAGCATGTTGTCCACAGAGCACACTGTCAACACCGACCACCGCCCCACTCGTGCAAGGATGTCGACCATGACTACCGCGCAGCACCTCGCCGAGCAGTGGCCCGGTGAGCGCCCCGAGGCGGCGCAGCGACTGCTGGTCGCCGCCGTCGACTCCTTCGCCGCCCGTGGCTTCCACGCCACCACCACCCGGGACATCGCCACCGGCGCCGGGATGAGCCCGGCTGCGCTCTACATCCACTACCCGTCCAAGGCCGCGCTGCTGGCCGAGATCAGCCGTGGCGGGCACACCGCCACCCTCGCGCTGGTCGAGCGGGCGGTGGCGAGCAGCGATCACCCGGTGGAGCAGATGCGCCGCGTGGTCGAGGAGTTCACCGCCTGGCACGCGCGCGGCAACACGGTCGGCCGGATCGTCAACTACGAGCTGCGGGCCCTCCCCGAGGAGGACTTCGCGGTGGTGGCCGAGCTGCGCCGCAAGATCGAGGACACGGTCAAGCAGGTGATCGAGGACGGCATCCGGGCCGGCGTCTTCGCCACCACCGACACCCGGACCGCCGCCCGCGCCGTCACCGGCCTGGGCATCGACGTGGCCCGCTGGTACAACGAGCGCAGCAGCGAGTCCCCCGAGCAGCTCGGCGTGCGCTACGGCGAGCTGGTGCTGCGGATGCTCGGCGCCGAGGCGTGACCGGCGAAGGCTGACTGAGCGCTTGCTCAGGACCGCTCGCTCACGACCGCTCGCTCACGACCACCCGCACAGGACCGCCCGCACAGGACCGCCCGCTGCAGCTGCGCCCGATCCTCAGATGCTCCCGCTCAGCGTGTTGTTGAGGTGCGGGCCGAGGTAGCCCACGTACACCAGGCCGCCCCGGCCCGCATCGTCGTGGAAGTGCATGCGCGGCGCCTTGCTGTTGCCCGCGCCGATCCGCAGGTGGGCGCCCATGAAGAGCTCGCCCGCCGGGTCGACCTCCACCGGCACCGGGAAGGTCCGCTGCAGCCGCCAGGCCCGCCGGCCGGCCGTCTGCGGCGACTCGTCCCGTACCACCTTGCCCGGCGGGAAGCCGTGCCCGCCGGGCGGGGTCTCCCGGCACCAGTGCAGGAAGTCCCGCAACGGCGCACCCTCGCGCCGGGCCGCCGCGTAGTCCTGCAACGCGAGCAGCGCGTCCCAGGCGGTCGCCGCCCAGTCGGAGCCGAGCGCCTGCGCGTCCAACTCCGCCGTGACCCGGTGGTTCCCGGTGAAGCGCAGCTCGGACAGCTCACCGAAGCGCTCCAGCAGCGCCTCGAAGCCGGTCGGCCCGGCCGGCTCGACCGGTTCCACCGCCTCGCCGAACGCGGCCGCCGCCGCACCGATCCCCACCAGGTACCGCTGCAGCTCGCGCAGCCGGCTCGCGGTGCGGCGCAGTTCCTCGGCCCGCTCCTCCAGTTCCACGGCCAGCTCGAAGCCGGTGTCCTCCCGGTCGCGCAGTTCGAGCCGCAGATCGCTGATCTCCTTGAGCCGCGAACTCTCCTCGTGCGCGGCCTCGTCCAGCAGGCCGGTGAGCAGGGCGTTGTCGGCGCGCAGCCGGTCGAGCTCGGAGGCGCTGACGGCGGCGGCCGGACGGGTGCGCAGTGCGGGTGTGGCGACCAGTTCGGCGGGCAGCGGGGAACGGACCGCCAGCCGCCGGGGCAGTCGGGCCAGCAGGTGGGCGGCGCCGGCCTGGTCCTCGGTGTGGGTGCGGCGGTGCATCGCGGGGTGCCGGTAGCCGTCGGCGCGCCGCCCGGGCTCGACCCCGGGCAGGTAGGTGCGCACGCCGCCGTCCGGCACCCGGTGGTGCGGCAGCGCCCGGCTGAAGGACCGCTCCGCCTCGGCGTCCAGCAGGTAGGGGACGGCCAGTCCGGTCAGGAAGCGCAGCAGCGGTTCGGCGGTGCCGGCCAGCCACTCCTTGGGCTCGGCGTCGGACGGGGTGGCGACGATCACGATCGGCAGCCGCCGCAGCGGGTCGCGCAGTTCCTGGACCACCCGGCCGACCTCGGCGGGCCCGATCGTGGTCGGCCCGGGGGTGACGGCGGCCAGTGAGTCCCGGGCCGCCAGCGCGCCGAGCAACGGGGCGGCCAGGCGCGGGGTGTTGGCCCGCGCGGGCCGGACGGCCGGGTCGGCGGGCAGTTGCTCGACCTCCAGCCACACCCAGGGGGTGGCGCCCTCGGGTCGGGAGCGGACCAGCAGGGTGGTCTGCCAGAGCCCGTCCGGGCTCACCTCCCGCATCCGCCAACGGGTGTACGCGCCATGCAGGTTGGTCTCGGAGTCGGTGTCCAGCTGGACGCCCGGGGCCGGTGAACTGCGGCCGCTCTCCAGGGCTTCGGCGTCGTACTGCTTGATCTCCCGCAGCCAGGCGCGCAGTTGCTCGTCGGCGATGGACCCGGTGGTGACGTAGTCGTAGCCGCTGGTGACGACCATCCGGTAGCTGCTGATGTCCACGTGCGGTCCCCCTTCGCCCGACGGTGCGTCAGCTCAGTGTGCCACCCATCGCTCAGCTGTCATCAGGCCCTCAGCTGTCATCAGGCACCCAGCTGTCATCAAGCACCCAGCTGTCGCCACGCACTCACTGCCATTCAGGCACTCGCGGTGACGGCGGCCACCGCCAGCAGCAGCACCGCCGAGGCGGTGGAGACCCGGCGGGCGCCGTGCTCGCTGCGCCCCAGCGAGCCGCCGGCCCGGCCGGCCACCAGCGCCACCACACCGTAGATCCCGCCGCAGGCCAGCACGTTGAGCGCGCCGAGCACGGCCACCTGCAGGCCGATCGGCAGCGTCGCCTGCGGGGTGATGAACTGCGGGATCAGCGACAGGTAGAGCAGCATGCCCTTGGGGTTGAGCAGCGCGGTGAGCACGCTCTGGCGCAACACCGCGCCGGTGGGCTGGGCGGCCGTGCGGGCACTCAGCGCGGGGACGCCGCGGCGGGCCGAGCGCAGCAGGCTGATCGCGATCAGCACCAGGTAGGCGGCGCCGAAGTAGCGCAGCGCGGGCAGTGCGGCGGGTATCGCGCGCAGCGCGGCGGCCAGGCCGGCGGCGGCGAGCAGGGTGTGGGTGGCGTAGCCGGCGCAGATGCCGGCCACGGCGGTGAGTCCGGTGCGGCGGCCCTGGCCGAGACTGCGGGCCACGACGTAGAGCCAGTCGGGCCCCGGGGTGCAGACCAGCAGCAGGTCCACGCCCAGGAAGAGCAGCAGCAGGTGGGTGTTCATGATGCGGCTGACGCTAACCAAAAGGGCGTGGCAGCCGATGGCTACTTCGTCCAGTCGCCGCCGCCACTGTGGCAGGATATTGCGCCATGGACCGGATTGACCGCAGGATCCTGCGGGAGCTTCAGCAGAACGGGCGGCTCACCAACGCCGAGCTGGCCGACCGGGTCGGCCTGACCCCCTCCCCGTGCCTGCGCCGGGTGCGCCAGCTGGAGCAGGACGGCGTGATCCGCGGCTACCGCGCCCTGCTGGACGGAGCGGCGCTGGGCCTCGGCTTCCAGGCCTTCGTGACCGTGGTGATGGCGCGCGAGGACAAGCCGACGGTGACCGAGTTCGAGCGCCAGGTCGCCGCACTGCCCGAGGTGGTGGAGGCGCACCGGCTGTTCGGCGACCCGGACTACCTGCTCCGGGTCGCCGTGGCCGACCTGGCCGCCTACGAGCGTTTCCACACCGAGGTGCTCTGCGGCCTGCCAGGCATCGCCCAGGTCAACTCGCACCTGCCGCTCAAACTGGTCCGCCCGGACGAGGGCATCCCGACCGAGCGCGAGCGGCCGTGAACCGGCCCGGCGCCGACGGCGAGCCGTCCGATCCTAGGGCCGGGGCAGAGTGCACCCCGCGAGGGTGAGGTCGAGCTTGTTGCCGGCCGCGAAGCACCGCGTGAGCAGGTAGGTCTCCTCCGCGTAGTTGGTCCCCTGATGGACCGTCACATGGCCGTTGGCGTCGACCTCGCACGGGTTGTTCACGGTGCAGGTCTCACCGTCCTCGTTGCCGGTGTTGTTGACCGCGACCAGCAGCCCGGTGCTGGTGTCGATCACCGGGGAGCCCGAGGTGCCGCCGATGGTGTTGCAGGTGGAGGTGTAGCGGACCGAGTCCTTCCAGACCCAGTCGCCCTCGTCCAACTGGTTGACGAAGCCGTCTATCGAGCAGGAGTAGGTGGTCTTCCAGTAGCCGGAGACCACCTTGATCGAGGTGCCCGCCACCGGGTGGTTCGGCGAGATGGTCAACGGGCTGATGCCGTACCGCGACTTGATGCTCGCGTAGCTCGTGGAGAGCTGATACAGCGTCACATCCGTGTCGGTCATGGTGGCGTAGGCGACCTTGCCGGCCCGCAGCGTGCCGAGGCGGCCGCCGGAGGCGCTGAGCAGGGTGAAGCTCCGGTTGGACGGCTGGTCGACGATCACCTCGCCGGGGCCGGGCATCCCGGTCTCCAGGCAGTGGCCGTTGGTGAGTACCAGGGCCGGGTCGGTGGCCTGGGAGTTGGGCATCCGGACCACCGACCCGGAGCAGTCGCTGAGCGCGACCGTCCCGGCGAAGTTGACGGTGACCGCGGCGGTGGCGGCTTGCGCGGGTGCCGCGCCGACCAGGGCGCTCGCGGCGCCCAGCAGGGTCGCTGCCATGACGCCGAGCAGGGGCTTCTTCACTGCGGAACTCCTCTGACCGTGGGGGTTCTCTTGCGTGGAGGTCTGGCAAATTTGGCGCGGACATGACTATCTGTCAACACCGCCGCCGCTCGGAGCTCGCAGCCATCACACGGGGTGACCTGAGTGGCTGCGAATAGTCCGTTCTGAGTAAAATGTTTAGTTAGCCGTTGACTGCTGGTGAGCGCGAGCCGAGAGTGCGAGCCAGGGAGTGAGGGGGCCGTCGCCTCGCAGCCCACGGCCCGGACTCTCCGTTCGGCAGCTGAGCGGAGCAGGTGTCCGAGGTGGGGGTGTTCCAGCCATGGGAGCCGTAACCATGAGTGACGCACCGGCGCTGACCGGACCCGACGCGAACCGCGACCCGGGTCCTCGGTATCCGGCTGCCGACGGACCGGCCGATCGACCTGACGCCGACCAGCGGGATGCCGAGCAGGTCGTCGACCTGCAGGCCGATCTCGGACAGCTGACCGACCGGCTGCGGGCCGCGCTCGACGCGGGCCACTGGCTGGACTCCTACCTGCTGGCCGCCGGCGCCCTACAGGTCGCCGAGGACCGTCTGCAGGGCGTCTCCTGGCCGCCCCGGCGGCTGGCCGACCACCTCGGCCGACACACCGAAGCACCGGCCACCCGGGCCGCCCTGGGCCTCGCCCGGGGCGGCCTCGACCTGGCCACCGCGGCCGCACTCACCGTGCCGGGCCGCCGCGGCCTGCGCAACTGGTGCGCGGCCACGGGCACTCTGACCGACGCGCTCGCCGAGCGGGTGCTCGACGGCCTGCGGAACCTCGGCGACAGCGCCACCGCACCCGCCAACTCACCCGCCACCGCATCCGGCCCCCGCCCCGACGGCCCGGCCCCACTGCCAGGCCGAGGCAGGGTCGGCCGCGGCCGGGCCCCGACCGCCGGGCTGCTCCGCCCACCCTGCTGCTTCTGCAGCTTCGACCAGCACCCCGCCGACGTCCTCGCCCTGGTCGAGCGCTTCGCCGCCGCGCACCCCGACCGCGACCGCCCACTCCTGGTCCTCGGGGTGCGGACCTCCGGCAGCTACCTGGGCCCGCTGGCCGCCGCCGCCCTGCGCAGGCTCGGCTACCGGTCCGTGCGCAGCGGCACCACTCGTCCGGGCCTGCCCCTGCTGCCCGGCCGCGCCGCCGAGGTCCGCCGGATCCGCGACCGCGGCGGAGCCGTCCTGGTGCTGGACGACCCTCCGGTGACCGGCGGCTCGCTGGCCGCCGTCTGCGCCCGGGCCGAACGCACCGGGTTCGCCACCGAGGCGGTGCTCCCGCTGTTCGCCACCTTCGACGCGGACGGGGCGGTGCCGCCGGTGCTGCTCCGCTACCCCTGCCAGATCCTGCCGGGCAGCGACTGGCGGGCCGGGGCGCAGCTGCGACCGGCGGCACTGG
Organism: Kitasatospora azatica KCTC 9699; assembly: GCF_000744785.1. Classification (NCBI taxonomy): domain Bacteria; kingdom Bacillati; phylum Actinomycetota; class Actinomycetes; order Kitasatosporales; family Streptomycetaceae; genus Kitasatospora; species Kitasatospora azatica. Next base: position 5,037,955 of record NZ_JQMO01000003.1, on the reverse strand, counting down.
CCCGACTGCTGCCCGCGCTGCTGCCACCGGGCCGACGACTGACCGGCATCACGGCGGCCGAACCGGGCCCGGTCTCACGGGCCCGACACCTCGCCGTCCCGCTGACCGCCCGGCTCGAGGATCCCGCGGCCGGCCCGCTCGAGCTTCCCCTGCTCGCCGAGTGGGCCGGCATCGGCTACCTCGGGGAACACGCCGCCCTGCTCGCCGCGGCGCTGCCCGGTCTGGTCCCCCGGGTGTACGGCTTCGCCGACGGCGTCCTGCTCCGCGAACGCCTCCCCGACGAGCAGCCGGCGACACCCCCCACGCCCGTGACGCCTCCCTTGCCCGCGCCGCCATCCGCGCCGGCAGCGCCGCCCGAGCCCGCGACGCCCCCGCTGCCCGCAACACCCCGCACCGCCCGCCCGTCCACGGTCACCCCCGCCGAGGTGGCCCGCTATGTCGCCGCCCGCCGACACCGTCTCGCCTGCCCCGCCGACCGCAGTCTGGAGCTGGCCGGCCGCCAGCCGGTCTGGGAGATCGCCGCCCGCCTGCTCGCCCCCGTCTTCGGCCGACTCGACCTGGCGCTGCGGCCCACCCTGCTGCACCCACTGGTCCGGGCCCTGCTGGCCGCCGACCGGCCCTGCGTGGTGGACGGCCGGACCACCCCGCAGCGCTGGGTGGCGGCCGCGGACGGCAGCCACCGCAAGACCGACTTCGCCGAGGGCGCCTTCAGCCATCGCGACCTGGCCAGCTACGACGCCGCCTTCGACCTGGCCGGCGCCGCCGTGCTCGCCCCGGACGCCGCGAGCGAGGACGCCCTGCTGACCGCCTTCACCGAGCTGACCGGCGCCACCGTCCCCGCCGCCCGCTGGTGCCTGCTCAAGCTGGTGCACGCCTGGGACGTGGAACGGATGGCCGCGCTCGGCGTCGAGCCCGCGGTCCCGCCCGAGCAGCTCCGCCGGCTCAACGCCCGGATCGTGCAGCGCTTCCTGGCCGAGGTGTACCTCGCGGACCTGGACCTCGAGCCGGCCGGCCCGTGGTGCGTGCTGGACATCGACGGTGTCCTGGAGGCCGACATCCTCGGCTTCCCCAGCTCCGCACCGCAGGGCATGCTCGCGCTGCGTGCGCTGCGCGCCCACGGCTACCGGACACTGCTGGCCACCGGCCGCTCGCTCCCGGAGCTGCGCGACCGCTGCGCGGTCTACCGGCTGGCCGGCGGGGTGGCCGAGTACGGCGCGGTCTGCTTCGACGCCGTCCGGGACCGCGTCGAACTGCGCCTGCCGGCCGGCTGGTCCGAGTCGCAGCCGGACCAGCTGCGGCAGCACAGGCTACGGCAGGACGGGTTGCGGCAGCGGCTGGCCGAACTGCCCGAGGTCTGGGTGGACCCGCTCTCCGAGTGGTGCGTGCGCGCCTCGACCGGCTCCGGCCGCCACCGCACGGCGCTGGCACCGCAGACCGTGGCGCGACTGCTCACCGACCCCGAGCTCGACGACCGCTACACCGTGGTGCCCGGCGACGCGCAGAGCGACTTCGTGCCGCGCGGCACCGACAAGCGCGACGGCGTGCAAGCACTACTCCGGCTGCTCGGCGCGGGCGAGGCCGTCCCCCGGCTCGCGGTCGGCGACGGCCCGGCCGACCTCGCGCTGCTGCGCTGGGCCGAGCTCGGGCTCGCACCCGGCAACGCCGCGCCCGAGCTGCGGGCCGCCGGCGTGCCGGTGCTGCGCCCGCGCTACCAGGCGGGGCTGGCCGCGGCCGTGGGGCGGCTGATCGGCCATCCGCCCGGCGGCTGCCCGTTCTGCAAGCCACTCTTCCAGCCGCCCGAGACCGAGGCCCTGCTCGCGCTGCTGGCCGTCCCGGAGGCCGGCCGGCCCGGTGCCCCGGCCAGGATCGCCCGGCTGGCCCGGGTCACCGCCCAGGTCTCGGCCCGTGCCACCGCCGCCGCCCGCACACGTCGCCGCTCGACCGGTTCACCCCGGGCCCGGGCGGCGGAAGGGCGGCCGCCCCGATGAATTCCTCGGCCGTCCAGCAGGGCAAGCGGCTCCCGTCCCGCCGGTGGACGGGGCGGCGGCTGCGACCCGCGTCCTGGTGGGCGGCGATCTCCCGCACCGACCCGCTGCTGCGCAACGGACATCTGCTGACGGTCAGTTCGCTGTTGACGGCCGGCGTCGGCGCGGCCTACTGGGCGCTCGCCGCCCACCTCTACGGCCCCGACGGCGTCGGACGGACCTACGCCGCCGTCTCGGTGGTGCTCTTCCTGTCCGGAGTCGGCCAGCTCAACCTGAACAACACCATGATCCGTTTCGTCCCGCCCGCCGGGCGGCGGACCCGGCGCCTGGTGCTGCTCGGCTACCTGGCCGCGGCCACCGCCGCGCTGGCCTGCGGCGCGGGCTTCGTGCTGCTGGTGCCGCACCTGGTGCCCGCCCTTGCCTTCCTGCACACTCCGCTGCTGGGCACCGCCTTCGCCGTGGCCACCGCCGGCTACGCCATCTTCGTCATGCAGGACGGCGTGCTGACCGGGCTGCGGCGGGCGGACTGGGTGGTGCTGGAGAACGCGCTGTTCGCGGTGGCGAAGGTGCTCTTCCTGGTGCTGCTCGCGGGTGCCGGTGCCAACACCGGGATCCTCGGCTCCTGGGGCGGCGGACTGGTGATCGCCCTGGCGTTCACCAACACCTTCCTGTTCGCCCGCGCGATCCCCCGCCACCAGCGCCGGGCGCCCGAGCAGGCCGACAACCGGCCGGCCGCCGCGCCCACCTTCGGGTACCTGGCCGCCGACTGGGTGGGCTCGCTCTGCTGGCTGGCCGCGATCACGCTGCCGCCGATCGTCGTGCTCAACCGGCTCGGCGCCGCCGCCAGCGCGTACTTCTCGATCGCCTGGCTGATCGGCTACGCGCTGTACCAGTTCGCCATCAACATGTCCGCCTCGCTGATCGTGGAGGCCGCCGACAGTCCGGCGCTGCTGCGTCGGCACTGCCTGCACGTGCTGCGCCACGTCGGGACGCTGCTCGGTGCGGCGGTGCTCGTCGTGGTGGTCACCGCGCCCTGGCTGCTCACCCTGTTCGGCGCCGACTACGCGCGCGGCGGCACCTCGGTGCTGCGGCTGCTCGCACTGTCCGCCCTGCCCAACCTGCTGGTCACCGTGGTGGTGGGGGTGGCCAGGGTGCGACGCCGGATGCGCCTGGTGGTAACCGTGCTGGCGGTGCTGGTCACCCTGGTGCTCGGGCTGACCGCGCTGCTGCTGCCGCCGCTGGGCATCGCCGGCGCGGGGCTGGCCTGGCTGCTCGCCCAGTGCGCGGTGGCGGCCGTCCTGCTGGCCCGCCGCTCCTGGTGGCTGCCGGCCGCCGAACCCGCACCGGAGGCCACCATGAAGGCCGAACCCGAACCCGAACCCGCACCCGAACCCGCACCCGCCGGCCTCTGGGCCACCCTCCAGGGTCTGCTCCCGCTGCGCCGGCCCGCCCTGTTCCGGGCTCCCGCGGACCACCTGACGGCCCGGCGGCTGGCCCGCAGCCTGCACACCGCCCCCGCGACACTGCGCCCGATCGGGCGCAGCAGCGCCGACGTCCTGGTGCTGCGGCTGGCCGGGACCGACACCGTCGACCTCGCGGTCAAGCACCCACGCAGCGTCCAGTCCCGCGCGGCGCTGGCCCACGGGTCGGATGTCCTGCGGCGGCTGGCCGCCGACGAGCGGCTGGCCGACACCCGTCGGCTGCTGCCGCGCCCGACCGAGTGCCGACTGTCCGGGCCGCTGCCGCTGACCGCCGAGAGCTGGCTGCCCGGAGTGACGGCCGAGCACCTGATGGACCGCCGACCGGAGCGGAGCACCCGGCTGGCCGCCCTGTCGCTGGCCGCCGTCGCCCGACTGCACCGGGCCACCGGGCAGGACGAGCCGACCGACCGCCACCTGTCCGCCTGGGTGGACCAACCGCTGGCCCTGCTGCCGGCACAGATCCCCTGGTGCCGTCGCACGGCCGGCGGCGAGGGGCTCTCCGCGCTGCGCGGGCGGCTGCACACGGGCCTGGCGGATCTGCGGCTGTACACCGCGTGGACCCACTGCGACTTCCATCCGGGCAACGTCCTGCTCGACGAGGCGGGCGACCACGTCACCGGCATGCTCGACTGGGAGGATGCCCGACCGGACGGCCCCGCGGTGATCGACCTCTACTACTTCGTGCTGGCGCTGCGCCGCCGGGCGGGCGACTGCGACCTCGGCGCGGTGATCGCCGACCTGCTGCGCGGCGGGGCGCTCTCCCCCGAGGAGCTGGGCCTGATCGAGACCGCGGCGGTCGGGCGCGCCCAGGCCCCGGATCCGGCCGCGCTGCCGCTGCTGGCCTGGCTGTGGCACCTGGCGGCCAACCTGGCGAAGGCACCGCAGTACGGGCGCAGCCACTGGTGGGTGGCCCGCAATGTGGCCCCGGTGCTGGCGGAGGCGGCCCGATGGCCGACCGAACAGCGCTGACCGCCCGTCTGCTGCAGACCCGGCCCCGCGGCGGCCGGCCGCCGGGCGCCGGGCAGCAGAGCAACCGGGCCTGGGCGATCGCGGTCCGGGCCGCCCTGCCGGTGGCGCTGCTGCTCTGGCTGCTCTCGCTGCGCCGGGTGGCGCTGGACAAGATGGCCGACCTCGGGCTGATCCAGGTGCTGCCGGTGCTGTTCTGGGTCGCGCTGGTCCTGCTCACCGTCGGTTTCGGCTGCGCGCTGCACGACCGCGGGATCCGGCAGGGCTGGCTGGCCGGGTACCTGCTCGGCCTGATCGGCATGATCCACGCGACACCCGCGCTGCTCTACCCGGAGCTGCGCTACGCCTGGGCCTGGAAGCACGTCGCGGTGGTCGACGCCATGCTGCGGCACGGCGGTCCGGTCCCCGACGCGCAGGGTCTGGACATCTACAACCAGTGGCCGGGCTTCTTCGTCCTCAACTGGCTGGTGCTGAAGGTGACCGGCCTGCACTCGGCGCTGGGCTACGCGAACTGGGCGCCGGTGGTGGTCAACGCGCTGCTGGTGGCCCCGCTGCTGCTGCTCTACCGGGCGGTCACCCGGGACCGCAGGCTGGTCTGGGGCGGAGTCTGGATCTTCTTCTCCTGCTCCTGGGTGGGCCAGGACTACTTTGCCCCGCAGGCCTTCGCCTTCGTGCTGTACGTCGTGGTGCTGGCCATGGTGCTGCGCCAGCTGCCCGGCCCCGGAAAACCCAGCAAACCCGGCAAGGCCGGGTCACCCGGCCTGCTCGGGCCGGGTGACCCGGCCGGGGACGAACGCGGCGCCTCGCCCTGGCGACTGCCGCAGCGGGCCGACGGCGGCTGGCTGGTCCGGCTCCCGCTGGTGCTGCTGATCGAGGCGGTGATCGTCTCCTCCCACCAGCTGACCCCGGTGATGCTGGTCTGCACCCTGATCGCGCTGGCGATCCCGCGCCGCAACCGGCGGGTGGTGCTGCCCGCGCTGGCCGGCGCGCTGGTCCTGATGGTGCTCTGGGACAGCACGGTGGCCCGGCCGTATCTGGCCGCCAACCTGCACGACTTCCTGAGCGCGCTGACCAGGCCGGACGGCAACGTCACCTCCGGGCTGGCGGGGCTGGGCGCGGCGGCGCCGGGACAGGTGATCGTCGACTGGGTGGACCGCGGGCTGTCCGCCGCCGTCTTCGTGCTGGCCGTGCTGGCCCTGGTGCGCCGCCCCTGGGTGCGCCGCACCGGCATCCCGTTGCTCGCGATCGCCCCGCTGCCGATGCTCGCCGCGAACAGCTACGGCGGTGAGATGGTCTTCCGGGTCTACCTGTTCGCGCTGCCGGCCACCGCCTTCCTGGCCGCCACGCTGCTCCTGCAGCGCGGGCCGCGCCCACGGCTGCGGGCGGTCGGGGTGGTCGCGGTGCTGCTGGCCATGATCGGCGGGCTGCTCTTCGGTTACGAGAGCAAGGAGGCGATGAACTACTTCAGCACCAAGGAGGTCGCCGCCACCCGCTTCGTGCTCGACACCGCGCCACCGGGCGCGCTGATCGTCACGGTCACCGGCGACGCGCCCGGCAGCGCCTTCGGCTACGACCACCACAACCGGATCCAGATGATCGACGGTCCACCGGAGATCAAGGCACGGCTGGCCCAGAACCCGCTGGCCGGCCTGCAGTCCTACGTGACGTACACGACCCGCGGGACCCCCGCCTACCTGATCCTCAACCGCGCCCAGGCCGCCGAGTGCTTCCTGACCGGCGTGTTCCCCGCCGACACGGTGGCCCGGCTGGACGCGGCCGCCGCCGGCTCGCCCCGGTTCACCCTGGTGTACCGCAACTCCGACGCGGTGGTCTACCGCTTCGTCCCGAACCCGTGACCGGGAGGAATCCGATGCGGAATCCGCTGCCCCCGACCGGCCGGTGGCCGCTCCCCGGCTCGCCGCTCACCCTGGCCCTGGCGCTCTCCGGCTGGCTCGCGCTGGCCGCCACCGCCCTGCCCGGCGCCGTCACCCCGCTGCGGGTCGCGATCGCCACGGCCTTCGTCCTGGTCTGCCCCGGTGGCGCGGCGGTCCGGGCGGCCGACGTGCTGCTCGCCGCCCGTGGCCAGCGGATGGAGGCGTTGGAGGCCGGTGTGCTGACCGTCGCGCTCAGTCTGTCCTGCGCCGCGCTGACCGCCGAGGGCCTCTACCTCACCCGTGGCTTCAGCACCGTGCGGGCGCTGGCCGCGCTGGCCACCGTCACCACGCTGCTCACCCTGTTCACCGGGTGGCTCGGCCGACGGGCCGACCGCGGCGGGGCGGCCAGCCCGTCGCCCGTCGCCGGAAAGCCGGGCTCGGCCAAGCCCGACTCCCGTACCGGCCGGGGCCGCCACGCCCGCACCGCCGCCGCACTGGCCGCTGCCGGGCTGCTCGCCTTCACCGCCGCCTGCGGCAGTGCGGGCGGAAAGGGCCCGGGCAGCCCAGCGGGGGCGGCGGGCGGCGGGTCGCGGAACTCGGCGGGCCCCTCCGCCCCGGCCGCCCCCGGCCCGTGGCATCTGGTCATGCAGGACGACTTCCTCGGCTCCACGCTGAACTCGGCCGACTGGACCACCTGTTACGACTGGAACGACGGCGGCTGCACCAACTCCGGCAACAACGAGCTCGAGTGGTACCTGCCCGGCCAGGTGAAGCTGGCCGACGGCGCGCTGAACCTCACCGCCCAGCGGGAGAACACCAAAGGCACCGACGGCCATCAGTACTCCTGGCGCTCCGGCATGGTCAGCACCGGCCGCGACTCCTGGAACGCCACCCCGCGACACACCTTCACCCACGGCTACTTCGCGGCGGCGGTCCGGGTCCCGGCCGCCGGCGGGATGTTCCCGGCCTTCTGGCTGATGCCCGACACCCGCAGCGTCCCGCCGGAGATCGACGCGGCGGAGTTCATCGGCACCACCCAGTCCGTAGAGCTGACCCTGCACTGGCCGGCGCCCGACGGCTCGGACCAGATCGAGCAGGGCAGTTACGGACCGCAGGACTTCGCGGCCGGCTACCACGTCTTCGCCGTGGACTGGGAGAGCGACGCCGTCACCTGGTACGTGGACGGGGTGCAGCGGTTCAAGGTGACCGACCCGGCCAAGATCCCGACCGGGGCGATGGAGGTGCTGCTCAACCTCGCGGTCGGCTTCCCGAGCCCGCCGCCCGAATCGGTGAACTCCGCCACCATGCAGGTGGACTGGGTGCGGATCTGGCAGCACTGACCTGCGGACGATGACTGTCGACGATTGCCGCGGACGGCTACCCGGTACGGACCGGCGCTAAGCGGTGGTCGGCTCGGCCGGCGGGCCGCCGACCGGGCGGCCGATCTTGGCGCGCAGCCGACGGTAGGCCCGCCAGCCCCGGGTGCGCCAGTGCTCCGGGTAGGGCGCCACCGGCGCGCCGACGCCGTCCAGCCACTCCTGGAAGCGCTCGGCCGGCGTGTCGGCCATCACCATCAACCGGGCGATCCGCAGCGGGTCGTCGGCCGGCGAGCTGAAGGCGTTGGCCACCGCACAGGCCGAACTCCAGCCGGCCTTCTGCACCTTGCGCCGCACCGTCGCGCTCAAGTAGCCGTGCGGGTAGGCGAAGGCGGCCACCGGATGCCCCAGCGCCTCCTCCAACTGCCGTTTGCAGCCGGCGATCTCCTCGCAGAGCCGGCGGCCCGGCAGGGTGTCCAGCTGCGGGTGGGTGCGCGAGTGGCCACCGATCTCGAAGCCGAGCGCGTCCAGGGTGGTGATCTGACGCCAGGTCAGCATCGGCGCGTACGGCAGCAGGCTGCCCTCGGCCTCGATCCCGGGCGGATGGACGGCGCCGGTGGTCACGAAGAGGGTGGCGGGCAGCTCACGGGCGGTGAGCGCCGGGGCCGCCGCCCAGTAGAAGTCGGCGAATCCGTCGTCGAAGGTGAGCACCGCGGCGCGCTCGGGCAGCGGGTGGCCACCGCGTTGGGCCGCGACCAGCCGGCGCAGCGGGAGCACGGTGCGGCCGCTGTCGATGAGCCGGTCGAGCTGCTCGACGAAGACCCGTGGGGTCACGGTGAACGGCGCGATCCAGGACGGCGGGTCGTCGGAGATCGAGTGGTAGAGCAGCACCGGTACCTCGGTCATGGCGGGCCCCCCGCCGACGGGCCGACCAGCAGCCGGGCCCGGCTCGCCAGTGCGCTCCACAGCACCCGCAGCCGGCCGACCGCGTAGCCCAGCACGGCGCTGCCGACCCCGGTGACCAGTGCGGCCGTGGTGCGCGGGGAGGCGTCGCCGCCCGGTCGCAGGCCGTGCACGAAGGCCCGAGGGATCGCCGAGCGCAGGTAGCCGCGTTCGCTGGCCAGGGCCGGGCCGGCGCCGGCGTACCGGGCCACCACCGCCTTGGAGAGCCCCTCGGCGTAGCAGCGGGCCCGGAAGTAGGTCCAGGTGGCGCGCCGGGCCGGCACATGGTGGCGGACCGCCGCGCCCGGCTCGTAGAGCAGCACGGCGTCCGGGGTGCGGGCACTGACCCGCAGGCACAGTTCGGTCTCCTCGCCGCCGAGCGGGCGGCTGCCGATCCGGCCCAGATCGGTGCGGAAGCCGCCCACAGCGAGCAGCTCGGACCGCCGGAAGGACATGTTGGCGCCGATGAAGTTCCGTACCGGCGAGCGGTGTTCGGGCAGGCCGCGATAGGAGCAGCCGACCACCCAGTCGAACTCGCGCGGGAACCAGCGCGGCCGCCCGGCCTCCCAGTTCGCCCGGACCAGGCCGCCGACGCCGAGCACCCGTTGGTCGCGGTAGCCGTCCAGCAGTCGGGCGGTCCAGTCGGGGCAGGCCTCGGCATCGTCGTCCAGGAAGGCGATCACGTCGCCGTGGCTCACCGCCAGCCCGGTGTTGCGGGCCCCGGACAGGCCCTGGTGCTCCTGGTTGCCGACGATCCGGACGCCGTCGATGGTCTCGCGGGCCCGGAAGAGCAGCTCCGGACAGTGGTCGACGACCAGCACGATCTCGTCGGCGGGCGGCCGCTGGGCCCGGACCGAGCGGATCGCGGCCCGCAGGTCGTCCCAACGGTCCACCGTGTAGGCGCAGATCACCACGGACAGGCTCGGCCGGCACGGCACCGGCGCCGCCGCCGGGCCACCGGCCGTCCCGGTGTCGCTGGTGATCCCGGCGTCGCTGCTCGTCCCGGCGTCGCTGGTCATCCCGGTTTCACTGGTCATTGTGACCTCCTCGCGGGTGCCGGCAGCCAGCGCGGCAGCGTGGCCAGCAGCGGGACGCAGAGCGCACCCTCGGCCACCAGCCAGGCCACCCCGACCCCGGCGATGCCGAGCACCGGAAGCAGCAGTACGCCAAGCGTCAGGACCATGGCGCAGAGCGCGAGTTGGAGGACGATCGCCCAGACCAGCCGGCGCCGTGCGCGGGCCACGTCGATGGCCACGCTGACCAGCAGGTTGGGCAGCGCGGCGAGCACCAGCAGGCGCAGTACGCCGGTGCCGTGCGCGGCGTAGTCGGGGCCGAAGAGCCCCAGCAGCCAGGGCGCGGCCACCTCGACGGCCAGGATCACGGCGGTGAGCACCAGGGTGGTGTGCCGCAGCACCCGGCGGCCGTGCTCGCCGAGCCGGCCGGGTTCGCGCACCGCCTCGACGATCAGCGAACTGCCCATGTTGTAGGCGGCCTGGTAGAGCGTGTAGGCGATCACCCAGGCCAGCGAGAAGTAGGCGCTCGGTGCGGCGCCGAGGATGTTCAGGACCAGCAGCGGCATCAGGTCGTAGGCCGCCATCCGGAAGATGGCGCCGAAGTAGTCCGCGGCGGCGTAGCCGACCAGCCGCTGGGGTGGCGCGGTGCCGCCGCGGTCGCCGCCCTGGTGCACCGGCACCGCCCGCTTGAGCAGGAAGTAGTTGGTCACCAGCAGCGAGGTGATCAGGGCGCCGGTCCAGGAGAGCAGGATGCCCGAGTCCAGCGCCCAGGCGGCGCAGCCGACCAGCAGCCCGGTCTTGACCACGGCGAACAGCGCGTTCTCGCCGAGCACCCAGTTGGCCCGGCGCAGTCCGGTCAGCGCGCCGTCCTGGAGCACGAAGAGCGCGTATCCGGCGGTGGCGGCCACGAAGCAGGCGGCGAGCGCCGGATGCCGCAGGAAGCCCAGGTTCGGGGCGAGTTCGGGCAGCAGGAGGAGGAAGAGCAGCGCCGCCAGCGCGCTGCACAGCGCGCCGACGGCGTAGCAGTGCAGCACCAGGCGGCGGGTGCGCCGGCCGGCCACCGGCACGAAGCGGACCAGCAGGTCGTCCAGGTTCAACTGGCCGATCCCGGCGAGCAGCGCGACCGTGCCCAGCGCCGCATAGCTGCGGCCCACGGTGTCGGCGCTGTACCAGGAGGTGGCGAGCAGCCAGAAGACCGCGCCCAGGCCGGCGGTGAGCACAGAACTGATGGTCAGCACATGCCCGTTGCGCAGCAGCGGCTCGGTGGCCAGGGCGGACCGCAAGCGGGCCCGCAGGATGGTCGGATACGGTCGGCAGAGCGACTGCTGCGGTAGCCGGGCGGGAGCGGTGCGGGTGGCCATGGCGTGCTCAGCTCCGTTGCGGCAGTTGCCGTGCGCGGTACCGGCTGCGCAGGTAGCCGACCGGTCCGTAGAGCAGCCCTTGGAGTTCGAGCAGCGAGAGTCGACGCGACCACTCGCCCTCTGGGGCGGGGTCGATCCGCGCCCGGGAGAGCGCGTAGGCGATGCCGCGCGGCAGCCGGCGCAGCAGCGCAGGCAGCAGCCGGGGCTCGGCCAGCACTGCGGCGATCACGTAGGCGGCCAGTCCCGCACCGTAGTTGAAGGCCTGCACTGGCAGCGCCTCGGGGTTGCGCCGGTGCCGGTGCCAGACGATCGACTCGGGCTGGTAGGCCAGGGTGCTGCCGCTGGCCACCACCCGGAACAGCGAGAGCAGGTCCTCACCGCCGAGCGCGCGCGTCCCGGTGCCGATCACCGGGTCGAACCCGCCGATCCGGCGCAGCAGTTCGGTGTGGAACGCCATGTTGGCACCGGAGCCGAACCGGCCGGCGGCGAACGGGAAGAGCGGGTCGTCGGGCGGTTGGTCCAGCGAGTAGCTGCGCTCCTCGAAGCCCTTCTCGTAGTCGCCGTGCGCCTGCAGGGTGGCCTGCGCGGCGGTGGCGAGTTCGGCGGGCAGGATCAGCCCGGTCACGCAGCCGATCCGCGGTGAGCGGGCGAAGGTCTCGGCGATCGCGAACGGCCAGTCGGCGTCCACCAGGGTGTCGTCGTCGGCGAAGGCCGTGATCTCGCTGCGGAGCAGCGGCAGTGCGCGGTTGTGTGCGCTGGCCACGCCCGGCACCGGCTCGGCCAGGTAGCGCACCTGCCCCGGATAGCGGGTGCGCACCAGTTCGGCGGCCTGCCCGCTGTCCGGGGCGTTGTCGACCACGATCACCTCGACCCACGGATAGCCGGTCCGCAGGAGGGAGTCGAGGCAGCCGCGCAGCATGTCCACCCGCTTGTGGGTGGCGACCACGGCGCTGATCGCGGGCGGATCCGCAAGCACCCGGGCGCGGCCCGCCCGACAGGGGCGCGCTCCGGGGGCTGCGGTGGTTGAGGTGGCGGAAGGGGCGCCGGTGGACGCGGCGTCGGCCGCGAGGTGTCGGGCGATCGGTACGGCGAGTTCGCGATGAGCGGCATCGACCAGTGCCCGGCACAGCCCGGCTTCGTGGCCAGGAGCGCCGGTGGCAGAAACCAGTCCGAGCGGGTGTCCGTGCAGCCGCACCAACGCCAACACGCGTCCGTCGGGGTGGGCGGGACCCTGGCCTGCGGGGGAGCGCAGCTCCCACGGGTTGTCCAGGTCCAGCTCGACGACCCGGACGGGGGTGTAGAGCGAGTCGCGGGCGGCAAGGCGGGGGCAGGCCGCTTCGGCGCACCGGTCGGAGCCGTTCATCGCTCCCCCACGGCCTTCGTCTGTGCGGGCCGGGCGCCTGGGCGCTCGGCGATCAGGGTCCGCAGTACCCGTCGGCCGTCCGAGACCGCATGCAGGTGCGAGCGCCCGCTGCGGCGAGGGAGTTCCAGGCTGGGGACCTCGGCGATCCGAAGTCCCTTGCGCAGCGCGTGCGCGATCATCTCGGCCTCGATCTCGAAGCCGCTGGCGGTCAGTTCCAGGGTGTCCAGGAAGCCGCGCCGGAACGCGCAGTAGCCGTAGCAGAGGTCGGTCAGCCGCGCGCCGTACAGCCGGTTGACTACGGCGAGCAGGGCGCGGTTGCCGAGCGAGCGGACGGCGGTGAGATCGAGCGAACCGCCGCCGGAGAGGAACCGCGAGCCCTTGACGAAGTCGTAGCCGTGGTCCAGGAAGTGCAGGTAGTGCGGGATCTCGCCGGGGGACATCGAGCCGTCGGCGTCGATCATCACGATGTACTCGCCGGTGGCGGCGGCGAAGCCGGTGCGCAGTGCGGTGCCCTTGCCGGGACCGCTCTGGCGCACGCTGCGCACGCTCGGCAGACAGGTGCTGGCCATCCGCAGCGTTGCGTCCTGCGAATCGCCGTCGACCAGCACCACCTCGTCCACGCAGCGCGGGATCTGCTCGAACACCCAGGGGATGTTGCGGGCCTCGTCGCGGGCCGGGACGACCAGACTGACGGTGTGTCTGACCTGGGACCGGTCACCGGACCGGCGCAGCAGACGGTCGTCAGCCCGACGGCCGTAGTCCGTGCTCGGCGGCACGGTCCTCGGTGGCATAGTGGAAGTCATCGCGAACTGCCTCTCCTGAGGCAAGGGCAGGGCCTGATAGGCACACGGGTTGCCCTGGCGGATTAGATTCCCCCGCTCCCCACTGGCCCCCCGCTCACGTCCCCCACTGGCCTCCCCAAAAACACCCCCGATGGGCCCATCATGGGCGCCGAAAGCGGCCCACGTCAAGAGGTTTGTGGCTATTTGTCCGATTCGAGGATTCGCCGGGCGATCTCCTGCGGCCGAGTCGGACGCCCGAAGTGCCAGCCCTGCGCCCGGTCGCACCCCATCGAGCGCAGCCGTTCCGCGTGGTCGGCGTTCTCCACGCCCTCGGCGGTGACGGTCAGTCCCAGCGTGTGGGCCAGCGACACCAGGCCGCCGACGATCCGCCAGCCCAGCACCTGCTCGCGTCCGGAGTCCTTGAGGTCGCTGACGAAGGAGCCGGCGATCTTCAGGCTGGAGACCGGCAGGTCGCGCAGGTAGGCCAGGTTGGACCAGCCGGTGCCGAAGTCGTCGATGGCCAGCGAGACGCCCATGTCCACCAGCGAGTGCAGGGCCCGCAGCGACTCGTCCTCGGGGCCGACCACGGCGCTCTCGGTGATCTCCAGCTGCAGCCGGCTGGGATCGAGGCCCGAGGAGCGCAGGATCCGGTCGATGTCCGAGACCAGTCCGGCGTTGCGGACCTGACGGACCGCCAGGTTGACGTTGATCTGCGGCGCCCGGTCGCCGAACTGCTCGACCCAGTCGGCGGCCTGCCCGCAGGCCTGCTCCAGCACCCAGCGGCCCAGCGGCATGATCAGGCCGGTCTCCTCGGCGGTGCCGATGAACTCGTCCGGGCCGAGCACGCCCAGCTGCGGGTGACGCCAGCGGACCAGCGCCTCCACCGCCGAGAGCCGGCCGTCGACCAGGTTGCACAGCGGCTGGTAGTCGATGAAGAACTCACCGCGATCGAGCGCCACCGGCATCCGCACCGAGACCGCGTAGCGGCTCACCGCGCGGGCGTTGCGCTGCGGGTCGAAGAGCGGCCGCGGCCCTCCTCCTTGGCCCGGTACAGGGTCAGGTCGGCGGCCCGCACGGCGGCCATCGGCGTGGTCGCCGCGACCGGCCGCTCCAGCACCCCGACGCTGGCGCCGATCGCGAGGCGGTGCCCGTCGATCGGCACCGGCTTGGCGAGCGCCGCCAGCACCGTCTTGGCCGCCGCCACCGCCTCCTGCTCGCCCCGGCAGTCCTCCAGCAGCACCACGAACTCGTCGCCGCCCAGGCGCGCCACCAGGTGCCCCAGCGGGCGCAGCGCGGACTCCAGCCGCAGTGCGACGGCGGCCAGCAGCTGGTCGCCCATCTCGTGGCCCAGGCTGTCGTTGACCACCTTGAAGCCGTCCAGGTCCACGTAGCACAGCCCGAACCTGGCTCCCGGCTCGGGCGCGTCGAAGACCGCCTCCAGCCGCTCGAAGAAGGCCGAGCGGTTGGGCAGGCCGGTCAGCGGGTCGTGGGTGGCCTGGTGGCGCAGCCGCTCCTGCAGCCGGTAACGGTCGGTGATGTCCTCCAGCATCGCCACCTGGTAGACCGGGGTGCCGTCGTCGTCGCGGATCAGCGAGCAGGTCAGGTGGGTCCAGACCACCTCGCCGTCCTGGCGGTAGTACGGCTTGTCGAAGGAGAAGTGCTCGCGCTTGCCGCTGACCAGCTCCTCGTACGCCTCCCAGACGCCCGGGCTGTCCTCGGGGTGCACCAGGTCGTTGACCCGGCGGCCCTGCATGTCCTCCGGGCGGGCGCCGAAGATCTCCTGCAACGCCTTGTTGACGGCCAGGATGTTGCCCTCGACGTCGCCGATGCCGATGCCGATCGCGGCGCTCTCGAAGAGTGCGCGGAACCGGGCCTCGGACTCGCGCAGCGCGCGCTCGGCCTCCCGGCGGGCGGTGTCCGCGGCCAGCCGTATCGCCTCCTGCTCCTGCAGGGTGCGCTCGCGCAGCGCCTCGGCCCAGCCGGCCGCGAACGCCCCGGCCAGCTCGGCGCTGTGCGGCTGCCCGGCGCCGCCGGCCTGCAGCAGGCCGATCGCCCGGGCCAGCAGGTCCGGGTCGGTGAAGTGCGCCTCGACCAGCAGCGCGCCGGCCTCGGCGGCCGAGCCGGTGTCCAGCAGCGCCTCGGCCTGGGCCTGGTGCAGCAGCTCGGCGGTGCGGCTGACCAGCCGGTGCAGCGCGTCGGGGTGCATCGCGGCCCCCTGGCTGCTGCGCAGCAGCTGCCCCCACTGCGCCGGGTCGGGGAAGCGCTGCCCGGCGGTGGGAGTCAGCGTGCGGTCGCCTGCCGGCTGGGGTCTGGTCACGGCAAGAGCCCCACGCCGACCAGGCCGACCATCCGCTCGGGGTGTTCACCGACCGCGGCGGGCTCGTCCGGGCGCCACTGCGGCAGGTAGACCACGCCGGGCTCGACCAGCTCGAAGCCGTCGAAGAAGCGGTTGATCCGGTCGGCCGCGCGCATGGTCATCGGGGTGGGTGTCCGGTTGTACAGCGCCTGGTGGGTCTCGGCCTGGTCCGGGCGGCCCTCCAGCGAGGCGTGGCAGATCGCCAGCGCGCTGCCGCTCGGCAGTGCGTCACGCAGCGTGGCCAGGATGCCCTCCGGGTCCTGCTCGTCGGTGACGAAGTGCAGCACCGCGACCAGCAGCAGCGCCACCGGCTCGCCGGGCGCCAGCAGCTCGACCACTTCGGGGCGGGAGAGCAGGTCCTCGGGGTTGGTGAGGTCGGCGTCGACCACGGCGCTGAGCTTGTCGTCCTGCAGCAGCAGCCGGCTGTGCGCGACCGCGACCGGGTCCTTGTCGACGTAGACCACCCGGCTGTCCGGCTGGATCTGCCGGGCCACCTCGTGCACCGCGCCGAAGGTCGGTATGCCGGAGCCGATGTCCAGGAAGCGGGTGAAGCCCTGCTCGGCCAGGAACGTGACCGACCTGCGCAGGAAGGCGCGGTTGGCCCGCATGATCAGCGGGAGGTCCGGCCACATCTCGATGGCCTTGCGCGCCATCTCGCGGTCGGCCGCGAAATTGTGGGAACCACCCAAGTAGTAGTCGTACACGCGGGCCGCTGCCGGCCGGTCAAGATCCATACCCGCGGGCACCCACGACGGTCGCCGCATCAGGGACCCCTTCCGACACAGAAATAGACAAGAGGCACAAAGATCATCCTACGGACGCGTGCTCACCGCAAGCGGCGGCGGCGCGGCCGCCTGGTGGGCCTGCCGACTCTCCCAGTGCAGCGGACAATGGCCGCATGGCGGGACGGATCGAGGACTACGCCCTGATCGGGGACCTGCAGACCGCCGCCCTGGTGGCCCGGGACGGCTCGGTCGACTGGCTCTGCCTGCCTCGTTTCGACTCGCCGAGCTGCTTCGCCGCACTGCTCGGCGAGGAGCAACACGGCCATTGGCGACTGGCTCCCAATGACCCCGAAAGCTACCAGGTCTCCCGCAACTACCGGGACGGCACACTGGTGCTGGAATCCCGCTGGACCGCACCGGGCGGAACGGTGCAGGTCACCGACTTCATGCCGCAGCGCGAGGGCAATCCGCAACTGATCCGGATCGTCACCGGCCTGGCCGGAGAGGTGCCGATGGCCGGGGACCTTCGCCTGCGGTTCAACTACGGGCGGATCGTGCCCTGGGTGCGGCGCACCGACCACCACCGGGTCGCGGTCGCCGGACCCGACTCGGCCTGGCTGCGAGTCCCCGACGGGGTGCACACCTACGGTCAGGACGGCGCCACCCGCTCGGAGTTCACCGTCCGCGCCGGCGACAGCATCCCGTTCGTCCTCACCTGGCAGCCCTCGCACCGACCCGGCGCCCACCGGGTCGACCCCGCCCGCGAGTTGCGCGAGACCACCGAGCGCTGGCAGCACTGGGCCGACGGCTGCCGCTACCAGGGGCCCTGGCAGGACGCGGTACTGCGCTCGCTGATCACCCTGAAGGCACTGGCTTACGCGCCCACCGGCGGGATCGTCGCCGCGCCCACCGCCGCGCTCCCCGAGGTGCTGGGCGGCGAACGCAACTGGGACTACCGCTACTGCTGGCTGCGCGACTCCAGCATGACCCTGTCGGCGCTGCTGCGCGGCGGATTCCGGGAGGAGGCGGCGGCCTGGCGGCGCTGGCTGCTCCGGGCCATCGCCGGCGACCCCGGGGACCTGCAGGCGGTCTACGGCGTCGCCGGCGAACGCGGACTGCCGGAGACCGAGGCGGCCTGGCTGCCCGGCTACGCCGACTCGGCGCCGGTACGGTTCGGCAACGCGGCCGTCGGCCAACTCCAACTCGACGTCTACGGCGAGGTGGTGGACACCCTGCACCTGGCCTTCGCGGCCGGGGTCCCGATGGAGCGCCAGGTCTGGGGGCTGCTGCGCTCGCTGATGGCCTACCTGGAGACCCACTGGCGCGAACCGGACGAGGGTCTGTGGGAAGTACGCGGCCGCCGCCGGCACTTCGTCCACTCCAAGGTGATGACCTGGGTGGCCGCCGACCGCGCCGTCAAACTGGCCGAGGCCACCGGCCTGCCCGCGCCGCTCGACCGCTGGCGGGCACTGCGCGAGACCGTGCACGCCGACGTCTGCGAGCACGGCTACGACGAGCGGCTCGGCGTCTTCGTCCAGCACTACGGCGGGCGGGAGTTGGACGCGGCCACGCTGTTCGTGGTGAAGACCGGATTCCTGCCACCGGACGACCCCCGGGCGCGGCGCACGGTCGCGGCGGTGCGGGACCGGCTGGACCACGGCGGGTTCGTCCGCCGGTACCGGCAGGACGGGTTGGCCGGCACCGAAGGCGCCTTCGTGGCCTGCTCGTTCTGGCTGGCGGACGCGCTGGCCACGATCGGCGAGCGCGACCAGGCGCACGAGCTGTTCGACCGGACGGTGCGACTGGGGAACGACCTGGGACTGCTGTCGGAGGAGTGGGATCCGCTGACGGATCGTCAGCTCGGGAACACTCCGCAGGCGTTCAGTCATGTGGCGCTGGTGAACGCGGCGTTCACGCTGGCGGGGAGCTGAGGGCGCGTGAGCTGAACCGGCAGGGAGCTGAACCGGCGGGGAGCCGAGGGGTTACGGCTCCCCGCCGGTGTGCTCGTGGGGCCGGCGACTACTCGACGGTGACCGACTTGGCCAGGTTGCGGGGCTTGTCGACGTCCCGCTTGAGGGCCACCGCGGCGTGGTAGGCGAGGAGCTGGAGCGGGATGTTGAGCAGCAGCGGGTCCAGCTCGGGCTCGTTCTTGGGGATCAGCAGGGCGTGGTTGGCGAGCTTGGGGTCGGGAGCCCGGTGGGCGATGGCCAGCACGCGGCCGGCCCGGGCCCGGATCTCGCCGAGGGTGGTGAGGTTCTTGTCGAGCAGCTCGTCGTCCGGGACCAGGGCCACGGTGGGCAGTTCGGGGCTGATCAGGGCCAGCGGGCCGTGCTTCAGCTCGGAGGCCGGGTAGGCCTCGGCGTGCACGTAGCTGATCTCCTTCAGCTTCTGCGCGCCCTCACGGGCCACCGGGTAGCCGCGCACCCGACCGATGAACATCATGCCCTGGCAGTCGGCGTACTCGGCGGCGAGCTCGGCGATCTCCTTCTCCTGCTGGAGGATCTCGCGGATCTGGCCGGGCAGCGCCTTGAGACCCTCGACGATGCGGCGCCCGTCGGCCGGCGAGAGGTCGTTGATCCGACCGAAGTGCAGGGCGAGGAGCGCGAAGGCGACCACGGTGGAGGTGAACGCCTTGGTGGAGGCGACCGAGATCTCCGGGCCCGCGTGCAGGTAGATGCCGCCGTCGCAGGCCCGGGCGATCGCGCTGCCGACCGTGTTGACCACGCCGAGCACCCGGCCGCCCTTGCGCTTGACCTCCTGGACGGCGGCCAGCGTGTCGTAGGTCTCGCCGGACTGGCTGACCGCG
The DNA here is from genome assembly GCF_000744785.1 of Kitasatospora azatica KCTC 9699. Classification (NCBI taxonomy): domain Bacteria; kingdom Bacillati; phylum Actinomycetota; class Actinomycetes; order Kitasatosporales; family Streptomycetaceae; genus Kitasatospora; species Kitasatospora azatica. Next base: position 5,018,985 of record NZ_JQMO01000003.1, on the reverse strand, counting down.
ACGTAGAGGGTGTCCGCCTCGATCACCGGGTTGCGGTAGCGGAACTCCGAGGCCGGCTCGGAGTCGGCCGGGATCCGGGCCAGCTCCTCGATCAGCTGGGCGCCCATCTGGCCGGCGTAGTAGGCGGATCCGCAGCCGATGATCTTCACCCGGCGGATGTCGCGCAGCTCGCGGGCGTCCATGTTGAGGCCGCCCAGGTGCGCGGTGGCGAACCGCTCGTCGAGGCGGCCGCTCAGGGTGCGCTCGACGGCCGCGGGCTGCTCGTGGATCTCCTTGCTCAGGAAGTGCGCGTGGCCGGCGGTGTCGTAGGAGTCGATCTCCCAGTCCACCGTGGAGGGCTGACGGGTCGTCGGGCGGGCGTCCTCGGTGAAGGTGCGGAAGCCCTCGGCGCGGATCACCGCGAGCTCGCCGTCCTCCAGGTGCACCACCTGGCGGGTGTAGCGGACCAGGGCGGCGACGTCGGAGGCGACGAACATCTCCTTCTCACCGATGCCCAGCACGATCGGGCTGCCGTTGCGGGCCACCACGATCCGGTCGGGCTGCTCGGCGTCGAGCACGGCGATGCCGTAGGTTCCGACCACCAGGGCGAGGGCGGCGCGGACCGCCTCCTCCAGGTCGGTGCCCTCGCCGGAGTGCGCGGCGATCAGGTGGACCAGCACCTCGGTGTCGGTCTCGGAGGTGAAGACGGCGCCCTCGGCGGTGAGGCGGGCCCGCAGCTGGTCGGCGTTCTCGATGATGCCGTTGTGCACGACGGCGAAGCGGCCGGCGTTGTCCAGGTGCGGGTGGGCGTTGGCGTCGCTCGGCTCGCCGTGGGTGGCCCAGCGGGTGTGGCCGATGCCGGTGGCGCCCTTGAAGCGGGCGGGGACGGTGGCGGCCAGGTCGGCGACCCGGCCCTTGGCCTTGCGCACCTTGAGGCCGGCGCCCTTCCCGGTGACGGCGACACCGGCGGAGTCGTAACCGCGGTACTCCAGGCGTTGCAGACCTTCGAGGAGGAAGGGGGTGGCGTCCTTGGGACCGATGTAGGCGACGATTCCGCACATGGGAGGGGTGGCTCCTAAGGGTGAGGGGTTTTCAGTTGACGGATGACGGTCGGCGGGTGACGGTCGAGGGATGACGGTCGGCGGATGACAGCTGACAGATTCTGAAATTTGTCAGCTGTCATCCGTCAGTGGTCACTGGTCGCTGGTCATCGCGCTATCCGTAGACAATGCGCCGCAGCTGCCGCGTCGACAGCTCCGGCGCGGCGACCCGGCGAGCCGGCAGCTCCTCGGTGATCCGGGCGAAGATCTGCTCGTTGGTCAACCCACGGGACTGGAGCTCCGCATGCCGGCGCTGCACGAACTCGGTGGCCGTCTCCGAGAAGTACGCCAGCACCTCGGCCACCACCCGGGCGGCCTCCCCGGGACCGAGCACGCTGGTCCGGGTGAGGTGCGCGAGCAGATCCGCGAAGAGCGGCTGCGGCGGCGGAGTACTGGGCACGGAGAGTGAGCCTAGGTCGAAGGCTCGAAAAAACAAAGAATCCTGCCCGGAATCGGGCAGGATTCGATGTCCACGTCATACGGATGCCCTAAACCGTCCAACGTCGGACCGTCCAACCTCGGGCTGGTCGACGTCGGGCCGTCCAACGTCGGGCCGGTCGACTTTCAGGCGACGACGCGGCCGCGAAGGATGATGCGGCTCGGGTGGCCGAGGGCCGCGGCGTCGAGCGTCGGGTCGGTGTCGTAGGCGACCAGGTCGGCGAGGCCGCCGTCCACCAGCCCGGGCAGACCGAGCCAGGACCGGGCCGACCAGGAGGCCGCGCCGAGCGCCGCCTCCGCCGACAGGCCGGCCCGCACCAGCCAGTCCACCTCGGAGCCGACGGTGCCGCACGGCAGGCTGTCGGTTCCGGCCAGCACGGTGACGCCGGCCTCGTGCGCCGCCCTGACATTGGGCAGCATGCCTTCCCAGCCGGCCAGCCACCAGTCCCGACCCGGTCCCGGCGCCGATGCGCGCCGTCGGTCCGCCCCGGCGCCGAGGACGCTGAGCGTCGGGACGAACGCGGTGCCTTGGGCGGCCATCCGGTCAATCAGCTCAGGATCCAGGTGCATGCCGTGTTCCAGACTGTCGACCCCGGCCAGCACGGCGTTGCGACTGCCCTCGGAGGTCTGGCAGTGCGCGGCCACCCGGCCACCGATCGCGTGCACGGCCTGCACCACGGCGGTGAGGGTCTCCAGCGGGAGCGCCGGCTGGTCGTGCTTCCAGTCCCCGATCACCTTGCACCACCCGGAGGAGGCCTTGACCTCTTCGACGGCGGCCTGCACCAGGTCGGCCTCGGTGACGTCCCGTCCGAAGCCGGGGAAGAACCGGCCGGGTGTGGCCAGCCAGCGTCCGGCCGAGCGGACGCGCGGCAGCTCCGGGTCCTGGTCCACCCAGTCCGGGATCCGGGAGGCGGTCCCGGGGGTGCGCACCAGCAGCACCCCGGCGTCACGGTGGTCGGTCAGGTGTCGGCGGAGCAGCTGCTCGCTGAACGGGCCTTCGCGACTCTCCGTCCCCGGGTGGGTGTGCACGTCGACCAGGCCGGGCAGCAGCCAGCCGCCGTCCACGACGAGCTCCGCACCCGGGACCGGTTCGGTCCGCAGTCGGTCCCCGTCGATCCAGAAGGACCGCTCCTCGCGCTCCGGCAGGACGATGCCTCGCACCTGCAGCACCACCGGCGACCACCCCTCATTCATCGCAATTCGTCGCACCGGCCGACGCCGCCGATCATATGAACGCTCGAGGTACCCGGACCCGAAAACCCGCAAGCCCTAAACCCGCAAGCCCGAAACGCGCAGGCCCGCAACGCACAGGCCTGACGCAGGTGACCTGCCCCCGCGGACTGGGTGGGCATCCGCGAGGGCAGGGCTGAGCGGCCGTCAGTTGCCGGTCGCGCGGACGCGGCGTCGGCGGCGGGCCGGCTGGTCGGGCAGCCAGCCGAAGGAGAGGCAGCTGCCGACCAGACCCAGCAACAGGCCGAACAGGAAGCCGCCGAGGTTGGAGGTGAGCCAGCTGGCCAGGGTGAGCAGCACCGCCAGGATGGAGTAGAAGAGCCGCTGCGCCGGGCTGAAGAGCAGCAGCAGCCCGCAGAGCACCAGCACGGCGGGGACCAGGTAGCCCGCCAGGCCCTGCATGCCGATGTGCAGGACGACCGGCAGCGGGGCCTTCTCGGTGAACAGGATCTCCGCGCCGGCCAGGGTGACCAGGGTGCCGCCCCAGAACGGGCGGGCGCCTCGCCACTTCTTGAAGCGCGTCACGGCGGCGTCGGCCATCCTCAGCAGCCCGTGTCGCTGAAGCTCAGGTGCAGGCCGGGCAGTTTGAAGGTGGCGGCCGTGGTGGCGTAGTTGTCCTGTCGCAGGTGGTCGATGGTCACCGTGTCCGCCTGCTGACCGAAGACGCCGGCCGGACCCTGGACGCCCGCCTTGGTGAAGGTGCTGGCGTCGCCGCCGATCTCGATGTTGTTGAAGGAGGCGTCGCCGGAGAGCAGGTCCGAGTCGGTGGTCAGTCCGGTGGCGGTCACCGGGGTGCTGCCGGTGCCGGCGGTGATCTTCAGGTTGGTGCCGCCGAGGTTGACGCTCTGGCACAGGTTGGTCAGCGAGGCGGACTTGATCGCGGAGACCGCGACCAGCACCTGGCCACCGGTGTTCCCGGCGTTCGGGCTGTTGTCGATCATGTTGTCCATACCGCCGAACTGCTCGAAGCCGGTGCCGTCGAGCTTGTCGGCGGTGACCGTGAAGGCCATGCCGGATATGGCGAACTGGGCGGCCAGCACGCCCTGCGCGGTGAGTGCCATCAGGACACCGCCGGCCACGCAGGCGGGGATCGCCATCAGCGCGGCGCGGCGCAGCCGAACCCGACCACGGCGCGGCGCAGCCGGGGTTCCGCTCTCAACGCTGCTCTCAGGGCCGCTCTCGGGGCCGCTCTCGGGGCCGTTCTCAGGGTGTGCTTCGGACGAGGCCATGACTGCTCCAGGAAGGGGGTGGGGAACCTGTGGTCACAGCGGCACGTTGCCCTGGCGCGGACAGCGCCCACGATGGGCGATCAACTGTCGTCTCTGGCAGGAGAATTGACGATCAATCAGGTATCGTGACAGCTTGCCCGGAAGTTACCTCGGGGTAGCCAGGGGGTCAAGGGTTCGCGCACGGCAGGACCGGCCGGCGCCAGCCCGCACCGGCCGCCTCGGCCTGCGCCAGTCGCCGTTCCGCCTCCGCCGGGCCGAAGAAGGGCGCCAGTGCGAAGTGGGCCAAGGTGGGGAGCAGTCCTGGAAGTTCGGCGTGTCGGCCGGCGGCGATGTAGCGGTAGATGGTCGAGTAGACGCCGCCCACCACGGTGTCCACCAGCAGCTCGGCCGAGACGCCGGTCGGCGGCTTGGGGCAGCCGACGAACAACCTCCGCAGCCGCACCCGAAGTTGCTCGCGAGCCAGCCGCCCGGCCGGCCCCACCGCGTCGATCTCGACCACGGCCATGGTCGCGAACGCGGGTACCTCGGCGAGGATCGCCAGCACCACGCGCAGAGAGGCGTGCACTCCCGTGCACCAGTCGGGCTGCGCGGTGAAGGCCTCCTCCATCCGGCGCACGACCACCGCGGTGCCGTGCCGGTGAGCCGCCAGGAAGGCCTCCTCCTTGCCACTGAACTGCTCGTAGAAGACCGGCCGGGTCACGCCCGCCGCCTGGCAGATGTCGCTCACCCGGGCGCCGACGTAGCCACCGGCGGCCACCGCCTGCACCACGCCGTCGAGCAGCCGCTCGCGTTGGGTGGCGGCCACCACCTCCGGCGGCAGCCGGCTGGGGCCACGCCGGATCGAGCGGGCCGGATCCCGCCCGCTGCGCTCCCCAGGAAGCGGGGCGCGCTCGCCTGATGGTGCCAATGTTCCTGCTGGAACGCCGAGTTCAAGATTTATCTGCAACTTTTGCACCATCCCTTGACGCTGCGGTGGGCCAGGCTTAGAACCTTCCCAGGTTTCCAATCCGTTCGGCGCTCTCGGCGCGGTCCAACTCCCCAGTATGGCGCGGAACATACCGCGCGGCGGTGGCAGCCGCCGGACCTGTCGACCCGAGCTCGCCACCTGGTCCAGTCCGCCGCACCACTCGTGGCGCCGAGTGCTGCGTGCGCGTCCCGCGGCCCACCCGCCGCGTCGTGAGGAGTCCTGCCATGGCTCGAACGAACCTTTCTCGCAAGCGAGTTGTATCCGTACTGGCGGCATCCGCAGCCGGCGTCCTGCTGGCTGCCGGCGGGCCCGCACAGGCCGTCAGCACGCCTGGCAGCACGCCCGTCAGCACACCCGGCGGCCCGTACGCCGGGATGGGCAACTGCCCGATCGCCTCCGGTCCGCTGCAGGAACCGAGTGATCTGCAGGTCGGCTGCGTGGTCTCGGTGACCCGGGCCGGCACTTTCACCATCGGTACCACGACTGTGCCGCTCACCTCGCCGATCACCCTGCAGTTCGGGGTCTACTGGGACAAGTCGGCCCCGCAGGTGACGTTCCCCGACGGGAGCAGTGCCAACCAGTACGCGACCGTCGCACCGAGCGGCGCGAAGCTGCTCACGGCGCAGCCCGCGCAGATCACCATTCCCGGAATCATCAACTTCCTGCCAGGCCTGACCAGCGTCTTCGCGCAGGTCGAACTGGCCGGTCAGGTCACCGACTTCACGCCGCTGGCGGCCGGCGAGTCGTACCCCGTCTTCAAGCTGCCGGTCAAACTGCACCTGTACAACGCCTTCTTCGGCGGCAACTGCTACATCGGATCGAACAGTTCGCCGATCGTGCTGCGGCCGACCACCGGCACCACCGCGCCGCCCGCGCCCGCCCAGCCGATGACCGGCGACCCGGGCACCATCGCCGTCAACACCGACCCGAACGGGTTCGGTTCGGTGATCGCCTCGTTCAGCGGCGCCACCCTGGTGGACAACACCTTCGCCGTGCCCGGCGCCTCGGGGTGCGGGCTGGGCGGCAGCCTGGACTGGATCATCGACCTGGCGATGGGCATCCCGGCCGGCGCCGGGAAGGGGTCGGTGAGCTTCCAACGGACCGACACCTCACTGGCGCTGGACGACAGCGTGAGCGACCTGACCGGCGCGCTCAACGCCTCCGCCGGGCATTGAATCGCCTCGGCTGAGCGCCGAACGCCTCTGTCCGGCACTGAACTTCTCCCCCACAAGGAACACTCCCCCACCCGAGAAACAAACCCGAGAAACAAGAGGAAACCCTCGTGCGCAATCGCCTCTACCTGGGCGCGGCGCTGGCCGCCGCCGCCCTGGCCGTCCTGCCCGCGCTGCCCGCCTCGGCGGCCGGCTCCTCCGTGCTGACCTACGGCAGCGCCGGTGGCAGCGCCGTCGCCCCCGGTGACGTGCTCACCGCCTCGCTGGCCGGTGGGACCGTCGCGACGCTCTACTCCACGGCTGCCGGCGGCACCGGCGTCAAGTGCGCCACCTCGGCGTTCACCGCCACCGTGGTCAGCAACCCGGCCGCGCCGGACACCGCGGTGGAGACGCTGACCAGCCAGACCTTCGCCAACTGCTCGGCCGTCAACGTCCCCGGCGTCCTAGGGGTGAGCAGCGTGACCGTGAACAACCTGAGCTACACCAACAACGTCAGCGACGCGGCCGGGAACCCGGTGACGCTGAGCGCCGGGACGGCCGGCCCGATCCAGACCACCATCGTGCTGCGCACCCTGCTGGGGACGGTGACCTGCAAGTACCAGGCATCGCCGACGAGTCTGTCGGGGACCACCTCCAACACCGCGCAGACCATCAGCTTCACCAACCAGTCCTTCGCCCTGAGCAGCGGGCCCGGCACCTGTTTCGCCAGCGGGTACTTCACCGCGGCCTACGGCCCGGTGCAGGACACCAGCCAGGCGGGCAGCCCGTCGGTCTACGTGAACTGACTGATCGTCAGCCAAACAGCCGGGCCGCCAGTTTGCGGGCGGCCACCAGCAGCGGGTCCCAGACCGGGGAGAACGGGGGTGCGTAGGCCAGGTCCTGGAAGAGGAGCTGTTCGACCGTCAGGTGGGCGCTCAGCGCCACCGCGCCGACGTCGATCCGCTTCCCGGCACCCGGTCCGCCCACCAGCTGTACGCCGAGCAAGCGCTTGCTCACCTGCTCGGCGAGCAGCTTGACGGTCATCGGGACGGCATCCGGGTAGTACCCCGCCCGGGTGCTCGCCTCGACCGTCGCCGTGACCCACTGCAGGCCGGCCGCCGTCGCCTGGCGCTCGGTCAGACCGGTCCGGGCGATCTCCAGCTCGCAGACCTTGGTGATCGCCGTCCCGACCACGCCGGGGAAGGCCAGCGCTTCGCCGGCCAGGTTGGCGCCGATCACCATGCCCTGCTTGTTGGCATGGGTGCCGAGGGCGATGTGCTCGTGGCGGCCGGAGACCAGGTGACGCACCTCCACGCAGTCGCCGCCCGCCCAGAGGCCGTCCACCCGCGCGCCCTCGGCGTCCAGCACCCGCATCCGCTCGTCCGTCCGCAGTCCGCCGTGGATGCCGAGCGCGAGGCCGGCCGCGCGGGCCAGGTCGCTGCGCGGGCGGACCCCGAGGCCGAGCACCACCAGCTCCGCCGGGTGTTCCCCCACCGTGCTGCGCACCGCGCGGGGCCGGCCGGACGGCCCGAGCAGCACCTCGACCGCCTCGGCGCCGGGCACCACCTCGATGCCGAGCTTGACCATGCCCTCCCGGACCAGCGCGCCGAGGTCCGGATCGAGGCTGGGCATCGGCTCGGGGGTGCGGTGCACCAGGGTCACCTGGTAGCCGCGCAGCAGCATGGCCTCGGCCATCTCGACCCCGATGTAGCCGCCGCCGACCACCACGGCGCGCCGCCCGTCCGCCGGACCGGTACGCGCCAGCGTGTCGAGCAGCGCCTCGCCGTCCGGCAGGGTGTGGACGGAGTGCACCCCGGGCGCGTCGAACCCGGGCAGTGCGGGCCGGACCGGCGCGGCGCCGGTGGCCAGCACCAGCTGGTCGTACGAGGTCCACCGCTGCTCGCCGGTGGCGAGCTCCCGGCTGCGGACCCGGCGGCCGGTCAGGTCCAGCTCGGTGACCTCGGTACCGGTGTGCAGGTCGATGCCCCGGGCGCGGTGCTGCTCGGGGGTGCGGGCGACCAGGTCCGAAGCCTCGGACACCAGGCCGCCGACCCAGTACGGGATGCCGCAGGCGGAGTACGAGGTGAACGAGCCGCGCTCGAAGACGGTGATCCGCAGCTCGTCCGCGCCGCGCCGGCGCCTGGCCTGCGAGGCAGCGGACATGCCGGCCGCGTCCCCGCCGATGACCACCACGTGCTCCACCATGCCCACTCCCCGCTCCGGTCCAACTGACCCTTCCACACTGTCACGGCGATCACCCCGCCTCAGCTCGGCGTCCGCCCGGCACGTCCGCCCAGCATCTTCGCCCGGCACGTCCGCCTGGCACGTCCGCCCGGCACGTCCGCCCGGCACGCGATAGTAGCCATGTACTCTATTTGCATGAGCGAGGTGGCGAACGGCCCCACGGCGGGCTTCCTGGTGTGGCGACTGTCGACCAAATGGCGGGTCGCCGTCGACCGGGCCCTCGGCCCGCTCGGGCTCACCCATGCGCAGTACACCCTGCTCGGCTCGCTCTACGGCATGGGGCGTGCCGGCCTGCGCCCCAGCCAGCGCGAACTGGCCGACCACATCGGGATGGAGGCGCTGTACGTCTCCAAGCTGGCCCGCTCACTGGAGACGGCCGGCCTGATCGACCGCACCCCGGATCCCGCCGACAGCCGGGCGGTGCGACTGGCGCTCACCGAGCAGGGTCGGCAGACCGCAGCGCGCGCGGTCGTCCTCGTCCGCCAGCTGATGGACCAACTGCTGGCGCCACTGGGCGGGTTGGACGGCGAGCGGACCGAGGCGCTGGTCCGCGAGCTGACCGCGCTGCTCGAAGCACCGCTCGATTTCTGAGACCCGGCCCTGCGGGGACCGGGTCGGCGGTCAGATCGGCCAGGTCGGCGGTCAGGTCTGCAGAGTCGGCGGTCAGGTCTGCCGGGCCACCGCCCGTGCCTCGGCGAGGGCCAGGCCGGTCACCGAGAGCAGCAGTAGCACGGTGCCCGCGACGGTGGCCGCGGCGCGGTGCTCACCGAGCAGGGCGACGGCGATCAGGGCAGCGCTGACCGGCTCGATCAGGGCGATCACGGCCGCGGTGGTGGCGCGGACCACGGCGACGCCGGCGAAGTAGAGGCTGTAGCCGAGGGCGGTGGGCACGGCGGCGGTGTAGACGAGCAGGGCGAGGGTGCGGGCCAGGCCGTCCGGCCGGGGCCAGAGCCCCTCGCCGGCGGCGAACGGGAGCAGGACGACCGCGCAGACGAGGAAGGAGTAGAAGGTGGTCGCGAAGGCCTCGGGACCGTTGGCGGCGGTGCGGCGGCCGTAGAGGGTGATGCAGGCGTACCCGGCGGCGGAGCCGAGCGCCCAGGCCACCCCGGCCGGCCGCACCTCGTGCGTACCGGCCCCGCCGAGCATCAGCACCGCGAGACCGGTGACCGCTCCCGCCACCGCGACCAGGCCCGCCACACCGAGCCGTTCCCGCAGCAGCAGGCGGGCGCCGAGGGCCACCAGGACGGGTGCGGCGCCGAGCGTGACCACCGTGCCGACGGCCAGCCCGGTCCCGTGCACCGCCTCGAAGTAGGCGACCTGGAAGAGCGTCAGCCCGAGTCCGTTGACGGTGAGTCGGGTGAGCCCCGGGCGTCGGAGCAGGGCGGCGCGGCGGCCACCGGTGGCGGCCGCGAGCAGCAGCAGGACGACGCCGCCGGCCGAGCGCCAGAAGGTGAGCGCGATCGGGCCGAGCCCGCTGCGGCCGAACAGCAGCGCGGCGGCGGCACCGGCGGTGCCCCAGGCGGTGGCGGAGATCAGCAGGTAGAGCAGCCCTCGCCCGACGGGCAGCGGGCGCGCAGCGGCGAGCGAAGTAGCGAAGGGTGTCGCAGACACAGGGGTTCTCCCACGGAAGACGTGAACCGGTCGGTGATCGCGTCTGCGGGCAGCACCGGCCGCCCCGGGGACTCACCCCGGGTCGGGGTCTTCGTGGCCTCGCCGCCCGCCTAGCGGGCGGGAGGTGGCAGAACTGCGCTGGTGGGCATGGGAGCGAGGGTACCCGAAGGAAACCGGTGACCGAGGGGCGGTCGCCGCGGTCCCAACCGGCGGTACGCCGCAGGCCCGCGGTGACCGACCGGTAGGCTGCCCCACGCAACCGTCCTGAGCTGGGAGGAGACCCCGTGAGCAGCGCCCCCGCGATACCCCTGGTGACCGTGGTGGGGATCGGGGCCGACGGGTGGGACGGACTCACCGGGACGGCTCGGCGGGCGCTCTGCGAGGCCGAGGCGGTGATCGGCGGCGCACGGCAGTTGGGGCTGCTGCCGTCCGAGGTCGAGGGTGAGCGGCTCGCCTGGCCCAGCCCGCTGCGCCCGGCCGTGCCGGGCCTGTTCGCCGACCTTGCCGACCGCCGGGTGGCGGTACTGGCGAGCGGCGATCCGATGTTCTACGGGATCGGTCGCACCCTGACCGAGGAGCTCGGCGCCGAGCGTCTGCGGGTGCTGCCGCACCCGTCCGCCGTCTCCCACGCCTGCGCGCGGCTGGGCTGGGCGGTGGAGGAGACCGCGACGGTGAGCCTGGTCGGACGGGACCCGGCCACCCTGACCGGCGCGCTGTACGACGGGCGGCGGCTGCTGGTGCTCAGCGCGGACGCGCGCACCCCGGCCGTGGTGGCCGAGCTGCTGCGCGAGCGCGGGTACGGGCCGAGCGGGATGCGGGTGCTGGAGCAGTTGGGCGGTCCGGCGGAGCGGCAGCTGGCCGGGACGGCCGACGACTGGACGCACCCGGCCGGCGACCCGCTGAACCTGGTGGCGGTGGACTGCCGGGCGGCGGACGGCGCCGTCAGGGCCGCACTGGTCCCCGGTCTGGTGGACGAACTGTACGAGAGCGACGGGCAGCTGACGAAGCGTCACATCCGTGCGGCGACCCTCGCCGCGCTGGCGCCCGCGCCCGGCGAACTGCTCTGGGACATCGGCGGTGGCTCCGGCAGCATCGCGATCGAATGGCTTCGGGCGCACCCGAGTTGCCGAGCGGTGAGTGTGGAGCGCGATCCGGTGCGGGCCGAGCGGATCGTGCGCAACGCGCGGGCGCTGGGCGTGCCGCGGCTGACCGTGCTGACCGGGAAGGCACCCGCCGCGCTGGCCGAACTTCCGGTGCCCGACGTGGTGTTCATCGGTGGCGGGCTCACCGCGCCGGGCCTGTTGGAGACCTGCTGGTCGGCGCTGCGCCCCGGCGGCCGACTGGTCGCCAACACCGTGACGCTGGAGTCGGAGGCCCTGCTCACCGAGTGGTACCGGCGCCACGGCGGCGAGTTGGTCAAGCTGGCCGTCGCGCATGCCGTACCGGTCGGTGGCTTCACCGGGTGGCGGCAGGCGATGCCCGTGACGCAATGGTCGGTTGTCAAGCGAGGAGATGCCCAGTGACCGTCTACTTCATCGGTGCCGGACCCGGCGCCGCCGACCTGATCACCGTGCGCGGCGCGCGGCTGCTGGAGCGCTGCGGGGTCTGCCTGTACGCGGGCAGCCTGGTGCCGACCGAACTGCTGGAGCAGTGCCCGGCGGACGCCCGGCTGGTCGACACCGCGAAGCTCAACCTGGACGAGATCACCGCCGAGTTGGTGGCCGCGCACGAGGCCGGGCAGGACGTGGCCCGACTGCACTCCGGTGACCCGTCCGTGTTCAGCGCGGTCGCCGAGCAGATGCGCCGGCTGGACGCGGTCGGCGTGCCGTACGAGGTGGTCCCGGGCGTGCCCGCCTTCGCGGCGGCGGCAGCCGCGCTGAAGCGGGAGCTGACGGTGCCGACGGTCGGGCAGACGGTGATCCTGACCCGGATCGCCCAGCAGGCCACGCCGATGCCGCCGGGCGAGGACCTGGCCACCCTGGGGCGCAGCGGGGCGCTGCTGGTGCTGCACCTGGCGGCCCGGTATGTGGACCGGGTGGTGGCGGAGTTGCTGCCGCACTACGGCCCCGAGTGCCCGGCGGCGGTGGTCGCGATGGCCAGCCGCCCGGACGAGCTGGTGCTGCGCGGCACCCTGGCGGACATCGCCGATCAGGTGAAGGCGGCCGGGGTGATCCGCACTGCGGTGATCCTGGTCGGCCGCACCCTGGGCGCGGAGCAGTTCCGCGACAGCCACCTCTACTCCTGCGACCGGGACCGCTCCTGCCAGCCGTAGCAGCGGACGCAAAGCCAGCCCTCTCGGTTGGCCGAGCGGTTCGCCTAGCGGTTCGCCAGCGGTGCGCAGCGGCCGACGACGGTGCCGGCGCGGTCGATGCAGATGACGTCCACCGCGACCGGCGCCTCGCGCAGGACGCCCAGGGCGGTGGCCCGGGCGGCCTCGGCGACCGCGTCACCGAGCGGGATGCCGGCGGCGCCGCAGAGTTGGACCGCCTCGAGACCGGTGTTGGCGCCGGCCACGGCGGCGACCAGCTCGGCATCGGCACCCGCCGTGCGGGCCAGCTCGGCCAGGAAGCCCTTGTCCACCTGCGAGCGGGCCGAGTGCAGGTCCAGGTGGCCGGCGGCCAGCTTGGAGAGCTTGGCGAACCCGCCCGCGATGGTCAGCCGCGCCACCGGGTGCCGGCGCAGGTACTTGAGCACGGCGCCCGCGAAGTCGCCCATGTCCAGCAGAGCGTCCTCCGGCAGCCCGTACTCGGCCACCGCGACCCGCTCCGAGGTGGAGCCGGTGCAGCCGGCCACATGGGTGCGTCCGGCGGCCCTGGCCACGTCCACGCCCCGGCGGATCGAGTCGATCCAGGCCGAGCAGGAGTAGGGGACGACGATGCCGGTGGTGCCGAGCACCGAGAGGCCGCCGAGGATGCCCAGCCGCGGGTTCCAGGTGCTGCGGGCGATCTCGGCGCCGTTGTCGATGGAGATCTCGATCTCGACGTCCCCGGAGCCGCCGTGCCGAGCGGCGACGGCCGCGACGGTGTCGCGCATCATCTGCCGCGGCACCGGGTTGATCGCCGGCTCGCCGACCGGCAGCGGCAGTCCGGCCTTGGTGACCGTGCCGACGCCCGGTCCGGCCCGGAAGACCACGCCGGTGCCGGGCGCGCCGAGCCGCACGGTGGCCCGCACCACCGCACCGTGGGTGACGTCCGGGTCGTCCCCGGCGTCCTTGACCACGGCCGCCATGGCGGCCTGGCCCTCCGTCAACTCCTCGCCGGCCAGGGCGAAGGCGGGCTGCTGGCCCTTCGGCAGGGTGATCACCACCGGGTCGGGGAACTCGCCGGTGAGCAGCGCGGTGTACGCGGCCGTGGTGGCGGCGGTGGCGCAGGCGCCGGTCGTCCATCCCGACCGCAGGCCGCTGCTGCGCAGTTGCTCGGCGCGGCCGCCGGCGGCCCCACCCGTAACCTCAGACATCCATACCCCCACTGGAGGAACCCGTGCGGCACATCCTGATCCTCGGCGGCACCACCGAGGCCCGGCAGCTGGCGGCCGCGCTGGCCGCCGAGCCGACGGTGCGGGTGACCAGTTCGCTGGCCGGCCGGGTGGCCGAGCCGCGGCTGCCGGCGGGCGAGGTACGGGTGGGCGGCTTCGGCGGTGCGGCCGGCCTCGCCGACTGGCTGCGTGAGCAGCAGGTGCACACCCTCATCGACGCCACGCATCCCTTCGCCCAGGTCATCAGCCGTAATGCGGCCGAGGCGGCCGCCGCCGTCCATGTTCCCCTGCTCGCCCTGCGCCGGCCCAGCTGGGTCCCGGTCCCGGGCGACCGCTGGCACGAGGTGGACTCGCTCGGGCAGGCCGCGGCGCTGCTGTCCGGCCTGGGCCGGCGGGCGTTGCTGACCACCGGACGGCTCGGGCTGTCGGAGTTCGCGGGCGTCACGGACGTCCATCTGGTGGCCCGCTCGGTCGAGCGGCCCGACCCGCCGTTCCCGCCCCGGCTGACCGTGCTGCTGGAGCGCGGCCCGTTCACCCTGGAGGGCGAGCGGGAGGTCTTCCAGGAGCACCGGATCGATGTCCTGGTGACCAAGGACAGCGGCGGCGCGGCCACCGCGCCGAAGCTGGCCGTGGCCCGTGAGCTGGGGCTGCCGGTGGTCGTGGTGCGCCGGCCCGCGCCTCCGGCGGGCGGCACCGAAGTGGCTGATGTGGCCCAAGTACTGGGCGAGTTGGGTCTGCTCTGAGGTAGCTTCGACTGGTTCGAACACTTGTCGAGAGGAGCCCCTGGTGGCCCGTAGGAACCCGAAGGACATCGTGGTACCGGACCAGCGCGGCCGGCTGACCGTGGTGACGGGGGCGAACAGCGGGATCGGCTTCGAGACCGCCCGGCGGCTCGCGCTGGCGGGCGCCGACACGGTGCTCGCGGTGCGCGACCCGGCCAAGGGCGAGGCGGCCGCAGCGCGGATCAGGGCCGACGGCGGCGAGCGGGTCTCGGTCGCCACCCTGGACCTGGCCAGCCTGGACTCGGTGGCCTCCTTCGCCGACGTGCTGCTGGAGCGCGGCCGCCCGGTGGACCTGCTGGTGAACAACGCGGGCGTGATGGCGGTGCCCACCAGACACACCACCAAGGACGGCTTCGAGCTCCAGTTCGGCACCAACCACCTGGGCCACTTCGCGCTCACCGGCCGCCTGCTGCCGCTGCTGCGGGCCGCCGCCCGGCCGCGGGTGGTCACGGTGAGCAGCCTGGCCGCCCGGCGCGGCCGGATCGACCTGACCAACCTCAACGCCGAACGCCGCTACCGTCCCTGGGACGCGTACGGCCGCGCCAAGCTGGCCAATCTGATCTTCGCCCAGGAGCTGGACCGGCTCAGCGGCCGGCACGACTGGGGTATCCGCAGCGTGGCCGCACACCCGGGCTTCACCCGCACCAACCTGCAGCGCAGCGGCCCGCTGATGGGGCGCGAGGCCGGCGCGTTCAACCCCGGCGAACTGGTGCTGCAGCTGCCCGGCCTCGCCCAGGACCCGGTGTACGGCGCGCTGCCGAGCCTGGTGGCCGCGACCAGCGAGCGGGCGGTCGGCGGCGGCTACTACGGTCCGGACGGCCCGTTCGAGCTGACCGGCCTGCCGGCCGCCGCGCGGGTGCCGCGCCGGGCCCGGGACCTCGCCACGGCAGCGCGGCTGTGGACGGCCTCGGAGCAGCTGACCGGCGTGGCGTTCCCGGCCTGAGCGCGCTGTGGAGCCGGGCCGAGGCGTGCGGGCGGTGGGAGCGTTCCCGCGCGAGCAGGCGGGCGAGCTCGGCCCGCCAACGGCGTCGGGATCAGCCCGCCGGGGGCGCCGGGCTCGGTCCGCCGATGGCGTCGGCGTCAGCCTGTCGACGCCGTCGCGGCGCCGCTGATCCACAGCGCCCAGGCGAGCTCGTACGCCCCGCTGCGACCCGCCGTCAGCTCGCGCTGCAGCAGCCGCTCGGCGGTACGCAGGTGGTCCAGCACGGTCTGGTGGTGCAGACCGAGCGCGGCCCGGGTGTCACGCGCGTTGGCCCCGGCCGTCACCCAGCCGGCCAGGGTGCGCAGCAACGGCCGACGGTCCTCGGCGAGCGGCGCCAGGAAGGCCTGGGCCCAGGCGCGGGCGGCCTCGCCACCGAGCACCGCCGCCAGCGGGGGCGGCGGGGGCGGCGCGCTGCCGGCCGGCACCGGTGTCGCGGCGGCCGGCGGGCGGGCCAGCAGCTGCAGCGCGAGGTCCAGCAGCGCCCGGTCCCGGAACGATCCCCAGTCCAGGCCGAGCGCCTTGACGCCGCGTTCGATCCGCCGGGCCACCGTGTTGCGGTGCACGTCCAGCATCCGGCCGGTCTGCGCGTGGCTGAAGGCGAGTGCCAGGCGGGTGGTCTCGATCACCTCCTCGCGCTGCTCGCGGGGCAGCGCGAGGACCGGCTGCAGCAGTTCCTCGGCCCAGCCGCGCGCGGGGTCCTCGAGCAGCTGGGCCAGCGGGGTCTGCTCCTGGTAGAGGGCGTACCGCTGGGGCAGTCGGCGGGCCACGGCCAGCGCGTTGTACGCCTCGCGGTAGGCGTCGGCGGTGCGGCTCAGCTCGACGGTGGTGCTGCCTCCGAGGTGGTGGTCGAGGCGGTCGACGAGCGCCCGGCGCAGCGCCAGGCCGGTCGGGCACCAGCCGGACTCGTCCAGCGGGGTGCGCGGTCCGAGCGGGGTCAGCACGATCAGCTGGGTCTCGTGCGCCGGACAGCGGATCACCAGCGCGCTCCCGGCGAGCACCTCGCCCAGCAGTTGGGCGGTCTCGTCGCGGTCACTGCCGGCGCAGTCGACCAGGTAGATCCTGGCGGTGTCGAGGGTCAGCACGCCGGGGGCCAGCGGGGCGGCGGTCCGCCGGGCCAGCGTGGTCTGACCGCCCATCAGCAGCTGGAAGGCGGCCACCCGGAGCGAGGCCGAGACCTCCCGCAGCCTGGCCCGCTCGGCGGCCGACTCGCGGGCCTCCAGCAGCCGGTCCAGCACCGTCTCGGCGTGGCCGACCAACCGGGCCTCGGCGACGCTGAGCGGCGCCGGGCGGCGCAGTGCGAGCACGGCGCGGGCGGGTCGGCCGATCGGGAAGAGCCGCTGGGCCGCGGGCAGTTCGACCTCGGGCAGTTCGACCTCGGGCGGCGCCGCCTGGCCATCAGCGGCGACGTCTGCGGCGGCGTCAACGTCGGTGTCTGCGGCGGCCGTGAGGGTCAGTCTGAGGTCGGCGTCCAGGGCCCGGGCCAACCAGGAGACCACCCGGTCCGGGCCCTCGGGACGGCCGGACTGCACCCGGAGCTGGCCCAGCAGATCGTCGAGCCGACGGGCGTACTGGTCCAACTCGCTGTGCTGGCCCATCGGCCACCACTCCCCTCCTGGCGCGACGCAGTAGCAACGGACGGTCGTGCACCGTGTGCAGCGGTGAGGGTCGGCGGGCGACCGGGGGTGCACGGATGAGGTACCGGGGCGGATCTTCGGCACGTACTGTCTCAGGTGTCGACGTCGGTCGGGCCGGTTTCTGCCGCGACCGCACGTGGCACGGCCGGCTGCCGCGCGGGGGACGGCAGCCGGTCGCCTCGACGGCCGGACTTCCTGAGCCCCTTCCCCGGGCTGAGGACGCGGGTGCTCGGGTCGGAACCGCCCTGAGCGGTGCCGGCTCGGGCACTCCCAGCCTTCCTTGTGCGGGTGAGCGTGGCGCGAGCCCGACCGGACCCCCACCCGGCCGGGCTCGGCGCTACCGGTTCGTGTCCGGGTAGCGGCGCGGCGTCCAGACCACCTCGGTGCCGTCGCCGCGCTGCACCGCCTGGGTCTGCGAGGAGCCGATCAGCAGGATGGTCCGCATGTCCACCTCGGTCGGGTCGAGCTCGCCGAGCCGGACCGTCCGCACCCGCTCGGTCGGGCCGCCGACGTCACGGGCCAGCACCACCGGGGTGTCCGGAGCGCGGTATTCGAGCAGCAGGTCGCGGGTCAGGCCGACCTGGGTGGTGCGGCTGCGCGATCCGGGGTTGTAGAGCGCGAGTACCAGGTCGGCGGCGGCGGCCGCGCGCAGCCGGTCGGCGACCACGGCCCAGGGCTTGAGCCGGTCGGAGAGCGAGACCACCGCGTAGTCGTGGCCGAGCGGCGCGCCGGCCCGGGAGGCGGCGGCGTGTGCGGCGGTCATCCCTGGCAGGATCCGCACCGGCACCTCGCGGTACGGTTCGGCGCTCGCCGCCTCCAGAACCGCGGTGGCCATCGCGAAGACGCCCGGGTCCCCGGAGGAGACCACCGCGACCCGGCGGCCGCGCCGGGCCAGGTCGAGCGCGAACTCGGCCCGCTCGGCCTCGACCTTGTTGTCCGAGCCGTGCCGCAGCTGGCCGGCCCGGACCGGCACCCGGTCCAGGTAGGTGGTGTAGCCCACCAGGTCGGTGGCGTTGGCGAGTTCGCCGCGCGCCTCGGGGGTCAGCCAGAGCGGCCCGGCGGGACCGGTGCCGATCACCACCACCTCGCCGCGGACCGGCTCGGGCTTGGGCTGGTTGAGCCGGCTGGGCAGCACGGCCACCGAGAAGTAAGGGACGCTCTCCGGGTCCACCTCGGCCAGCGGGGCGGTCCGCTCCCCGTCCATGGTGGCGCGCTCGACGTACCGGGCCTCGTCCAACCGGCCTGCTCGCTCCAGGGCGCGGCGCACGGTCGGGAAGGTGCGGCCGAGCTTCATGATGACGGCGGAGTCGGTGGCGGCCAGTCGGGCCGTCAACTCCTCCTCGGGCAGCGTGCCCGGGATGATCGTCAGCACCTCCTCGGCCTCGACCAGCGGCGTGCCGAGCCGGGCGGCGGCGGCGCTGACCGAGGTCACGCCGGGCACCACCTCGGTCGGGTAGCGGTGCGCCAGGCGCTTGTGCATGTGCTGGTACGAGCCGTAGAACAGCGGGTCGCCCTCGGCGAGCACCGCCACGTCACGGCCGGCGTCCAGGTGGGCGGCCAGTCGGGCCGAGGCCTCCTCGTAGAAGTCCTCCAGCGCGCCCCGGTAGCCGCCCGGGTGGTCGGTGGTCTCCACGGTGATCGGGTAGACCAGCTTCTCCTCGATCTGACCGCCCGTCAGATACCGCTCGGCGATGGAACGGGCGATCGAACGGCCGTGCCGGGCACTGTGGTAGGCGATCACGTCGGCCTTGCCGATCAGCTCGGCGGCGCGGACGGTGAGCAGCGAGGGGTCACCGGGGCCGAGGCCGACTCCGTACAGCCGGCCGGTCATTCGACCTCACTCGCAATCGCGTTGAGCGCGGCGGCGGCGATCGCGCTGCCGCCGCGACGGCCGCTCACCACGATGTGCTGCAGGCCGGACGGGTGCTGAGCAAGCGCTTGCTTGGACTCGGCCGCACCGATGAAGCCCACCGGCACGCCGATCACCGCGGCCGGGCGCGGCGCACCCGCCTCGATCATCTCCAGCAGTCGGAAGAGCGAGGTCGGCGCGTTGCCGACGGCCACCACCGAGCCCTCCAGCTTGTCGTGCCACAGCTCCATGGCGGCGGCGCTGCGGGTGGTGCCGAGCTCGGCGGCCAGGCCCAGCACCCGCGGGTCGGAGAGCGTGCAGACCACCTCGTTGTCGGCCGGCAGTCGCTTCCGGGTCACCCCGCTCGCCACCATCGAGACGTCGCACAGGATCGGGGCACCGGCCCGCAGCGCGGCCCGCGCGTCGGCCACCACGTTCGGGGTCCACAGCAGGTCGGCGACCAGGTCGGTCATCCCGCAGGCGTGGATCATCCGCACCGCGACCTGGGCCACGTCGGCCGGCAGCCCGGCGAGGTCCGCCTCGGCGCGGATGGTGGCAAAGGACTCGCGGTAGATCGCCGCGCCGTCCTTCTCGTACTCGATCACGTGGTCCTCCGAGCGGCGGCGACCGCTGCCGCTGTTTGTTGGTTCGTCACTTCTGTTGCGGTGTCCGGTGTTTGGGCTACTCGATAGGTGCCGTTCGCGGTGGCCAGCACGTCCACCCACTCCCCGCTCGGGTGGCCGCAGCGGCGCTCGCAGCCCGACCAGTGCACGGGAAGTCCGCCGAACTCGGTGGTGGCGTCCAGGGCTGCGGCGGCGTCGGCCCGCACGTCGGCCAGCGACTTGGCGCAGCCCGGCGCGCCGGTGCAGGCGGTGGCCTGCTCCCACGGCGAGGCGGGGTCGGTGCGCAGGCCGGCGGCGGCGAGGTCGGCCGCCCGCTCGACGCCCGGCAGGACGACGGTGCGCCAGGGAGTGACCCGCAGCTCCTCGCGCGCGGTGTCGGCGAGCAGCCGCCACTGGGCGGCGGTGGCGCGGCCGAAGCGCAGGCCGACGCCGAGGGCGCCGGGGTGCGGGCCGACGGTGGGGCGGGTGCCGGGGAAGGCGGGGAGCGGACGCGGGGTCAGGCCGAGCGCCGCGGTGATGCGCTCGCCCGTGGGGTCGACCTCGCGGACCCGCCAGGCGCCGTCGGCGAGCGCGAGGAACTCCTCGGCGGCGCGCAGGGCGGCGTGCGGGCCGTCCGTCACCTCGGCGGCGTTCCCGGCTCGACCGAGGCGCAGCAAGGCAGTCCCGTCGGGCCGAGCGATCAAGGTCACATCGGCGTCCAGCGAGGCGACGTCGCCGCGTCCGCCGTCCAGGGCGAAGAGGAAGCGCCCGGAGAGCCCGCGGGCCGTGGCGCTGCCCTGCAACAGCTCGTCCAGCTCGCGCACCCACGGCCGCAGGTCGGGCCCGCTGCCGTCGAGCCCGGCCAGCGGCGAAGCGACGATGTTGCGCACCCGGTCGTGGGTGTCCGAAGGAAGCAGGCCGGCGTCGCGCAGCCGCGCCGCCAGCTCTCCCCCGCAGTCCGTGGCCAGCCCGCGCAGCTGCACGTTCCCGCGCGAGGTGGCCTCCAGCTGACCGTCCCCCAGCTCGGTGGCCGCCCGAGCCAGCGCGTGCGCCTGATCCGGCGACAGCAACCCACCGGGCACCCGCACCCGGGCCAGCGCGCCGTCGTCGGCCTGGTGCAGCCGCAGCGCCCCCGGACAGGCGTCGTCCCGTCCCCGCCCGGCCCGGATCGGGGCAGGCTCGAAGGCGGCGGGTGAGGGTGACATGGCCGCGAGCATACCGATGATCTGACCGCGCGTATGCCCCGCATCAGGCGTGATCCACGTCTCGGCCCGCCGGTCCGGCCGCCGCACCGCCTTCTTCGCCTTCTTCCCCGACCGGCGAGCGCCGGAGTGCGCCGGAGACTGGTGCGGCGAGTGGGGCGGTAGTGAGGACTGGGGCAATCGATGTCTTATAGCGTTAAGTTCCAGGATGGGTAGCGCTTGACCCGACCTATACGAGCTCATACGGTCATCGTGAGTCATACAGAGTGTCCGTTCACGGGGGAACGGGGCACCGATGACGGTCGAGCGTTCCGCTCTGACGCCGAGTCAGCTGCCGAGTACCCCCGTGGTTTCCAGCGGGTAGTCATCATCCTTGGCAGAATTGGATTGTCGATATGTCTGAAGCCTTGACCGGCCGGGTCGCCGTGGTCACCGGTGCGGCAAGCGGTATCGGTGCCGCGACCGCGCGAGTGCTGGCCGAGCAGGGGGCGAAGGTCGCGCTGCTGGCCCGGCGCCAGGACCGGCTGGAGGCGGTGGCCGCGCAGATCGCCGAGGCCGGTGGAGAGGCGCTGGTCGTGCCGGCGGACGTCACCGACGAGCGGTCGATGGCCGCCGCCGTCGAGCAGGTGGCGCCGCTGGGCACCGTGGACCTGGTGGTGACGGGGGCCGGGTCGATGCTCACCTCGCCCTTCGACCTGGGCCGCGCCCACGAGTGGGACCGCATGATCAGCACCAACCTCACCGGGCTGGTCCGCACCATCCACGTCTTCGAGCCGCAGCTGGCCGAGGCCGCCCGGGCCGGGCGCCCGGCGGACGTGGTCAACATCTCCTCCATCGGCGCCACCGCCGTCGCGCCGAACTTCGCCCTGTACTGCGCGACCAAGGCGGCGGTCAGCCACCTCTCGCGCAACCTGCGGACCGAGTTCGGCCCGAAGGGGATCCGCGTCACCGCCTTCGAGCCGGGCGTGGTGGACACCGAGCTGATCTCGCACGTGGACGACGCGCCGTCCAAGGAGTGGCTGGAAGGGCTGATCAAGTCGATCGACGTGCTCTCCGACCGGGACATCGCGGAGCTGATCGCGTACACCGTGGGGCTGCCCAAGCACATCAACCTTTCCCAGGTCGTGGTCATGCCCACCCAGCAGGCCTGAGCCGACCCAGCCGAACCGACCCACCTGAACCGACCCAGCTGAACCGACCCAGCTGAACCGACGCAGCTGAACCAACCTCAGCTCCAGCACGGGCCCCAATCATCCGGCCCGCCCCCGCGCGGCTGATCGTCCGCGCACCCGGTGCCCTCTCTCCGGCACCTTCGCACGCTCGTGCGCGCTGCGACTCTTCCCCTGCCGCCCGCCTGCCCTTGCCGCAGGCCGCCCGGCACGCAGCGCTTCTCTCTCCGGCGCTCCCCCGCCACGCAACGCTCCGTTCCGCCCCGTCGCCGTACCTCGCGACGCCACGGAACCCGCGCCTGCCCTGCGGCGGCTCGCCGTGCTCAGACCCGCCCCGAGCACGGTGAGCCCCTTCAGGTGAGCCGCACAGCGCACGCCCCGGGGTCCGGCCTCCCGCACCGCATCTCCCTGCCGCCCGGCTTCCCGTCAACGCACGGGCAGCCGCGGCTCGATGCGCCATGCCCGCACGGCCGGCGAAACCGAATCGCACCAGAGAACCAGAGAACTCGAGAACGGGGAACACCATGAAACTCCGTACCGCCCTGCTCCCGGTGGCCCTCACGGCCGCCCTGCTGGCCGGCGCGCAGACCGCCGGCGCCGCCGGCGCCGAGCGCGGCGCGCCGCGTGTCGCGGCCAACCAGGACGAGGGCGTGCTCTCCTTCGTCTCCATCACCACCTGGGAGCACATCCCGGCCGCCACCAGGGACCGCTTCATCGCGGCCGCCCAGGACGCCGGCTACGACGCGCTCAAGCACGAGCCGGGCACCGAGAGCGCGCACGTGGTGCCCGACCCGGAGCACCCGGACCGGGTCCTGATCGCCTCGACCTTCCTCAGCGAGGCCGCCTACCAGCGGCACCAGCAGGGCAGCTACGAGCGGGAGTTGCGCGCCGCCGCGAGCAGAGACGGCGCCACCGGCCCGAACAACCTGGTGGCCAACTACAACCTGCCGGCCACCAGGGGCGACGGCCGGTTCGCCACCCCGCGCGGCGACGCCGGCAGCGTCTACACCGTCGCAGCCGTCTTCACCAACGTGACGGCCCAGTACCGCGACGAGTTCCTCAAGATCGCGGAGGCCGACGGCTACGGCTCGCTCACCGGCGAGCCCGGCACCCTCGGCTTCCACGCCGTGCCGGACCCCCAGGACCCGACCCGCTTCGTCTTCCTGGAGACCTTCACGGACAAGGACGCCTTCTACCTGCACAAGAACGGCGCCCCGGCCCAGGCCTACCTCGACGTGGTCGCCAAGGCCGGCATCATCGGCCCGGACTTCTCGATCACCGAGTCCCACACCGGCTTCGACAAGCCCGGCGGCTGGTCCGTCCCCGACCAGGACTCCTGACCAGCGACGGGGCTCGTGGCAACGCCACGGGCCCCGCCCGTCGGGGCCGTCGGTCCCGGCGTCCTACGGTTTGCGGGCCAGCAGGCAGGCGTGCCGCCTCTTCATCCCTTCCGCCGGCTCCTGCAGCAACCGCGCGGTGACCACGAGCCCGGCTCCGCCGAGCAGCTCGGCGATCCGCTCCAACGGCAGGAGGTACGACCCGTACGACACCGGGTGTCCGTACGCCTCGGTGAAACGCACCTGCTCGTCATCCCCGACGTAGCCTCCCAGCATCAGCCAGCCGCCGGGCGCGAGCGTGCGGGCGAACTCGGCGAACACCACCGGCAGCCACTGCGGCGGAGTGTGATGGGTGGAGTAGTAGGCGAGGATCCCGCCGAGCTCCTCGTCCCCGAGCTCGAGCGCGGTCATCGATCCGACCGCGAACCGCAGCTCCGGGTACGCCTGTCGGGCCAGCCCGATCATCTCCGGCGACAGGTCGATGCCGAACACCGACACCCCCAGATCCGCCAGGTGCGCCGTCACACGGCCCGGCCCGCAGCCCAGATCGGCTACCGGCCCGAGGTCGGCTGCCCGGACCAGTTCGGCGAACGTGGCCAGCATCGCGCGTCCCAACGGGTCGATCGCGGCTGGGGAGTTGACGAGCTTGACGTAGTCGCCGGCGACGGTGTCGTACGACTCGCGAAGCTCGGCCAGATAGGAGGGCTCAGTCATGCGCGCGACCCTAGTACGTCGTCGGGCGCCTGGCTGGCTGCCCGCCCGGACTTCTCGCCGACCCACGACGGCCCGAGCCGGGATCAGTGGGACGCGCTCATCCCGGGCTGATCGCAGCACGTCAGCAGTGGAACGGCCCGAGGTAGATGGTCCCGTCGTCGGTGCTGTTCGCGTTGTCGGTCTCGGCGAAGAGCCTGATGCAGTGGCCCCGGCCGGGGACGCTCACCGGGCCCGCGTAGTACTTGTAGAGCGGGCTGGCGCCGCCCGGGTCGGCGGAGATGGCGACGGTGGTGCAGCTGCTGCCCGAGTCCTGGGCGCACTCCTCGAGGGTGACGTCCACGTAGCTGGAGATCCCGTAGAGGCTGCCCGCCTTCACGTTGACCGCGCAGTTGTTGCCGGTGGCGGAGTCGTAGTAGAGGTGCACGTTGCTGTACACGGTGCTGCCCGAGCTGCTGGTGACCGCATAGGGGGAGCCGCTGACCTCGCTGCCGGAGCAGCCCCAGCCGCCGGCCGCGGCCGGGCCGGCCGAGGCGAAGGTCAGACCGCCACCGACCACCGCCAGCGCCGCGCCCACCGCGAGCTTCCGCATGAATCCACGCATGTCCACCATCCCCTGTCGAGACTGTCGGGTCGAGACTGTCGGTCACCTGCCTCCGGCTGGTGGCCCGTTGCGGAAGAGACTGCCGAGGACCTGTATCGCGGCTGTATCGCGGCTATATCGGGTGCATCCGGCCCGTTAGGATGACGCCGGGCGGGCCGGCCGGCGCGCTCACGCCAGTGACGGCGCAGGGGAGGAAACCGGTGCGAAGCCGGTGCGGTCCCGCCACTGTGACCACGGCTCGACAACCGTGGGAGCCAGGAACTCCTTGCCGTCCTTTTCACCAGCCCGGGGCGCGGACCCCGAGGAAGGCCGCCGCATGATCCTGCTGCTCTCCACCTCCGACACCGACCTGTTGTCGGCCCGGGCCAGTACCGGCCCGGTCGGCTACCGGCTGGGGAACCCGGCCCGGCTGCGGCCGGAGGACCTGCCCGAGCTGGTCGAGGGCACCGACCTGGTGGTGGTCCGGCTGCTCGGTGGGCGTCGGGCCTGGGAGGAGGGCCTGGACGCGCTGCTGGCGGGGCCGCGCCCGGTCGTCGTGCTCAGCGGCGAGCAGGCGCCGGACGCCCAGCTGATGGAGCTGTCCACGGTCCCGGCGGGCCTGGCGGCCGAGGCGCACGCCTACCTCGCGCACGGCGGCCCGGCCAACCTGGCCGAGCTCGGCGCCTTCCTCTCCGACACCGTGCTGCTCACCGGTCACGGCTTCGCACCGCCGGCCTCGGCCCCGGACTGGGGTCCGCTGGAGCGGGAGCCCCGCCGCACCGAGGGTCCGTCCGTCGCGGTGCTGTACTACCGCGCGCACCACATGAGCGGCAACACGGCCTTCGTGGACACCCTGTGCGCGGCGATCGAGGACGCCGGCGGCCAGGCCCGCCCCTTCTACTGCTCCTCGCTGCGCGGCGCCCCCGCCGAGCTGCTGGCCGAACTCGGCCGCGCCGACGCGATCGTGACCACGGTGCTGGCGGCCGGCGGCACCCGCCCCGCCGACGCGCAGGCCGGCGGCGACGAGGAGGCCTGGGACGCGGGCGCACTCGCCGCCCTCGACCGGCCGATCCTGCAGGCGCTCTGCCTCACCTGGTCGCGCGAGCAGTGGGAGGGCAGCGACGACGGGCTCTCCCCGCTGGACACCGCCACCCAGGTCGCGGTGCCGGAGTTCGACGGGCGACTGATCACCGTCCCGTTCTCCTTCAAGGAACTGGACCAGGACGGGCTGACGGTCTACGTCGCCGACCCCGAGCGCTCCGCCCGGGTCGCGGGGATCGCGGTGCGGCACGCCCGGCTGCGCCACATCCCGGCCGGCGAACGGCGGTTGGCGCTGGTGCTGTCGGCGTACCCGACCAAGCACGCCCGGGTCGGCAACGCGGTCGGTCTGGACACCCCCGCGAGTGCGGCCCGCCTGCTGCGCCGGCTGCGCGAGGAGGGCTGGGAGCTCGGGGACGGGTTCCCCGGCATGGAGCCCGTGGCGGGCGAGCACGAGGGCGACGCGCTGATCAAGGCGCTGATCGAGGCCGGCGGCTACGACCAGGACTGGCTGACCGAGGACCAGTTGGCCCGCAACCCGGTCCGGATCCCGGCCGCCGACTACCGCCGCTGGTACGCGACGCTGCCGGCCTCGCTGCGCGAGCGGGTCGAGCAGCACTGGGGTCCGGCGCCGGGCGAGCTGTACCTGGACCGCAGCCGCAACCCGGAGGGCGACATCATCCTGGCCGCCCTGCGCGCCGGCAACCTGCTGGTGCTGGTGCAGCCGCCGCGCGGCTTCGGCGCCAACCCGGTGGCCATCTACCACGACCCCGACCTGCCGCCCAGCCACCACTACCTGGCCGCCTACCGCTGGATCGCGGCCGCGCAGGCGGACGGCGGCTTCGGCGCCGACGCCGTCGTACACCTGGGCAAGCACGGCAACCTGGAGTGGCTGCCGGGCAAGACGGCCGCGCTCTCCGCCGACTGCGGGCCGGACGCGGCACTCGGCGACCTGCCGCTGATCTACCCGTTCCTGGTCAACGACCCGGGCGAGGGCACCCAGGCCAAGCGCCGGGCGCACGCCACCCTGGTGGACCACCTGGTCCCGCCGATGGCCCGGGCCGACTCCTACGGGGACATCGCGCGCCTGGAGCAGCTGTTGGACGAGCACTCCAACATCGCCGCGATGGACCCGGCCAAGCTGCCGGCCATCCGGGCGCAGATCTGGACCCTGATCCAGGCGGCCCGTCTCGACCACGACCTCGGCCTGGACGAGCGGCCGGAGGACGACGGGTTCGACGACTTCCTGCTCCATGTCGACGGCTGGCTCTGCGAGGTGAAGGACGCTCAGATCCGTGACGGCCTGCACGTGTTGGGCCAGGCACCGGCCGGCCAGGACCGGGTCAACCTGGTGCTGTCGATCCTGAGGGCGCGTCAGATCTGGGGCGGCGTCAGCGCGTTGCCGGGTCTGCGGGAGGCGCTGGGCCTGGACGAGGCGGCACTCACCCTGGGTGCGACCGACGCGGCCGAAGCCAGGGCGCGCGAGCTGGTCGAGGCGATGGAGGCGGCCGACTGGGCGCCGGAGGCCGTCGCCAAGGTGGCCGAGGGCCTGCCGGCCGCCGTCGCCGAGGTGCTGGACTTCGCCGCCCGCCAGGTGGTGCCCCGACTCGCCGCCACCACCGACGAGTTGGACGCCGTGGTGCACGCGCTCAAGGGCGGTTTCGTGCCGGCCGGGCCGTCCGGCTCCCCGCTGCGCGGGCTGGTCAACGTGCTGCCGACCGGGCGCAACTTCTACTCGGTGGACCCCAAGGCGGTGCCCTCGCGGCTGGCCTGGGAGACCGGGCAGGCGCTGGCGGCCTCGCTGGTGGAGCGCTACCAGGCGGACAACGACGGCGCTTTCCCGCCCTCGGTCGGCCTCTCGCTCTGGGGCACCAGCGCGATGCGCACCGCCGGTGACGACATCGCCGAGGCCTTCGCGCTGCTCGGCGTCCGCCCGGTCTGGGACGACGCCTCCCGCCGGGTGACCGGCCTGGAGCCGATCCCGCTCGCCGAACTCGGCCGCCCCCGGATCGACGTGACGCTGCGGATCTCCGGCTTCTTCCGGGACGCCTTCCCGCACGTGGTGGCGCTGCTGGACGACGCGGTGCGGCTGGCCGCGCAGCAGGAGGAGCCCGCCGAGGACAACTTCGTCCGGGCCCACGTGCAGGCCGACCTGGCCGAGCACGGCGACGAACGGCGCGCCACCGTCCGGGTGTTCGGCTCGCGGCCGGGGACCTACGGGGCCGGTCTGCTGCAGCTGATCGACAGTCGGGACTGGCGCACCGACGCCGACCTGGCCGAGGTCTACACGGTCTGGGGCGGCTACGCCTACGGCCGTGGGCTGGACGGGCGGCCGGCCCGCGAGGAGATGGAGACGGCGTACAAGCGGATCACGGTGGCCGCGAAGAACACCGACACCCGCGAGCACGACATCGCCGACTCCGACGACTACTTCCAGTACCACGGCGGCATGGTGGCCACCGTCCGGGCGCTGACCGGCTCGGCGCCGGCCGCCTACATCGGCGACTCGACCCGCCCGGAGACGGTGCGCACCCGCACCCTGACCGAGGAGGCGGCCCGGGTCTTCCGGGCCCGGGTGGTCAACCCGCGCTGGCTGGAGGCGATGCGCCGGCACGGCTACAAGGGCGCCTTCGAGATGGCCGCCACCGTCGACTACCTGTTCGGCTACGACGCCACCACCGGCGTGGTCGCGGACTGGATGTACGAGCGACTGACCCAGGAGTACGTGCTGGACCCGGTCAACCGCGAGTTCCTCACCGACGCCAACCCCTGGGCGCTGCACGGGATCAGCGAGCGGCTGCTGGAGGCGGCCGAGCGTGGCCTGTGGGCCGAGCCGGACCCGGAGCTGCTGGCCGAGCTGCAGGCGGCGTTCCTGGAGGCCGAGGGCGACCTCGAGGACCGGTGACCCGCGACTGGTGACACACCGAAGGGGGGCGCCCGGACCACCGGACGCCCCCCTTCGGGTCAACTGGTTCGTGCCGACTAGCGGACGGACCAGCGCTGTTCGACCTTGGCGAAGCGCCAGTAGCCGAGTGCGCAGGCCCAGACTCCGATGAAGAGCCCGGTGATGATGTAGCCGGCGCTGTTCAGGCTGATCGAGGAGATCCAGTCGGTGACCGGGTCGCCCAGGTCCAACTGGTCGTGCAGCACGGTGACCAGCTCGATGGTGCCGATGAAGAAGGCCACCGCGATGGACAGCCCGGTGATGGTCAGGTTGTAGAAGACCTTGCGGACGGGGTTCGCGAACGCCCACTGGTAGGCGAAGTTCATGAAGGTGCCGTCCAGCGTGTCGAACAGGCTCATCCCGCAGGCGAACAGCAGCGGCATGCAGAGGATCGCGTACCAGGGCAGCCCGGAGGCCGCGCCGGAGCCGGCCATCACCATCAGGGTGACCTCGGTGGCGGTGTCGAAGCCGAGGCCGAAGAGCATCCCGATCGGGAACATCTGGCCCGGCCGGCTGATCGACTTGGTCAGCCGACCCAGGATCCGGTTCATGAAGCCCCGGTTGTCCAGGTGCTTCTCCAGCTCGTGCTCGTCGAACTGCCCGGCCCGCATCGCTCTGAAGACCCGGTAGATGCCGGCCAGCGCAACCAGGTTGAGCGCCGCGATCAGGTACAGGAAGCTGCCGGAGACCGTGGTACCGGCCACCGAGAGCACCTTGTGGGTGCGGGAGTTGTCGTCCATCAGACTGGTCGCCAGCTGTGCCCCGCCGCCGACCAGGGCGGCCATGATGACCACCATCGAGGAGTGGCCGAGGGCGAACCAGAAGCCGACCGAGACCGGGCGCTTGCCCTCGGCCATCAGCTTGCGGGTGGTGTTGTCGATCGCGGCGATGTGGTCGGCGTCGAAGGCGTGCCGCATCCCCAGGGTGTAGGTGGTGACCCCCAGGCCGACACCGAAGACCTGGGTCCCGACGGTGTAGTGGTGCGGCGCCACCATCATCACCAGGACGCCGAAGGCGACGATGTGCATCCCCGCGATCACCCCGAGCAGGCCGCCGGTGCGGATCCAGTCCTTGCGTTCGAAGCGGGTGATCGGCTTCGCGGCGATCGGAACAGCGGTTGTTCTGGGCATGGCCATGGGAAGGGGCAGCCTCTCCAGCACCTCGTGGACAGTAGTCGTGCGGTGCCGTGGCCGGTCTCCTGGCTTACGGGTCGAACGTCCTGCCCACCCGGCCTTCCCGGACGCTGCCGCGCCCAGTGGCCGCCGCCGTGAGCACGGCGGTGGCGGTGGGAGAACTCCCCGATCACAGTGGCGAGGGCCGCTCCGGTCTGGGACCCCTGAAGGTCCGTCACCGGTCTTCCCGAACACCACGGCGTCCACCACCGTAGGTGCCGGGACACCTGGTCAGCAACCCTGCCGCAGTGTCGGGGATGTCTCAGCCGCGCTCGGCGACCAGGGCGTAGCGCTCGTCGTCCACCGGGTGCCCCCACAGCTCGGGCTCGGTGGCGAGTTGCTCCACCCGTGCGGTCAGGCCGAGTTCGCCGACCGCCTCGGCCAGCGCCTCGGCGCCGACGCCACCGCTCCAGGGCAGCTTGTCGGCGCCCGGTACGTACGCGACCGGCTCGGCGGGCTGTCGCCAGCGGCCCTCGACCAGCACCAGGCGACCGCCCGGGCGCAGCCGTTCGGTCCAGGCCCGCAGCGCGGCGTGCGGGTCGGGCAGCGTCCAGAGCAGGTGCCGGACCAGCACCACGTCGAACGCGGCGGCGGCGACCGGCGGCCGGGCGGCGTCGCCGACCAGCAGGACCGCGTCGCCGTGACCGGCGGCGGCCAGCTTGGCGCGCGCCTGCTCGACCATGGCCTCCGCGCAGTCCACGCCGGTCACCCGGTGGCCCGCCTCGGCGGCGAGCAGGGTGAGCGAGCCGGTGCCGCACCCGAGGTCCAGCACCTCGGACGGGGCGGCGGGCAGCCAACCGGCCAGTCGCGCGGCCCAGGCGGCGCGGGTGGCGGCGGCGCGCAGACCGTGGTCGGGTTCCTGGTCGAAGGCGGGGGCGGCGGCGTTCCAGTAGGCGGCGATGGCGCCGGTGAGGGCAGTCATGCCACCAGGCTGCCAGCCTCCACTGACACTGCTCCCAGCCTCCGCTGACACCGGCTGTGCTAGGTCACGGGCACCGAGACCAGGATCTGGCCGGTGGCCAGGTCGCGTACCTCGAAGTGGCTGATCTCGCCCGGCTGGAAGCCCACGCCGCCTGCGGTGGTCAGCTGTGGCACCGTGTTGCCACGCACGGTGTAGCCGGCGTCGGGCACGGTCCAGCTGGTGACCGTCTGCTGTGCGCCCGTGGTGGAGACGGCCACCAGGTCACAGCTGCGCGGGCCGGTCACGCCGCCCAGCGTGAGGGTGATCGCGCTGCCCCAGGCCTTCGGGGCCACACCGATGGTGGCGTTCGCACCGGTCGGCCCGGTGGCGCCGTGGCTGACCACGGCGACCGCCGCCGGTGGGGCGGGCGCGGGGCTCGCCTCCATCACGGCCGCCGTCACGGCCGGTCCGCCGAGGACCAGCGCCGCCGCCACGGCGACCAGCCAGCGTCGCCGCACCCGCCCACGCCGGCGGGTGGCGGCGACCTCGTCCAGCAGTGCGTCCAGCAGCCGGGGACTGGGTTCCACCGGCTCCGCACCGCTGGCCGCGTACTCGGCGAGCAGCGGTTCCAACCCGCCGAGTTGGTCCACTTCGCGCCGGCAGCGCGAGCAGCCGGCCAAGTGCTCCTCGAAGGCCGTCCGGTCCGGCTCGTCGAGCAGCCCGAGGACGTAGGCGCCGGCGTCCAGGTGCCGGTCCGACTGTTCCTGGGGGTCAGGTGGGACCCGCGAGCTTGTCACGACGTCACCCCTCTTTCCTCCAGTGCGACCCGCAGCGAGCGCAGCGCGTAGAACACCCGCGATTTCACCGTACCTTCCGGGATGCCCAGTTCGGCCGCCGCCTCGGCGACCGAACGGCCCTTGAGGTAGGTCTCCACGACGACCTCCCGATGCGCCTGGGTGAGTGCGCCCAGTGCGTCGGTGATCGCCATCATCCGCAGCGCCCGGTCGAGCTCGTCCTCGGCGGGGAGCAGTTCGAGCGGCCCGGGGTCGGTCTCCGGTGGGCGGGCGGCGCTGCGCCGGTGACTGTCGATGACGATCCGGCGCGCCACCGTGACCAGCCAGGGGCGCAGCGACCCGCCCTGGGCGTCCAGCCGGTCCGCGTGCCGCCAGGCGCGTACCAGGGTCTCCTGGACCACGTCCTCGGCGCGCTGCCGGTCGCCGCCGACCAGGTGCAGCACGAATCCGAAGAGCGGGCCCGCGTGATCCCGGTAGAGGGCCCGCATCAGCTCCTCGTCCGTATCGGCCGCGTCGCCGCCGCGGGGTTCATCGGTCACAAGACCATCCTGGCGCACCTGTGCCTCCCGGTCGAGTCACCCTTCCCTGACGCACCGTCAGTATCCGTAGCCGTTGCCGCTCGACGGGCTGCTGGGGGTGCTCGGCACCGTGGACGGGGAGGTGCTGCTCGCCATCGCCTTGCCGCCGGTCGGGGTCACCGCCCACCAGATGCCACTGAAGCCCTGGCCCTTGGTGTCGCCGGGCTTGGCGTCGGGTGCGTAGCGGTACAGCGGCCAGCCGTTGAGGGTGAGCTGCTTGGTGCCGTCGGCCCGGGTGATGGTCCCGATCATGCTGGAGTTCACCCCGCTGCCGGTGGGCTGGCTGGGCGCGGTGGCGGCCGGCCACAGCTCGGCGCAGCTGCCGGTGCAGGCGGAGGTCGTGGTGTTCGCGGTGTCGTGGTCGAAGCGGTAGAGCGTGAAGCCGTTGCTGTCGGTGACGATCTGCCCGAGCTTGGCGTCGGTGGCCACCTTGAGGGCGGCCCCCGTCGCCGGGGCACTCGGCTGCGCCGGGGAACTGGGCTGCGGGGTGGCGGGCGCCGTGGTCGACGGGGCGGGCGTGGGGCTGGAGCTGCTCGAGTGGCCGCTGGAACCGCAGGCGGTCGCGAAGGCGAGCACGGCGGCCCCGGAGGCCGCGAGCATCCCGGCTCGGCGGATGGCTGACATGGTCCTTCTCCGTCCGTTGACTGGCGGCCGCCCGGCCGCTGCACCCGGGGGTACGCGCCGGCCGGGGCCGCCGTTCAACGCACGGGACGGTTTCTGCAAGTCAGCCCCTCAATCGGCCTCCACCCAGTCCCCCGGTCAGTCTCCTACCCAGCCCCCGCCCAGCCCCCCGGTCAGTCCCCCAGTGAGAGCAGCAGGGTGCGCAGCGTGTCGGCCAGCGCGGTCTGCTCGACCGGGGCGAGGGCGGCGAGCAGCCGCGTCTCGGTGGCGATGTGGGCGGGCAGCACCTGGTCGATCAGCTCCCGACCCTTCCCGGTGAGCTCCACGTGCACCACGCGGGCGTCGGCCTCGCTGCGGTTGCGGCTGACCAGGCCTGCGACCTCCAGCCGGTCCAGCCGCTGACTGACCGCGCCCGAGGTGACCATCGTGGACTGCATCAGCTGGGCCGGGGTGAGCCGGTGCGGCGGGTCGCTGCGGCGCAGCGTGGCGAGGACGTCGAAGGAGGGCGTGTCCAGGCCGTGCGCGGCGAAGGTCTTCCGCATCTCGCCCTCCACCAGCCGGGTCAGCCGTTTGAGCCGACCGATCACCCCCACTGGCGAGAAGTCCAGGTCGGGACGCTGCCGGGCCCACTGGCCGAGCACCATGTCGACGTGGTCGGCGGTCGGTTCGGTGTCCGGATCGCGCGGTGTCATGGAAACAGGGTAGCGAATCTCTTAGCGCTGAGATACTTTCTCTTAGTGCTAAGAAATCGGATCGGGATCATTCTGCTGACCGCCCTCGCGCCGAGCGTCTGGGGCACCACCTACTACGTCACCACCGAGTTCCTTCCCCCGCACCGCCCGCTCCTGGCCGCCCTGCTGCGGGCACTGCCCGCCGGACTGCTGCTGGTCGTGATCACCCGGCGGCTGCCCACCGGGGTCTGGTGGTGGCGGGCGCTGCTGCTCGGCACGCTCAACATCGGCGCCTTCCTGGCGCTCATCTTCATCGCCGCCTACCGGCTGCCCGGCGGCGTCGCCGCCACCATCGCAGCCCTGCAACCGCTGCTGGTGGCGCTGCTCTCCACCGGCCTGCTCGGGACCAGGCTGACCCCGCGGACCGTACTGACCGGACTGGCGGGGGTGCTCGGGGTGAGCCTGCTGGTCCTGAAGTCCGGCACCCGACTGGACTCCCTGGGAATCCTCGCGGCACTGGCCAGCGCACTGGTGATGGCCACCGGAGTGGTGCTCAGCAAGCGCTGGCCTGCCCCCGTGCCGGTGCTGGCCGCCACCGGCTGGCAGCTGGTCGCGGGCGGGCTGGTCCTGCTGCCGGTGACCCTGCTGGTCGAGGGGCCGCCGCCGACCGTGCTGACCGCGCGCAACCTCGGCGGCTACGCCTACCTGGGGCTGATCGGCGCCGCCCTGGCGTACGCGCTCTGGTTCCGCGGCATCCGCGAACTCCCGCCGACCAACGTCACCTTCCTCGGCCTGCTCAGCCCCGTGGTCGCCACGGCGGTCGGCTGGCTGGCCCTGGACCAGGAGCTGACGGGCATTCAACTCATCGGCGGCGCAATGATCCTGGCCGCCCTGCTGGTGGCCCAACTCCCGCCGGGCGCCCTCGGCCGGGTGCGGCGTCTCGCGTCCCGTCCGGCCTGAGAGCTGCTCACTTCACCGGGCCGACCGAGGCCGAGTGGATGTCAGGTCCGGCGCAGTGCTGCGTCTTCCAGGGCAGGAAGAGCGCCGCCTTCTCCCCCGGCGGGTAGATCCGCAGGCCCTCCGCCTGGGCGAGTTGGCACTGGGCGGGGTCGTAGCCCCCGATGCCGTTGGCATCGTGGAAGGTGGCGCCCGCGGTGCCGCCGGGCTGGAGGGTGACGGTGCTGTAGGGCTCGCCGGTGCGTTGGGCCGGGTTGCCGGACTGGACGCCGGCGGTGGCGACGTAGGAGACGCCCGGGTAGCCGGTGAGGGTGCAGGGGCGGTCGGAGGTGTTGGTGAAGGTGAGGGTGGCGTAGTACTGGCCGGCGCCGAAGCTCGGATTGGTCTGGGCGACGGCGAGTTGGGCGGTGCTGCAGGCGGACGGTCCGGCGGGCGGCGCGGGCGTGGGGGTGGGGGTGGGGGTGGGTGTAGGGGTTCGGGCGGAGGTGGGGCTGGGTGCGGGCGCGGGCGTGGCGGAGGAGCCAGGGGCGGACGGGGAGGGGGCGGGTGCGGGTGCCGAGGTCGCCGGTGCGGGCGAGGTCGCCGGTGCGGGCGCACCGCTCGAACTCCCCGTCGAGGACGAGCACCCCGCGAGGACGAGCAGTGCGACCGTGCCGAGCGCGGTCCGGAGAGTTCGAGGCGACATCGTGGGTTCTCCTTCCACCACTGCGCCTATTCCCGCCCCGGACCGCGCTACCCGTCCGGCCTCAGATCAGCGTCTGCCAGTAGTACCAGGAGTGGCGCCCCAGCGATGCAACCAGCAGCACTTCGGCCACCCCCTCCGCTGACCTGCGGTTATTGGTCACCAGTTGTCAGCGATGCGCAGTGCTGGCCACCCTCGCACGGCCCAAGGGCGGCCCAGCCCCCGCAGCCGTACGGGCGCCGTGGGAACCGCCCCCCGGCGCCGCGTCGGGCCACTTGGCCTCCAGATCGCGGGGCAAGACGTTAAAGCAGTGTTCTGCGATCTGCCTTGCCCCCAGCAGCTCCACACTGTGGCCGCCACGGACCTGGTGTCGGCACCTCTCGATCCATGCGGGACTCGGACGAGAATGTCGCTGCGGTGACCGTCGCTGTCTGCCACGAGAGAACAGGCAGCCGAAGAGTACAGAGCCCAGCCCCTTAGGGTCGCCCGTTGCACCGACATAGCGCATCTCCAGCCGGTCACACCCGAGGGGTACACGTGCCCGTCCAGCCGTCGCTAGTGTGTGGAACACAGAGCCGAGGGGGTTGCGGAGACCGTGCGGGATGAGCCAGGCCCGGACATGGGCGAAGACGAGGATGACGCGCTGCTCGCCACGCAGACAGAGCTGCTGGACGGCAACCTGCCCAAGAACGCCAGACAGGAGCACTTCAGCCTCGCATATCTCCGTATGGTGACTTACGCAGCTGGCTGCTCCATCAAGGTGCACGAGACCGACTACGAAGGCCTCGACATTACCGTCACGTCGGCGGCGGACTACGGTTTCTATTACGGCCCAGAGTTCAATGTTCAGATGAAATGCACAACTCGGACCGAGCTGCTACGCAAGAATCACATGGCGTGGCCAATGAAGCCGGATACATATAAAAAGCTAATCCAACCAAATAGAATGGCCCCCTCGTACCTAATGGTGCTTCTAGTGCCAGGAGGGCCGGAAACCTGGCTTGAGATGGACGAGAGTCGCCTGCTGACTCGCAGTCGGATGTACTGGCAGGAGGCCGCACTGTTGCCCCCCTTCAAGGAGGGCAATGACACACAGACAGTCAGGCTTCCACGGAGTAACCTGTTTGATGTCCCTCAGCTCTTGGGGATCATGAAGAAGATCGGCGAAGGGGGTGGAGTCTGGTGAGCAGGTCAACCATGGAGAGCTACCGCGAGGCGGCAAGCGCACTCACCCCACGAGCTGTCTCCCAATTTCTGGCGGCACATCAGTGGGAGCTTGAAGCAACGCAGGCTGGCATTAAGCAGATTTGGCGCCTGCGTGGAGGGAATGGCGCATCCGATGCTCGGATCATGCTTCCCCTGGCTACGGACTACGTCGATTTCAAACAGCGATTTAACGACACCCTATTTGCCCTGGGCGGCATCCACGACTGGGACGCCATTAAGCTCTATGAGCAAATTGTCGCTACCCGGGCAGACCTGTTCTTTGTGCGCCTTGATCAAGCTATGCTTGACGGAACCATTCCGTTCCGCCAAGCCGAGCTCGCTCTCGATTCGCTCTACAAGATGATGCGTTCCGCCGCCAAAACAGCAGAGAATCCGACAGGAAGCGGAAAGGGTCGAACATCGGGCTCGGTGGCCGATTTCCTCGAAGATGGCATGCGCCTCGGTCACACAAAGCGGGGAAGCTTCATCTTCACAATCGTCTCCCGCCTGGGCGATCAGCCTCAGGAGACCGGGGAACTGAACGGAATCCTACCGTTTCCTCGCCGCGTTATGGAGACTCTTGCCAGAGGGCTCGAAACAACTCGGCAACTGACGCAGCAGTGGGATGAATCCGTCTTGGAAAGTCCGGGATCCAGAGGCCTTAGCACGGGACTGGTTGAATCTCTAGAAGAGTTGACCAAACCAGCACATCTTCGGCAGCTTGATCTCTCCTTCGAATGGGCGGCAGCAGAACCTCGCCCTGATGTTGGCCTCGCAACCATCATCATGGATCGCGATATTTTTCCGGAACTCCCAGCAGTGCGCGAAAGGCTAATGAGGCAGGAGGAGCCTCGTCGGCATGTGACGCTGGTCGGCACCGTGAAGAAGCTGAGCCGAGATGACAGTGCCAATGACGACGAA
Source organism: Kitasatospora azatica KCTC 9699 (assembly GCF_000744785.1). Classification (NCBI taxonomy): domain Bacteria; kingdom Bacillati; phylum Actinomycetota; class Actinomycetes; order Kitasatosporales; family Streptomycetaceae; genus Kitasatospora; species Kitasatospora azatica. Next base: position 4,982,226 of record NZ_JQMO01000003.1, on the reverse strand, counting down.
GATACAGCCCTGGTTACGGTTGCTGCTGATGTCAACCGCAAGCAACGGCTCGTCCATATGACACTTTCAGGCGCCGATCACGACTGGGCCATTCTGGCTTATCAGCAAAGGCTGCCCTTCACTGTCTCGGGCGATCTCTCATTTGAACGCGGGGCTTGGCGGCTTACCGGCAGTATTTCGGTCGATTCGAGCTTCTTGCAGCATCATGTAGGCCGTGACCAGCACAGCCCTGAGAGCACCGAGTAGCGAGAATCCTGGCCGCGTGATTCTACGCGCCAGGTCGACCTACCCAGAGGAGCGCTCGTGGTCATGACATAAGCCGACGCTATTCAGGGCACTGCGCCGGCCCGGCGGTAGCGGACCCGACCGCGCAGTGATTCCAGGCGCCCAGAGAGGGTCCACAACTGATGGTTCTCAACCTAGGCTGGTCCGACGAAGTCGTCACAGGCAGAGGGGCAGACGAGAGCATGGGTGGGAAGACCGACCAGGTCGAGCAGACGGTCCGGGGCTGGATCAGTTCCGGCAAGCTGACCGCCGGCGCCAAGCTCCCGTCTGAGCGCACCCTAGCGGCAGACCTCGCAGCGGGCCGAACAACTATCCGCCTCGTACTGTCGAAGCTCGCCGCCGAGGGACTGATCACCCCTCAGCACGGCAGTGGCTACTACGTCAGCGGGGACGAGCGCAGCGGTCGGCAGATCGTGAGTGAGCCGCTGGTGGAGCTGGAGCCCTGGCAGATCCACGGTGAGCGGGCCGTGTACGACAACGAGTGGGTCCGGCTCACCCTGGTGGATGTCGAGCCTCCCGGGGTCGAGCGGTTCGAGCACCACGTGGTCCGCTTGCAGCACGTCGCCATCACCGCTGTGGTGGACGATCAGGAGCGGGTGTTGATGCTCTGGCGCTACCGGTTCGTCCCCGGCAAGTTCGGTTGGGAGCTTCCCGGCGGAATCGTGGACGCCGGGGAGGACGCTGCGAGTGCCGCGGCCCGGGAGATCGAAGAGGAGACCGGCTGGCGACCGGAGAACATCGAGCACGTCGTGACGTATCAGCCCATGATCGGCATGATCGACTCACCTCACGAGATCTTCGTCGCCCACGGGGCAATCTGCGTCGGCCACCCCAGTGATCCGGAGGAATCCGGCCGGATCGCCTGGATCCCACTGGCCGAGGTTCCGCAGCTGATGGCGAACGGCGAGCTGGCCGGGTCTGGGACTCTCGTGGCCCTGCTGCATCTACTGGCTACCCGTCAGCAGCGCTCTACAGCCCATCAGTAAGACGCTCAATCCGCCTCCGCTGGCGAACCGATCCTGTTCGGTTCGCCAGGAGGCGGGCCTGCTGGAGGTGCTGCCGGGCTTGGTCGATTTCACCGCGCACCATGTGCGCCTGGGCGAGATCGCAGCGAAGCCCGCTCATCGCCCGTGTGAAGGCAGGATCCATCCGGTCCAGTGCCGCGTACAGCTCCGCAACGGCATCGTCCTCGCCGAGGATGGCCAAGGCGTTACCGCGCCACCGCGTCAGGTGGCTGGTGTTCAAGAACAGGCTCAGCATGTCCGGGTCTCGTGCCTCCTCCCCCGGCGGGAGGACCGCCTCCGCCCGGTCGAGGGCCTGCCGGCAGTCATCCGCCAACCCGGCCTTGGCGCAGAGTTCGGCTTCCGCGGCGAAGAGCCAGGCGGCAAGCCGCGGGGAGACCTTCGAGCCTCCCGTCCGCTGTGCGTCTCGAACCAGGTCGACGGCCAGCTCTGCGCGTCCAGCATCGGAGAGCACATACGCCTGCTCGGCCATCGCGTGAGCCAGGTACATCGGCGACTCCGCCTCGCTCGCCGCCCGCTTGGCCAACTCGTAGTGCCGCCAAGCCCGCTCCACTGCCCCGACGTCAAGAGCCTGCCACGCGGCGAGCGTCGCTGCGCCAGCCAGAGCAGTGGCAACCGGACGGCGGGCATCGGGAAGCACCGCGAAGGTGAGCGCGTCCTCAAGCGAGCTGAGGTGCGCTCGCATCTGATCGACCAGACCTGCTGCGCCCATCTGGCGGTCGAAGCTCCGCAACAGCTCGGTCTGCGCCAGGAAAGTGTCCACCATGCTCAGGCTCAGGCTCCGAGCTGAGTCGATGCGGCCGAGCAGCTCGTCATAGCCATCCGCCGCCGGCGCGGCAGCCGGCACTGGTTCGCCGAACAACTCGTCGTTGGTCTTGCCGAGCAGGGATCGAAGGATCGCCGAGTAGGTCTCGGAGACCGACCGGCGCCCGTTCTCCCACTCCGAGACGTAGACCTTGAGGCTCGCCTGCGATGCCACGTCCAGGAGATGTTCCCGGGCGTACTCCAAAATCGCGCGCACTAGGCGGTCCTGCGACCAACCCCGCTCCACCCGAGCGACGCGCAGACGGTTCGTCATGTGCCTACCTCTGCCGCGGCGATAGCTGCTCCCCCAGCATGCAGCACGTTCTCCCATCTCACCGGGGGTTAACAGAACTGGGTTAACCCCTGCTGGCTACCGGCTCGTTGGCGCACGGCGTTCTATGGATTCAGGGCCGGAACTGACGGCCCGACAGGAAGTGCTTGACACTGGTGCGCACCAGTTGCCAGACTACTGGTGCGCACCAGTTGGGACCGCCAAAAGGCGGACCCACAGTGCTGAACGTCGCCCGGTCTGCCGGGACTTGATCAAAACCCCAACATCCATAGGCCTTCTTTGGGCTGCCCGGATGCAAGGGAACGCACCACTGCTGAGGCGGACGACGCTGCGAGTCCGCAAAGGCCAGGGGACAGGGTTTCGGCCCGACTGGCGAGGTGGCCCGGTGACCGCGAGCAACGGCCGGAGAGTGAGGGACACGAGCCCTCCATGCAGTGATTCTCCCTGTTCAGGCCTACGAAAGGAGCCCCGATGCACCTGATCGACAGCAGGTCCCATAGGTGGCCTCACCCAGCGGTTGCTCGGTGAGGCTTTCGCGTTCTGGTCGCTTCACCAGTGACCACGGTTCTCGGCGTGCCGCTCTCCCCGTGGGGTGGGCGGCACGCCGGGTTTCCGCGGCTGCTCGTTGAGTGCCGATTCCGATACGGCTGCGGCCCCGGTGGTGGTGCACCGGGGCCGCATAGGGCCGTCCTGCGTGAAGGGAGCACGACCCATGCGTGACATCGTCGCAGGCCATCAGGCCTGGTCCAAGCAGGAGTTCGCGGAGTTGGCGCTGGGCGTCGACACCGAGCTGTTCGCCGGTCCGGAAGGGCCGGAGGGCGCCGAGGAGCGGGCCGCGCGGCTGGACGCCGCCCGCGACATTCTGGTGGTGCTGCGCCGGGAGGACCCGGAGCTGGCCGCCTACGCCGCCGGGCTGCTGCCGGTGGAGCCCGAGCCGCTGCCGCCGGCCCCGGTCCGGCTGCGCCACCTGGTCCTCCTGATCGGCGGCGCGCCGCGGTCCGGGAAGAGCGTCGCCGCGCTGGCGATGGCGGGGCGGGTGGCCGCGTGATCGCCGTCAAGCGCTTCGGGTGGGCGCTGGTGCTGCTCGCCCTCGCCTTCCCCGCCGCCGCCCGCACCGCCCTGGCCGCGCTGGCCGTGGCCGGGTCCGTGATCGAGGCCCACCCGCGGGCCGTGTGTGCGGCGGCCGGCGTGCTGCTGGCCGTCAGCGCCGCGCGGGCCGTCAGCCGCCGGGTGGCCCGCTCGCGCCGCCGCCGGCAGGTGCGCCGGCTGGTCCGCGCGGGCCGCCTGTTCAACCCGTCCCGACTGGCGCCCGAGGGGGTCCGATGAGCGTCTCCGAACTCCAGCCGCGCACCGCCCGCACCCGCACCGCGGCCGCGAAGCCCGCCGCGAAGGAGCAGGCCGAGGCCGAGGCGCTGCGCGCCAAGACCGAGGCCGCCAACATCGCCAACCAGGCCAAGGCCGCTAAGGCCGCGGTGGGTATCGCCGCCGACGAGGCGAAGGCGGAGGAGATCCGCCGGGCCGCCGCCGACAAGCGGCGCGAGGCCGACCGGGTGCGGGCCGAGGCCGATGCAGCCCGGGAGAAGGCCGCACGAACGGCCGCGCAGTGGCGCCAGTACGCCAAGACCATCGCCGTGGTCTGCGTGGTCGTCTCGCTGCCGTTGCAGATGATGGCGTTCTGGTCGCCCAAGGCACCGTTCCTGCTGGCCGCCCCGCTCGTGCTGGAGGGGCTGGCGTGGGTGCTGCTCAAGGGCGCCGAGGCCGCGATCGACGACGACCGCCCGTCCTGGCACTACCGGGCGCTGGCCGGCGCGGTCGCGCTGTTCGCCGCGCTGGTGAACTTCGTCCACGGCTCGGCCGCGTTCGGCCTGGGCACCGGGCTGGGCGGGGCGTTCTGCTCGCTGGCCGGCCCGATGGTGTGGGACCTCCACGAGCACGGCCGCATCCGCAAGCGCGAGGGCCGCAAGACCCGCCGCCAGCGCCGCGAGGAGGCCCGCAAGGCCGGCGCCGCGGCGGCCGAGAAGAAGCTGGCCGAGGAGCGCGCGGCCGATGAGCTGGCCGCCCGTGAGACCTCCCGGTCGGTGCAGTGGCCGGACGTGTGGGAGCGTGCGGTGGCCCTGGCCGCGGCGCTCGGCGAGCTGCACCCGAGCGAGTCCACCTGGAAGCGCGCGTGGGACGACACCGAGGGCGCCCAGCTCGGCGACACGGCCCGGTCGATCGCCGCGCGGGTGGCCGCGAAGGCCGCGGCGAAGGACGCCGCCAAGGACCCGGCGAATCCGGTCGAAAAGGCGGAAAAGCCGCAGGTCGAATCCCTAGTGACCCCCACCCGCAGTGCTGCCCGCACGTCCAGCGTTGACGGGCGCCGCAGCAACGGCGGGATGCCGCCGGTTCGCCGCACCGGCGACACCCCGCGGTTCTCCCCGGCGGCCCGGCGCGCCATGTCCCTGGCCGCCCGCAACCGCCGCGGCCAGCAGGCCGCCGGCTGACCCCTGAACCGCCGTCACACCCCTGAGGAGAAATCACTCATGAGCACCGTTCCGCCCGCGGTCCGCGCCGCGATCGAGCACCGCATCGACCAGGCCCACGCCGCCGGCTTCGATGCCGTCATGGCCGAACTCGACGCACTGGAGACCGAGTTCGGCCCCGAGACGATGCGCCGGGTCTGCTCCGAGCCCGACCCCGACAACACCCCTCGCTCCACCGACCACTGACCTGCCCCGGGACGGCCGCCCAGCTTGCCGGCACGACGGCCGCCCCGGGTTCCCCAACCAGCACGACCCAACCTCGTTGAGCTGCATGGAAGGACCCTCAGTGAACCACGACGACACCCCGGCCGACCGCATGCCGGACTGGCCGCACGGACCCATCGACGGCGACGGCGAGCCGGGCGGGGAGGTGCTCCCCTTCCCCGACCGCTTCGCCAAGCCCGACACCGAGCCGGAGCCCGCTCCCTCACCGGTCGAGGAGGCCCAGGTCGAGCCGGTCGGCGAAGGCTCGGTGTACCTGGCGGACAGCCGCGGCACCGCCGACCTCGACCCGCCGACCGAGGCGCCGAAGGTGGTGGCCAAGAGCCGCCTGGCGGACCTGGCCGGGGACCGGCCGCTGATCCCGGCGTGGCTCCGCACCCGTGACGGCCGCCGGACGATGGCCAGGGCGAACGCCGTCCAGTTGCGGCGGGCGGTGCGGCGCTGGCTCGCCCGGCAGACCACGACCCGCGGCCACCTGGCCCAGGCGGGGCGGGGGATACGGCGCTCGGGCCAGTGGGTGGCCGGGTTCGAGGGCGTCCACGTCCAGGCCGCGGCGAACCAGGCGCTGATCTCCGCCCGGGAGGCCAGGGACCTGACCCGCCGGGCGCGGTTCACGCTGCTGCCCGGCGACCGGGCGGTGGCGAACAAGCAGGCCGAGGCCGCGGTGGCCGCCTCGGTGGCGGCGGTGGCCGCGCACAAGAGGGCCAAGTCCAACCGGCGCCGGGTCCGCTTCGCCCGCGCCCTGGTCGCCTACGGCCTGCCCCTTGCGGTCGTGCTCACCGTCTACGTCGCGTTCGGCGGCGCCGGGCTGTGGCTGGGCATGGGGGCGGTGCTCGCCTTCGAGGCGTTCCTGGGCCGCCGCCCCGACCGGGAGACGGTCTGGGACGCGGATGTGCGCTCGCTGTCGGACGGCGACCCGATGACCGAGTCGATGCTGGACCGGGCGTTCAAGGCCGCCAAAGTCATCGGCGAGAACCAGCGGCTGTCGATGGTGACGCCGTGCGCGATCGACCCGGCGGTGCCCAACGCCTGGCACGCCGTCATCGACCTCCCCGACGGGGTGACGGTCAAGAAGGCCAAAGCGGCGGTGGACGAGATCGCCAGCCCGATGGGCATCGACCGCACCAACCTGGACATCCGCCAGGTCGGCTCCAACGGCCGACGGATGGCAATCTGGGCGTGCGGGCAGGACCCGTTCCTGGCCACCCGCCGCAACCCCCTGGTCGCCGGTAACGCCAAGTCCGTGAACACCTGGCGCGACGGGTTCCCGCTCGCCTTCGACAAGCGCGGGAACATCATCAAGCCGACCCTGTCGGACTACTCGTTCCTGTTCGCCGGCGCCACCCGCTCCGGCAAGGGCATGGGCCTGGCCAACCTGCTGGCCGCCGCGCTGCTCGACCCGCGGGTGCGGATCCGGCTGTTCGACGGCAAGGGCGCCGGCGAGTACGTCCCCCACGCCCGGGTGCTGGCCACGTTCGTGCGCCGCAACCCCAAGCGGCTGGTCCAGTTCCTGCGGCTGATGGTGGAGGAGATGAACCGCCGCACCGAGATCCTGGTGGAGGCCGGGCTCTCCAAGGCGAACGAGAAGCTGATCGACAGGCTCGGCGGGATCGAGCTGGTCATCATCGACGAACTCGCCACCTACACCGCCAAGAACGGCCCGTCCGGCAAGTACGCGGAGGAGATCACGGAGCTGCTCGCGCAGCTCGCCGCCGTCGGCGCGGCGGTGGGGATCGTGCTGGCGCTGGCCACCCAGTACCCGGACTCGGAGATCGTGACCCCGCGGCTTCGCGGCAACCTGGCCGCGCGCATGGCCATGCGCGTGGAGTCCCCCGGCGCCTCGAACGTGGTGCTCGGGGACGGCATGGTGGGCCAGGGCTACGACGCCTCGAAGATCCCGATCGAGAAGACCAGCCGGGGCCGCAACTGGCTGACCACCCCCGACACCGGCGTCATCGAGACCCGCAGCCTCTTCATTGACGAGGGGGCCGGGGAGATCCTGCCGCTGATCGAGCGCGGGGTGGAGCTTCGGACCGAGGCCGGGTGCCTGCCCGGCCACTACCCGGACCCGGTCGAGACCGCGATGGCCCGCACCACCGGGGTCAGCGCCGCGGCCGGCGGCCCCGACGGCTTCGGCACCGTCGCCCACCGCACCGTGCTGGACCGCATGGTCCAGGCCGCCGAGGAGGCCGGCGGCGCCATCGCCGTGCTCGACCTGGTGGCCCGGTTCGCCGAGACCGACCCCGACCGGTACGCCCGCACCGAGCGCGAGACCGCCAACGCCTGGCAGTCCCGCGCGGCCAAGGCCCTCAAGAACGAACTGGTGAACCTCGGGGTCGAGATCGACCAGACCCGCCTCACCCTGCCCGACGGATCGCGGCCCATGGGCTACACCCTGGCCGACCTGCGCGCCGCCGCCGCGGCCCTCGACAACGCCGCCTGACAGTCCGTTCTGCCCCGGTTTAGACCGCCGCCACACCGCCGCCGCCCCTGGAAAGCCGCAGGTCACAGCCCCGCACCCCGTGTCGGGACCGCCGCCGACCCCCGCCGCGAAACCCAGTCCGCCGCCACCTCTGGCGGGGGTCCGGCGGCGGTCGGCAATGCGCTGACCTGCGGCGATCCACGCCAGGCGGCGCCCTGGCGGCGGTCCAGAGCCGCCCCAAACCACCCCAAACCGCCTTCTCGGGAGAGGAGTCCGCCCGTGGTCCTCACCATCTCCGCCGCCGTCCTGTTCGGCACCGTCCTGGTACTCATGCTGCGCTTCGGCGCCGCCAAGCCCGGCGGCGCCGTGGTGGCCGCGCTGTTCGGGTTCTACCTCGCCTCGACCGGCATAGCCCCCGCCGTCCGCAGCACGATGACCGCCCTCTTCCACGCCCTGCCCGGCCTGCACTGAACGAGAGGAACCCGACCATGACCGCCACCCGCACCGCCGCCCTGCTCGGCCTGCCGGACCTCTCATTCGTCGCCGACGGCGGCCAGCTGGTCCGCGAGATCGAGAAGTACCTCGCCGCCCAACCCAGTTCGCCCCGCTACCCCGTCCCGGTGATCTGCGCGCTCGGCCAGGCCCCCGTCCAGTGGGACCTCGGCATGACCCGGCCGCAGCCGACCGCACTGGACCGGCTGCGCAAGCGGGCGCCGGCCCCGGTGCCGATCGACGCGGCCACCCACCTGCGCCTGGTCTCCCGCTACCTCACCGTCCACGGCTGGTGCCAGGGCCTGCTCTGGGACCCGCAGGGGCGCCGCTGCATCCTCGGCGCCCAACTCGCCGTCGTGCAGGCCGGATACGGCACCGAGGCCACCGCCATGCGCGCCCGCGCCTGCCTCATGGAGCAGTTCCGCCGGCTCCAGCCCGGCGCCCGCTCGGTGGACGAGTGGAACGACGCCGACGGCCGCACCGCGGCCGAGGTCCACCGCCAGCTCGACATCGCCGCCGCCCGCGCCCACCACTGAATCCAGCTAAAGGAGTTGACCGGATTGAGCGTCACCCTCGACACCGTCGGCCCGCGCTCGCTGCGCCGCCGCATCGAACCCCTGCTGACCGGCGCCGCCGACGCGGTGCAGCGGCACATGCGCGAGCGGATGCCGGACACCCTCGTGCGGCTCGCCGGCGCCGGGGACTTCGGCCCCGCCGTCGTGGAGGCCACCGGCGGCACCCCGCGCCTGTGGCGCCAGCTGTGGCAGGGCGAGCAGATGCGCAGCACCGCCCACATCGCCACCGGCATGACCCTGCCCACCCACGACGGGCGCGTGCTGGTCCTGCTGCACACCGAGGCCATGCGCGAGGACGACCAGGTCATGCCCACCCTGGTCCACGAATTCGCCCACGCCGTGCAGATGGGCCGCCCCGCCGTCGCCAACGCCGCACTTGCCCGCAACCGGCACCACCTCGGCCTCGGCAAGCAGTCCCGCCGCTGGCTCGCCGACCACAACGCGTCCGTCGCCCGCGACGAGGACGAGGCCTACCGCATCGAGAACCTGCTCACCCCCACCCTCGCCACCGCCTGATCAACTCGCCAAGGAGAAAGCCATGTTCAAGAAGAACGACACCGTCCGCATCACCCAGAACCTGTACGCCGACCCCGGCGACCGCACGTTCGTCGGCCAGACCGGCACCGTCGTCACCCCCACCGCCGACGGGGTCACCATCGCCGGACTCGACGGCCCGGACAGCACCCAGACCTACAAGTTCTTCAACGACGAGGTCGAGAAGGCCTGACCCGGCATCACCCCGACCCGTGGAGGGAGTCCGCATGACCGAGTTCACCTCGCACACGCTCGCCCTGTGCGACGAGTACGCCCGCAAGCGCTACGGCAACTACCTGGCCCAGCACCGCCGGGACTTCGTCCTGGACGGCGAGCCGCTGCCCCCGGGGCACTTCGCCGCCGTTGCCTGGCGGATCGCCACCAGCCCCGTCATGGCCCCCGGCTACGTGCGCCTGCGCCCCGACGTGGACGGCATCTACACGACGTTCACCGACGACGGCGAGCTGCTGCTGAGCATCGACGTGCCGCTGCGACACCGCGTCCTGGCCAACCGCCCCAGGGTCGAGTTCTCGGACTGGTGGCAGCAGCGGACGTACTGCGACGACGGCCGGTTCACCGATCTGATCGAGCCGGAGGAGCTGCGGGGGCGGCCCGCGCTGCTGCTCACCGCGGCCATCGTCGTCCCGGTCCCGGAGGACCTCCTTCCCCGCCCGACGACCACCCAGGGCGCCGAGCTGATCGCCCAGGCCAAGGAGGCCGTCCACACCCTGGTGGACCTGGTCAACACCCAGGCCAAGGCGGTCAACGAACTGGCCGCCGGCGGTGCCCGGTGAACGCCAACCCGGCCCCCGCCGGCCTCGCGCTGCTGGGCGGCGGGCCGCGGCTGCTGTCGCTGTGCTCCGGGTACGGCGGGCTGGAGATCGCGGTCCGCGCCGGCCTGGGCGGCCAGGTCGTGGCCTTCGCCGAGAACGACCCGTTCGCCGCCCAGGCCTTCTCCGCGCACCACCCGGGGGTGCCGAATCTGGGGGACATCACCCGCACCGACTGGCACCGGGTGCGCGAGGAGTTCGCGCCCGAGGTGCTGGCGTCGGGGTTCCCGTGCACGGACATCAGCAACGCCGGACGAAGGGTGGGCATCGGTGGCAAGCGCTCGGGGATCTGGAAGAACGTCGCTGAGGCTGTTCGCGTCCTTCGACCGCGCCTCGTGTTCCTGGAGAACGTGGCGGCGATCCGCTCCCGCGGGCTGGACGTCGTCGCCGCGGACCTGGCCGCGCTCGGGTATGACGCGCGGTGGACATGCCTTCGAGCTGGTGACCCCGAGGTCGGCGCCCCGCACCCGCGGGACCGCTGGTTCGCCGTCGCGTATCCCGCTGCTCAAGACGCCGACCTCGCAGCTTGGCGTGAACGGTGGACCGCAGCACCCGGACAAGCGCAAGGCGGGCGGGCACGGCCCGACCTTGGAGGACGAGGCGGTGTTCCTGCTCCCGACCGCGCCGTGGGAGTGAGCCTGCTGCCCACGCCTGCGGCCCGGGACTGGAAGTCGGGCGCGTCGAACCTGCTGGGCGTCAACTCCCGTCCGCTGAACGAGGTCGCAGTGAACCTGCTGCCGACCCCGAAGGCCTCGGACGGGCCCAACGGCGGACCGAACCAGCGCGACGCCTCCGGGCGCTACTACCTGCCCGGCCAGGCCGTGCGCCTGGACGAGCGGTGGGTGGCCCTGGACGGCACCGACTACGGGCCCGCGATCCGCCGCTGGGAGCACGTCACCGGGCATCCGGCGCCGTGCCCCACCGAGCCCGGAACCCGCGGCAACCGGCGCCTGGCCTCCGCGTTCGCCGAATGGATGATGGGCATCGACCCCGGCCGCGTCACCGGCCTGGGCCTCCCGCGCCGGGAGGAACTGCGGATCATCGGCAACGGCGCCGTCCCCCAGCAGGCCCACCACGCCTACGGCCTGCTCCTCGAAGCCCACACCACCACCCACACCCAGACCGGCGCGGAGGCGGCGTGACCAGACCCGCAGTGCCCGGCGAGCAGGGCGCGCGGCTGCGGCTGTTCGCCTCCCTCGACCGCGCCACCCAAACGTGGCGCGCCTGGCGCCGCACCAACCCGCCCGGCTGGACCGCGGCCCCGGCCAGCTGGCCGCGCACCGGCATGCTCCGCGCCGGCCACGCCTACGAACTCACCCCGCGCAAGCCCGCCCGCCGCACCCGCGGCGGCCGGGCGGCCCGGGGCGCCGACCCGCCCGAGCCGGTGCTGCTGCCCACGCCCACCGCCTCCGACGGCACCGGAGGCCCCGGCACCAGCCCCAGGCGCGCGGGCGGCATGAACCTGCGCACCCTCGTCACCATCCTCCCCGCGCCGGCCGATACCCCCGCCGCGAAGGAGACACACGATGACCGAACTGATCGGACAGGAAGCCCTGTTCACCCCCACCACCCCGGACGAGACGCCCGGGGCGGTGCCGTACCAGGCGGCGAGCATCGTGGCCTTCGACGCCGCAGTGGCCGGCGACGGCTACGGCTGGCTGGCCCGCCTGCTGCCCCCGCCCGCTCCGCTGCCGTGCCCGCGCTGCCGCCGGCCGATGCGCCTTCCTGCGGTCCCGCTGCTGTGGCAGTGCACCAGCTGCGACATCCCGCAGTGACACTGTGGGATTGCACACCATGTCGCCAGTCAGACCGGCCTCTGGCGCCACGGCCACTGTCGATTGATCTGTACCTGTGAGCGATCCATTCGCATTAGGATCTGCATCGCCAGGATCTCCGATGGCTCCAATGGATCCCACGTGATCCATTGGGCCACTGGGCGATTCGGAATTCCGTCGCCCAGAAGCGAAATTGCCTTTTGGGTGGGGGCCTCGTTGGAGATAATTAGGATCGAATTCACAGGGCCGACGGCGGCCTTCCCGAGCAGCTGGTGAACATAGGCCGATGAACCTTTCCGCCCGGGGGTGATATAGCAGATATCAATGCCAACAGTGATCCCGCTTCGCCCCGCTGCGAGTAGGTCAGTCCCATTGTCATGGGCTTGCTTCGAGACCATGACCAGCTGGCCTGATCCGTGAAGGTCGGCAATGACATGCCACACTGCGTTTTCGTAGTGCCGGGCTGCTTCCTGGGGGCTTGAATGGCGCGCCTGAGTGACTGTCTTCTCGGATACGGGTTTATGCAGAGTAGAGCCCGCGCGCCGGATGAAGCTCGGGAGGGGCTGCTGGTAGTAGGGAACTCCGGCGCCATCCATCATCTCCCGGACGAGTTCTACTCTCGGCCCCAAGGTCTTGCCTCCGTGTCGCCTGTACCAGTCGTCCTTGGTGTCATTGGTGATCAGCAGGACGGGCTTGTTCTGCTCTTTGGCTCGGCGGAGCAGCTGAAGCCAGAGGACAGCGTCCCCATTGCCGTTCTCGTCCTTCTTCTCGTCTCGGTTTCCCGGAGGGACCCCCTCCCTGAGGCGCTTGTCAGCTTCCTCCTTGAATTCCTCAAGCTCCGCCAGGGGTGGACGGTCGGCGACCCGACCCTCTAGGAGCCGCTCCCATTTCTCAAGAATCGGGTCGGTGCGGAGGGCGTCCTCAAGCTTGCTGTCCTTCTCTCCGCTGAGGCGATTCACCTTCTCAATGATCGCATCCATTGAGCGGAGAATGTCTTGGCAGTCAGCTGACGAGACCACGGGGTGGTGCTTAATCGTGGCCATATGGGCTTCGAGTTGCGTTTTCGCTGTCGCCAGAGGAGCTTGAAGCTTCTGGTAGACCTTGTCCTCGCCTGCCAGGACGGATGGCCTGTTCTGGAAAAACTCCCAGGCCGCCTGATAGGTGACCCACAACCTATCTGCGACGACCTCCAGAAGCTCGAAGATCTGCCCCCGCGCTTCTCGGTCGACCCTGTACGGACTGAGAAGGACGTTTGCATCCAGGGAAATAATCCCCTCTTGAAGAAACGCCTTGTATTCCTCGTCCGACGGACTGTAGTACTCCGAGAATTGCTGCTTCACTGCCCCGCCTCTCCCAAGCCTGACCCAAGCGTAGCCGTCATGCAGCAACGAACTCACCCGAACCGCCATGGGCCTTACAGCAGTTGGCGAGGACGAGAGCCGCCGCAGCCGGCCCAGGCATAGCAGCAGGAAGCGAATGAATCCTAGGGAGACAGCCTGTGGCCACCCACGCCCGCACCTACTCCGGGTACACCATGACCGTCCACGCCCCTTCCGGGGAGGGCGACTTCGACCGGGAGGCCTTCGCCGCGTTCGCCCGTTCTGACCCGGTGCTGGGGCTGGACGTGGAGGGCCGGGCGATCGTGGACGGCGGGCCGGGCCACTTCGGCCCGGACGCCGGCCTGCGGCTGGTCCAGTTCGGCACCCCGACCGCCGCGTGGGTCCTCAACCCGCTCGTCCCCGCCCAGCGCCAGGCCATCGCGGCCGTGCTGGCCGATTCGGAGCGGCGGTTCACCACCCACACCAACTACGACGTGCTGGCCGTCTGGTCGGCGTTCGGGATCGCGCTCGGGCAGCGGGTGGTGGACACCCACCTGCTGTCCAAGCTGGTCCAGCCGGACGAGCGCGCCGGCCACGGCCTCAAGGATCTGTCGCTCCGTTACCTGGATGACGGCCTGGTCACCGCCCAACAGGCCCTGTACGAGCGGATGCGCCAGCTCGCCCCGACCGGTCAGCGGGCCGGGAACAACGCGCTGACCTGGGGCTGGAACCACATCCCGTCCACGGACGAGGCCTACACCGTGTACGCCGGGCTGGACGCCATCTACGTGCGCCGGCTGCTGCCCATCCTGCTGGCCGAGTGCGCGCCGTTCTCGCACCTGGTGCGCATGGAGCAGTGGCTGGCCGCCCAGGCCACCGGCATCACGGTGCGCGGCCTGCTGCTTGACCGCCCCTACACCGAGCGCCTGCTGGACGAGGTGCAGGGGGAGTTCGAGCAGGCCGCCGGGGCGATCGAGCGGGAGCTGGGCTTCCCGGGCAACAGCCCCAGGTTCGCGCACTGGCTGGCCGGCCAGGTCACCGGCACCGAGCTGCCGCGCACCGCCAAGGGCCAGCCGCAGGCCACGGCCGAGACCCTGGCCCAGCTGGCGAAGGAACTGGAGGCCGGGACCGCGGCCATCACCGAGGAGGGGGCGGCGATGCTGGCGGCCCGGCGGGCGATGGCCGCCACCACCAACATCCGCACCAACCTGCGCTCCTTCCTCGCCGCGGCCGACGCCCAGAGCCGGGTGCACCCGCAGGTCAAGACGCTGCGGGCCCGCACCGGCCGCATGTCCATCACCGGCCCGGCGTTGCAGACCCTCAAGAAGCACGACAGCCGGCTGCGGCACTGCTTCCGCGCCGAGGTGGGCCACGTGCTGGTCGGCTGCGACTTTGCCGCCGTCGAAGTCCGGGTGGCCGCGGCCCTGTCCCGCGACGCCACGCTGATGCGGGTCATCGCCTCCGGGGTCGACATCCACGACGCCACCGCAGAGCTGATGTACGGGCCCGGCTTCACCAAGGAGCAGCGCACCGTCGGCAAACGGGCCACCTTCGGCACCATCTACGGCGGCGGCGCCAAGGCCCTGGCCGAGCAGACCGGGGTGCCGATCGCGGTGGCCCGCCAGGTGATCCAGCGCTGGCAGCGCACCTACCCCGAGGTGATCCGCTTCGGGAAGGCCATCGCCGAAGCGCCGGTGGTGGTCACCGGGTCCGGGCGGCGCATCCCCCCGGACCCGCAGCGCCCCTACGCCAACAGCAACTACGCGATCCAGTCCACCGCCCGCGACCTGCTGGTGGCCGCCGTCCACGAACTGGCCACCGCCCACGGCCTGGCCGCGAACCTGTGGCTCTTCGTCCACGACGAGGTGATCGTCCAGGTCCCCGAGCAGGACGCGGAGCGCGTGCGCGACCTACTCACCCAGGTCATGACCACCAGCTACCGGGGCGTCCCCATCGAGGCCGAGGCCGAGATCCTCGGCACCCACTGGGGCCGCCTGCCCGAACCCGCAACCCTCACCCCCGCTGCCTGAGGAGACCTGCTGTGCCCATCGGAGAGACCGTGCTGACCGTGGTCGGCAACCTGACTCGTGACCCCGAACTGTCCTACACCAGCGGCAACGTGGCCCGTCTGGTGTTCAACATCGCCTCCAACTCCCGCAACTGGGACAAGAACACCGCCAGCTGGGGCGAGGGCCACACCCTCTTCCTGCGCTGCACCGCCTGGCGCTGGCTCGCCGAGAACGCCGAGAAGACCCTCACCAAGGGCACCCGCGTCATCGTCACCGGGGCCCTGCGCCAGTTCGAGTGGACCAGCGCCGACGGCGTCCAGCGCACCGGCTACGGCATCGACGTGGAGGACATCGCCGTATCCCTGCGCTACGCCACCGCCACCGTGAACCGCACCACCCGAAGCACGACCGGCCCGGACAGCGGCCCGGCGGGCGACGCCTGGTCCACCAGCGGTCCCGCCGCGAGCAGCTGGGGCGCCCCGTCGGGCGGCGGGTTCAGCGAGGAGCCGCCCTTCTAGGAGCGCCCCGGGGCAGCCGCACAGCTTCCCGGCGAATCCGGCTGCCCCAGGCCCCTGCCCGTACCTCGAGCACGACAGGAGACACCCAGCATGCCCCGAACCCCCGCCCGTGCCCAGCACCCCGGCCCCTGGTGGCCCGCCGCACGCGCCCACGCCCTGACCGCCGCCGTCCTCTACGGCCACAAGGTCGCCCCGCTCACCCGCTCCAAGCTCCCCGCCATCGCCTCCGCCCACAAGGACGACATCCACAGCCTGTGCACCGGCCAGTGCGGCACCTTCGGGCACGGCATCCACGACGCCAGCAGCAACCCCGAGCAGGTCAAGGCGATGTTCGCCGCCGCCCCCTGGGCGGCCGGATACGCCATCGCCTGCGGCCAGGCCCCGCACCACCTGTTCGGCCTCGACCTCGACCGCAAGAACGGCACCGACGGCATCGCCAACTTCCACGCCCTGACCGCCCGCCACGGCTTCGCCCTGCCCCCGACCGCGGCCGTCACGACCCAGTCCGGCGGCCTGCACGTCTGGCTCACCGCCCCCGACCGCTTCGTGGTCCCGAACACCGCCGGGCTGCTCGCCCCCGGCGTCGACACCCGCGGCACCGGCGGCTACCTCGTCGGCCCCGGCAGCGCCGGCACCCTCGGCCGCTACGCCTTCGCCCCCGGCACCGACCCCCGCACCATCGCCCCCGCCCCCGCCGAACTCCTCGCCCTCCTGACGGCCCGCCACGACACCACGGGCGCACCGCACGGGCAGGACGCCGGGCGGCCCGCAGCAGGGCCGAGGCGGCGCCTGGACGGCCTCGTACGGACCGTACGGGAGGCGCCCGGGGGCGAGCGCAACAACCGGCTCTACTGGGCCGCCCGCACCGCCCTGGCCGCAGGCATCGACCCCGCCACCGCACTGGGCGAACTCACCGACGCCGCACGGGAGACCGGCCTGGACGAGGAGGAGATCCAGCACGTGTTCCGCAACGCCGGCAAGGGTGCCGCCCGGGACCGGGCGGGGGTGCGCGGGTGAGCGCGGCCGAGAAGGGCCCCTCACAGGCCGCCCTCGTCGTGTCCCTCGCCAAGGCCGGATACGACCTGGTCATGTCCGAGGACGGCCGCCCCTACGGCGTACGCCGCCACGGCCCCAACGTCGTCCTCCCGCTGCGCGGCAAGGCCGGCCTGCGCTCCCAGCTGGCCCGCAAGTTCACCGAGAACAACGGAGGCCAGGTCGCCTCCCAGTCCGCCCTCGCCGACGCCATGACCGTCCTGGAAGGCATCGCCGCGGCCACCGACCCCGTCCCCGTCCACCTGCGCGTCGCCGGCGACTCCCACCACGTCGTCCTCGACCTGGGCACCGCCGACGGCCGCTGCGTCCTCGTCACCCCCGAAGGCTGGAGCGTCCAGGACCGCTCCCCGGTCTACTTCCGCCGCTCCGGCGCCATGTCCCCCATGCCCACCCCCGAACCCGGCGACGGCGACGGCCTGGCCAAGCTGCGCGGCCTGCTCAACATGGACGACGGCGCGTTCCACCAGCTCATCGCCTGGCTGGTCGCCGCCTGGATCCCGCACATCCCCCACCCGGTACTGACGTTCAAGGGCGAACAGGGCACCGGCAAGTCCAAGACCGCCCAGATGGTCATCAACCTCGTCGACCCCTCCGCCGCCACCAAGCGCTCCCAGCCCAGGGACGTGAAGACCTGGGCCACCCAGGCGTTCAACTCCTGGGCCCTGTGCCTGGACAACGTGTCCACGATCCCGCCGTGGTTCTCCGACACCCTGTGCAAAGCGGTCACCGGCGACGGCATCGTGGACCGCGCCCTCTACACCGACGACGACGTGGTGGTGCTGACGTTCCGCCGGGTCCTGGCCATGACCACCATCGACGCCGGCGCCCTCGCCGGGGACCTGGCCGAGCGGCTGATGATGCTGGAACTCCAGCTCATCCCCGAGCACCTGCGCCGCACCGAGGAGGAGCTGGACGCCGTCTACGCCGCCGCCCGCCCCGCCATCCTCGCCGCCCTGCTCGACCTGCTCGCCAAGGTCCTCAAGCAGCTCCCCGAGGTCCACCTGGCGAAGAAGCCCCGCATGGCCGACTTCGCCACCGTCCTGGCCGCCGTCGACCACGTCCAGGGCTGGAACACCCTGCGCGACTACCTCAAGTCCTCCGAGACCGTCGCGATCGAAGCGCTCGAAGCCGACCCCTTCGCCGCCGCCGTCCTGGCCTTCGTGGAGACCCACGGCGCCTTCACCGGCACCGCCACCCAGCTCCTCAACCTCCTCCCGCCGCCGGAGAGCCACGACCCGAAGTGGCCCAAGAACCCCTCCAAGGTCGGCAGCCAACTGCGCCGCTTCGCACCCGCGCTGCGCGCCGCCGGCGTCGGCTTCGAGACCCCGCGCGAGAGCGACAGCGGACGCAACCGGATCATCCGACTGACCGCGTCACCAGAGATGGCCCGCAATTTGCCGTCCGAGCCGTCCGCGCTGTCCGAACATGCCACTGACCTGCGGCGACCGCCGGACGGCACTCCGGTCAGTGCTGTCCGAACCACCGGTGAGTGCTGTCCGACAGCACCCGCCCCGGACAGCACGGACAGCACTTCGGACAGCACCCGGACAGCAACCCCCAACGGCATGCATGTCCCTGACCAGCACCAACAGGCACCCCCGGACAGCGCGGACGGCTCGGACGGCAAATTGCAGCCAATCTCCGGCTACCACCTCCGCTGCGCTACCTGCGGCCATCCCATGGACCCCGCTCTCACCACCGCCGGACACCTCACCCACCCGGACTGCACCGCCTGAACACCGGAGCCGACATGCCCAAGAACACCGCGCTGCTCAGCGACGGGCTGGCCGACCCGCGCCTGGTCGTCCTCACCTGCGAGGAGCTGGCGGACTTCCTCAAGCTCCCCTCGGTCGAAACCGTCTACCAGTGGCGCCGGAAGCGCACCGGCCCGGAGGGCTTCCGCGCCGGCCGTCACGTTCGGTACACCCTGGCCTCCGTCCTCGCCTGGATGGACAGCCAGGCGCGTCAGGACGCCGCGTAGTTCCGCCTGAAGGCCCGCGACGCCATCCGTCGCGGGCCTTCGCCGTACCAAACCCGAAAGGAGACCGGCCGCATGGCTGGCCACGTCCAAGACCGCTGGTACAAGACCGAGACCGATCCCGATGGCAAGAGCCGAAGGGTGAAGACCGACCGCTACGGCACCGGCATGCGTTACCGCGCCCGCTACATCGGCCCCGACGGCGCCGAACAGTCCAAGTCCTTCCCCGACCGCAAGAAGCGCGAAGCCGAGAACTGGCTCACACAGATCGAAGCCGACATGGCTCGCGGCCAGTACATCGACCCCAAAGCCGCCCGCACGACGTTCCAGGAGTATGCCGCGCGGTGGTTGGCGTCGCAGACTACGGACGCCGTCACCCAGGAGGGCACCGAAAGGCGGCTCCGTCTGCATGTGCTCCCCTACCTGGGCAACCGTCCGATGGGGACGTTCCAGCCCGCCCACATCCGCGAATGGCTCAAGCGGCTGGAGGCATCCGGCCTGGCGGCGTCGTACATCGGGATCATCTACACGGTTGTACGAGCGGTGCTCTCCGCCGGCGTGGACGACGGCTTCCTCCCACGAAACCCGTGCGCTTCCCGCTCAGTCCGCCAGCCTTCGTTCCGCCGGGAGCGGGTCGTCCCCTGGACCCCCGATCGTGTCTTCTCGGTCCGGGCCGGGCTCCCGCAGGCTCTCCGGCCGATGGTGGATCTCGGGAGCGGCTGCGGGCTACGGCAGGGCGAGATCTTCGGCCTGGCAGTCGACGCCATCGACTTCGACGCAGGAATCCTGCGTGTCGTCTCGCAGACGAAGGTTCTTCGGCAAGGGCTGGTCTTCGCGCCGCCGAAGGGGGACAAGGTGCGCGACGTACCCCTGCCGGCGGCCATTGCGGCCATTCTCAAGGAGCACATCGCCGCCACCCCTCCCGTCGCGGTGACGCTCCCCTGGCGAACTTGGGACGGTCCCAAAGTCACCAAGCTCCTGCTCTTCACTGACGCCGCCGGGTGCACCTTCCGCAGGTCGACGTTCAACGACTCGTTGTGGAAGCCCGCGCTGGCGGCCGGCGGCGTCATTCCGGTCCCGCAGCAAGGGCAGCGGTATGCCAGCGCACCCAGGGACGGGATGCACGCGCTCAGGCACTTCTACGCCTCTGTCCTCCTCGACGCCGGCGAGAACATCAAGGCCCTGAGCGAGTACCTGGGACACGCCGACGCCGCGATCACTCTCCGGACCTACACACACCTCATGCCGAGCAGCCCGGACAGGACCCGCCGGGCCGTCGATGCGCTCTACAAGGGCCCGGCTGATCGCTCGGACGGCCCGTAGACGGCCCAGGACAGACCAGTTGATGGCTCCCGCCTGGAAACCCGCAGGTGGGAGCCATCAAAGGTGTTCACTCAGAGCAGGGTCTGCCAGTAGTACCAGAACCGGTTCAGCACCAGCAGCGCGATAACCGCGTACCAGAGCACCGGCACCACCCAGTGGTAGCGGTTCAACTCCCGTACCACCGGCTGAAGTCGGTCGGAGACCGGGATCACCCCGGTGCGCAGGTTGGCCAGCGTGGTGTACCAGAAGAGCAGGATGGTCACCGCCCAGACCACCATGCAGTACGGGCACAACGCCCCGATGGAGTACAGGGACTGGCCGATCAGCCAGTGCACCAGGACCACCCCGAGCAGGCTGCCCGCCTGCAGGCCCAGCCAGTACCAGCGCCGGTAACGGGCTCCGGCCGCGAGGCCGGCCGCGGTGGCCAGCACCACGGTGAAACCGACCAGCCCCAGCAGCGAGTTGGGGAAGCCGAACAGCGAGGCCTGATCGGTGCGCATCACCGAGCCGCAGCTGATGATCGGGTTGATGTTGCAGCTGGGTATGTAGTTCGGGTTCTCCAGCAGCCGCAGCTTGTCGAACGTGAGCACCGCGGAGGCCGCCAGCCCCAGGGCACCCGCCACGGCGAGCAACCAACCGTAGGCTCTGGTCACTTGACTGGTCCCGTGGCCGGTCGGCTGGCCGGTCACTGGGCGCCGACCTGCTGCTTGAAGTTGTCCGCGCTGACCGGCGTGCCCTTGCTGTCGAAGAGGGTCAGCTGCTTGCCGTCCAGCTTCATGGTCGGCGTCCCGGTGACCCCGCTGCTGTTGAAGGCCTTGGCCACGCCCTCCGCCCAGGGCAGGTAGGTGCCGTCCTTCACCGCCGAGCTGAAGGCGTCGGTCTTGAGCCCGGGGACCTGCCCGGCCAGGTCCAGGATCCGGTTGACGTCGCCGAAGCCGTCGGTGCGCTCGTCGGGCTGGTTGGCGTAGAGCACGTCATGGAACTTCTTGAAGTCGTCCGGGCTCTGGTTGAGCGCCGCGCCGGCCGCCGCGAGGGCGGTGATCGAGCCCTTGCCGCCGAGGTTGTCGTCCAGGAAGGCGGCCAGGTGGTACTCGATCTTGTAGTTGCCCTGGTCGGCCAGCTGCTGCACCAGCGCGCCGTTGGCGACCTCGAACTTCTTGCAGATCGGGCAGCGGAAGTCCTCGTACACGGCCAGCGTGTGGGGGGCGTCGGGCTTGCCGTAGGTGATCACCGTGCTGTCGGTGCCGCTGCCTTGCGCGTGCGCCGGGACCACGACGGCGCCGCTGCCGGAGCCGGCGGCCGAGCTCGCGGACCGGGGAGCGGCGGCGCTGCTCGAGCCGCCCGCGCTGTTGATCGCGATCGCCACGCCGCCGACCAGCGCCGCGGCCACCGCGACCGAGACGCCGATCACCACCCGGCGGCGGACCGTCTGCGCCCGCTGCTCGCGCAGCCGGGCCTCGTTCATCCGCTCACGCCGGGCGGCCTGCCGCTGCTCGTGACTGCTGTTGTTCAGGTTGCTGTTGTTCAGGTTGCTGGTGTTGCTCATGGGGATGTCCGATTCCGCGGCCGGACCGGCCGCTGCGTCG
The DNA here is from genome assembly GCF_000744785.1 of Kitasatospora azatica KCTC 9699. Taxonomy (NCBI): domain Bacteria; kingdom Bacillati; phylum Actinomycetota; class Actinomycetes; order Kitasatosporales; family Streptomycetaceae; genus Kitasatospora; species Kitasatospora azatica. The sequence continues at coordinate 4,960,665 of NZ_JQMO01000003.1, read as the reverse complement.
CTGTCTCGCTACGGGGTGGGCGTCGACGGCGCAGGCCGGCCGTGCTCCCGATCCCCGGCGGGCGGGACGGGACGTCAGCAGGCGAGCGCGAACGACGCCGGCGGACCCCGGCGACGGGACGGCGCGAGCGGCAGGTCCTCGGTGGGCGCGTGCTCGGGCCGCGGCTCGGGCAGCGGCACGCCGGGCGCCGGCCGGGCCGGCAGCGGGGCGAGCAGCAGCAGCGCGCGCACCGCACCCGGCACCAACCGGGCCAGCGCGCCGAGCAGTTCGGGCAGCCGCAGCAGGGCCAGCTCGGCCAGCCGCAGGCAGAGCGCGGCGAGCAGGGTGACCACGACGTGGACCCCGAGCAGCAGCAGTTCCAGCACCCAGGGCGCCAGCGCGAGCGCGCTGTCCGTGCCACCGACCGAGCCGCCACCACAGACCATCAGGTCGAGGCCGTGCGAGCCGGTCGGATGCGGGCGGCCCGGGGTCGGGGCACAGGTCTGCTGACCGAGGTTGAAGGTGGTGTTGAGCAGCAGCTCCACCGGCAGCAGCAGCGCGGCGATCTGCGCGAACCCGCGCTCGGCACCGGCCAGCAGCGCCGCGAGGGCGAAGACCGCCACACCGGCGCCGGCCACCACGGTGATCGGCAACGGCCGTCCGGTGACCACCACCTGGCCGGCCGCCGCCAACGGCACGGCGAGCGCGGCGAAGAGCGCGGCGCGCAGCGTGCGGGGCGTTCGGCGGGTGGTCACGGTCCGGAGTATGCCACGCGCGGCCGAACGGGCACGAGACCGCGGACCGCACACTCCTCGCCTGCGCGACTCGAAACGTTGAGCGGGATGCAAGGTGCCCGTGGGAGCATGCACGCGTGACGAGGGGGATAACACAGACCGGGCCGGCCCGATGGCTGAGGCCGCGCACGCTGATCACCACCGCGGGGGCACTGGCCTTCGCGGCGCTGCTGTACATCCAGGGCACCCACTCCCCGGTCGACCCGGTCGGCCTGGTGCTGAGCGCGGACCCGGCCTGGTCGGTGCTGGCACTGCTCGCCACCGCCGCCAGCTACCCGGCCGCCACCATGGGCTTCCTCGGCTTCGTGCCGGAGCGGATCGGCGTCGCCCGGGCCCTGCTGGCGCAGCTGGCCGGCTCCTTCGTGAAGCTGGTGGCACCGGGCGGCTTCGGCAGCGTGGCGCTCAACACCCGGCTGCTGCTGCGCGCGGGGATAGCCCCCGGCCCGGCCGCCTCCAGCGTCGGCGCCAGCCAGCTGGTCGGCTTCAGCCTGCACCTGCTGCAGCTGAGCTTCTTCCTCTGGCTCACCGGCTTCCAGCCGACCGGCCACCACTCCGGCTACCTCGGCACCATCACCCTCGGCTGCACGGCCGCGGTCGCCCTGCTCTCCGTGGCACTGCTGTTGATCCCCCGGCTGCGCCGCTGGGCGCTGGCCAAGCTGCGCCCGCTGACCGAGGGCTCGCTGACCCGGCTGCGCCAGCTGCTGCACCATCCGCGGCACCTCGCCCTCGGCATGCTCGGCCAGGTGCTGATCTCGATGACCCTGGTCGCCGCCCTCTACTGCTGCGTGCGTGCCACCGGCGAGCACCCGCGGTTCGCCGCCGTCGCGGTGGCCCTGCTGCTCGGCAACACGATCGGCAACGTGGTGCCGACCCCAGGCGGGCTCGGCGGGGTCGAGGCGGCCACCGCCGCGCTGCTGGCCAGCACCGCGCGGCTGGGCTACCCGTCGGCGCTGGCCGCGGTGGTGCTCTACCGCCTGATCACCCTGGTCCTGCCGGTACTGCCGGGCTGGGCGGCCTTCACCGTGCTGCAGCGACGCAAGGCGCTCTGAGCCCGCTCAACCGAGGCACGCCGAGCGGTTCTGCGTGCGAGGATGGCTGACGGACCGTCAACCATCCCGGGGAGCTGCCCATGACCACCGAGTACGACGTCATCGTCCTGGGCGCCGGGCCGACCGGGGAGAACCTGGCCGACCGCACCCGGGCCGCCGGGCTGAGCACCGCCGTGGTGGAGAGCGAGCTGGTCGGCGGCGAGTGCTCGTACTGGGCCTGCATGCCGAGCAAGGCGCTGCTGCGCCCGGCCGCCGCCCTGGCCGCCGCCCGCGCGGTGGCCGGCTCGCGCGAGGCGGTCACCGGCGCCCTGGACGCGGCCGCCGTTCTGGCCCGTCGGGACTCCTTCGCCTCGCACTGGAAGGACGACGGCCAGGCCTCCTGGCTGGACGGGATCGGCGCGGTACTGATCCGCGGCGAGGGCCGGCTGGACGGTCCGCGCCGGGTCGCGGTGCGCACCCCCGACGGCGGCGAGCTGCTGCTCACCGCCCGCCACGCGGTCGCCGTCTGCACCGGCAGCCGCGCCGTGCTGCCGGAGCTGCCCGGACTGGCCGGGGCCAAGCCGTGGACCAGCCGGCAGGCGACCAGCTCCCCCACCGTGCCGGACCGGCTGCTGGTGGTCGGCGGCGGCGTGGTCGGCGTGGAGATGGCCGCGGCCTGGCAGGCGCTGGGCTCCCAGGTCACCCTGCTGGCCCGCGGCGGCGGGCTGCTGCCGCGCCTGGAACCGTTCGCGGGCGAGCTGGTCGCGGACGGCCTGCGGGCGGCGGGCGTGACGGTGCGTCTGGGCGCGGACGTCGCGGCGGTGCACCGGGACGGCCCGGTGGTCACGGTCCGACTCGCCGACGGCGCGGAGCTGACGGCCGAGGAACTGCTCTACGCCACCGGCCGGGCGCCGCGCACCGACCGGCTCGGCCTGGCCAGTGTCGGCCTGACCGACGGGGACTGGCTGCCGGTGGACGACAGCTGCGCGGTGCGCGGCGTCGAGGGCGGTTGGCTGTTCGCGGCCGGTGACGTCAACCACCGCGCGCTCCTCACCCACCAGGGCAAGTACCAGGGCCGGATCGCGGGCGCGGCGATCGCCGCGCTGGCCCAGGGCCGACCGCTGGACACCGCCGACTGGGGCGCGCACGTGGCCACGGCCGACCGGGCGGCCGTACCGCAGGTGATCTTCACCGAACCCGAGGTGGCGGCGGTCGGCCTGAGCGCCGAGGAGGCCCGCCGGGCCGGACACCGGGTGCGGGTGGTGGACTACGAACTGGGGCAGGTCGCGGGCGCCTCGCTCGCGGCGGACGACTTCCGCGGGCGGGCCCGGATGGTGGTGGACGAGGAGCGTGCGGTGCTGCTCGGCGTCACCTTCGTCGGCCCGGGCGTCGGCGAACTGCTGCACGCGGCCACGATCGCGGTGACCGGGCAGGTGCCGATCGACCGGCTCTGGCACGCGGTGCCCGCGTATCCGACGGTCAGTGAGATCTGGCTGCGGCTGCTGGAGACCTACCGGGACTCCCACCGGGACTCGGAATAGCCCCGCGCGAAGTCTGGTTGAGCCGACCATGACTACTGTGGAGCTCACCAAGGACAACTTCGACGAGGTCGTGACGGAGGACTCCTTCGTCCTGATCGACTTCTGGGCGTCCTGGTGCGGGCCGTGCCGCCAGTTCGCCCCGGTCTACGACAAGGCCGCCGAGGCCCACCCGGACCTGGTCTTCGGCAAGGTGGACACCGAGGCGCAGCAGGAGCTCGCGGGCGCCTTCGGGATCACCTCGATCCCGACCCTGGCGATCATCCGGGAGAACGTGCTGATCTTCGCGCAGCCCGGCGCCCTGCCCGCCGCCCAGCTGGAGGACATCATCCAGCAGGCGAAGGGGCTGGACATGGACGAGGTGCGCAGCAAGATCGCGGCGGAGACTCCGCAGGCCTGAGTTTCCCACCGGGAATGGGAAGTCGACCCGTTCGACTTCCCATTGGGCCTCCGCGTTCCGCACGCGGAGCGTGACTGCCGGTCGACAGACTGGTGCGCATGCCCAGAGCCGGCCCGAAGGCCAGGTCAACGCGTTTTTCGGCCAGTATCGGGACGCCATTCTGGGTCAGAACCCCAACCAGAACCCCGTCGAAGTGCGCGGGGAGTTCCTCACTCCGCAGCTCAACACCGAGCTCGACCAGTGGGCGGCAGTGCACGACGCCGACCCGGTGTTCCGGGCCCAGAGCGTGCCAACCGACTGGTCGGTCGCCTACGGCGGAAGCGGAGCCGGGCACTCCACGGTGATCCTCACCGAGTACTGGGCGGGCGGCGGCCACACCGACGTCTGGTACCAGCTCCGGCTGGCCGACTTGCGCATCGACGGGCTCCAGGACCCGCCCGCATAATCGTCTGTTATGCAGGTCACATGCCGTGCCCCGCCGGCCCTCGTCTAACCTGGTGAACGTGCTTCTACTCGTCAGCCGTCGCCACGTGGACCTGCTCCGCGTCACGAGCATGTCCTGTCGCCGCTCCCGCTGACCCCGTCCCTCCCCAGTTTTTCCAGGACCCCGGCCCCGGGGGCGCCGCGCCATCTCTGCCGCGTCCCCGACCGTCCCGGCCACCGCCGGAGCTGCCGGGCCGACCCCAGCGGATGTCTCCCTCATGTCGCAGCAGCACACCACCACGCCGGCCAACGACCTTCCCGTGATCGACCTCTCCGCCGCCTCCGGCACGGCGGAGCAGCGGGCCGCCCTGCACACGGACCTGCTTCACGCGGCCACCGAGGTCGGCTTCTTCCACCTCATCGGCCACGGCGTCACCGAACAGGAGACCGCCGAGCTGACGGCCGCGATGCACGCCTTCTTCGCCCTCCCCGAGGCGGAGCGGATGGCGATCAGCAACCTCAACTCCCCGCACTTCCGCGGCTACACCAAGATCGGTGACGAGCGCACCGGCGGACGCAGCGACTGGCGCGACCAGATCGACATAGGCGCCGAGCTGCCCCCGCACCGCCCCGGACCGGGGGAACCGGACTACTGGTGGCTGGAAGGCCCGAACCAGTGGCCGGACGAGCTGCCCGAGCTGCGCACGGCCAGCCTGCACTGGATCGAGCGCCTGAGCGCCGTCGCCGAGCGCCTGCTGCACGAGCTGCTGACCGCCATCGGCGCCAAGCCCGACTTCTACGACGCCGCCTTCGCCGGCCATCCTCACCTGCGGCTCAAGCTGGTCCGGTACCCGGGCAGCGCGCCGGACGGCACCGGCCAGGGCGTCGGCGCGCACAAGGACTACGGTTTCCTGACCCTGCTGCTCACCGACGGCGTGCCCGGTCTCCAGGTGGAGCGCGCGGACGGCAGCTTCCTGGACGTGCCCTCGATGCCCGGCGCCTTCGTGGTCAACCTCGGCGAGCTCCTCGAGGTCGCCACCGACGGCTACCTGAAGGCGACCAACCACCGCGTGGTCAGCCCGCCCGGCGGCCGCGAGCGCTACTCGGTGCCGTTCTTCTACAACCCGCGGCTGAACGCGCACATCGACCCGCTGGACTTCCCGCACGCCCACCACGCCCCGGGCGCCACCGAGGACCCGGCCAATCCGCTCTTCGCCGAGTACGGATTCAACGAGCTCAAGGGATACCTGCGAGCCCACCCCGAGGTGGCGCGCCGGCATCACGCCGAGCTGGTCGGCTGATTCGCGCGCGAGCCCGCCGGTGGGACAGTCACACTGCTAGTGTCACAGCAGGACTGTCCCACCAGGAGCGCCCACGTGCTGCGTCTGACCGTTGACGAACTCGCCGCCCGCGCCGGGGTGACCGTGCGGACGCTGCGCTTCTACGGCAGCCGGGGCCTGCTGCCCCCGCCCGAACTCGGACCGCGCCGGGTGGGGATCTACGGTGCGCAGCACCTCGACCGGCTGGAGCTGATCGAGGAGCTGCAGCGACTCGGCCTGACACTCGCCGCGATCGAGCGCTACCTCGACCAACTCCCGGCCGACATCAGCGCGCTGGACCTGGCCATCCACCGCGCCCTGCTCGCCGTCTGGGCCCCGGAGACCGCCGAACGGGCCAGCGTCGAGCAGCTCTCCCGGCGGGTCGGACGCGAGCTGTCGGACGGCGACCTGGACCAGCTGGTCGCCATGGGAGCCCTGCAACGCACCGATCAGGACGGCGAGTTCCTGCTCGACCCGGGCCTGCTCCCGCTGGGCGCCCGGGTGTTGGACCTCCCGATCCCGCTGGAGACCATCGTCGCCGCCCGCGCGGTGGTCCGCCTGCACAGCCAGGCGGCCGCCCGCGACCTGCACCGCCTCTTCCGCGACACGGTCTGGAGGCCCTTCCGCGAGAGCGCCCCGGCCGAGTCCGAGGTGGAGCGGATGCGCCAGGTGAGCGGCCAGATCGAACCGCTGCTCACCCAGGCCCTGGTGACGGCCTTTCACCGCTCACTGGCGGAACAGCTGGCCGGCGGCGGAGAGGACGCGTTGCCGGCGGCGGGTGACTGAGGCCGTCAGCGCGTCGGCCCCAACCCGTACCAGATCTGGTTGTTCCCGGCCCAGCAGTCCCACTGGCGGGCGAGCGAACCGTTGATCGCGTAGGGGTTGAGCGCGACCTCCAGGCACTTGCCGCTCCAGCCGTTGCGCAGGACGTACCCGGTGCCCGGGATGTGCGTCCAGATCCACTTCTGGTTCCACCCGCCGGTGCAGTCCCACTGCTGGGCGGGAGCGCCGTTGTCGGTCCGCCAGCCGGCGATCTCCAGGCACTTGCCGCTGTGGACGTTGACCAGTGACCCCGACGGGCCGGCCACCAGGCTCCACTGCTGGTTGGCGCCGTAGTGACAGCTCCACTGGTTGGCCGGAGCGCCGTTTTCGGTGTGCCAGCCGCCGATCTCCAGGCACTCGGGGGCGGCTGCGTTGCCCAGGACGACCACGTCCGGGAGCCACGGGTGGAAGTAGTCGGCGCCGGCCGCGTTGGCGGCGGGTGCGGCCGCGGTGAGCGCGAGACCGGCACCGAGAACGGCGGCGGCTATGCGGGTTCTGAGAGACATTGCGGCAGCGTAGCGCGGTGGTGTGTACCATCGCCGAGCTTATCCCCGTGCTCGACCACATCGTGGTGGTCGGGACCGCCTGCTGGACCCGCCTGAACCACCCGATCCGCCAGCCGAATCGAGGACCCCGCCGTGCCAACTGGTACCGGGCACTCACCGTGCACATCGCCAGGCTCGAGCGCTCCTACCGGGCCGTCAGCGCCGAGGCCGTCCTTCCCGACCAGGACCAGGCCCGCTGACAGGACAGCTCTTCGTCCCGATCTCAGCCGCGGATCATCGCCATCAGCAACCCGTGCGTCTCGGCATCGGCCGCCGCGACCAGCCCGCGGCCGTCCGGCCCGAGCGGAGCGCCGTCGATCCCCGTGACCACACAGCCGGCGGCCCGGCACAACGCGATGCCGGCGGCGAAGTGCACGCTCCCGGACAGGTCGCCGCCATCGGTGACATAGGCCGCCCGCTTGCCGGCCGCGACCCAGGCGAGCGCCAGCGTCGTGGAGACCACCCGCGGCCGGAAGCGCGCGACGAACTCCGGGTGGCCCAGCAGCTCCACCGCCCGGAATCCCGGCGCACTCGGGAACGGCGGGTCGAGGTTGACGTCCACCAACCGGGTGGCGGCTGTGGGCACGAGCGGCGCGTCCGCCCCGTCCTGTCGTACCCAGGCGCCGCCCGGCCCGCCGCCGGTGTGGAAGACCTCACCGCTGAACGGGTCCGCCACGGCCGCCGCCCCGCCGCGCAACGCCACGTTGACGGCCACCAGCATGTTCCCGACGGCGTAGTTCAGCGTCCCGCACAGGGGATCCACCAGCCACCGCCGCTCCGCATCGGCCGCCCCCTGCTGCCCGCCCTCCTCCCCGAGCACCGCGTCACCGGGCCGCGCGCCCCGGATCACCCCGAGGATCGCGGCCTCTGCCGCCACATCGGCAGCCGTGGCGAAGTCGCCGGCCCCCTTGTCGATGCGGTCGAGCTGACGGCCGTACATACCGCGCACCACGTCCGCGCCGGCCCGTGCGGCGGCGATCGCCACCTCGGCATCCCCGGGCCCGGTATGGGAGTTGATCATGCCGAGCATCGTATCCTCCGGGTCCTGTCGGCGGGCCGACGGACGGGCGGACGGCTCGTTCCCGTCCCCGCGTGGCAGACTCCAGGAATGAAGATCGCGACCGACGACCTGTCCGGCCCCGAGATCGCCGCGTTCCTCACCGAGCACGTCCGGCAGATGCAGTCCATCTCGCCTCCGGAGAGCAAGCACGCGCTCGATCTCGAGGCCCTCCGCAAGCCCGGCATCACGTTCTGGTCGGTGCGGGACGGGGACGCCCTGGTGGGCTGCGGAGCGCTCAAGCGGCTGGACGCGGACCACGCCGAGCTGAAGTCGATGCGCACCTCCGCGGCACGCAAGCGCTCCGGGGTCGCCTCCCTGCTGCTGGAGCACATCATCACCGAGGCCAAGCGCGGGGGTTTCACCCGCCTCAGCCTGGAGACCGGCACAGCCGAGTTCTTTCTGCCCGCGCGCAAGCTGTACGAGAAGTTCGGGTTCGTCCAGTGCGAGCCGTTCGCGGACTACCAGCCGGACCCCAACAGTGCGTTCATGACCAGGGAGCTCTGACGGGTTGTATCCCCGGTGCCCGTGGTAAGCAGCTCATCTTGCAGCCTCACAATCCTCGGCTGAGCGGCTGCCGCACCGGATGTGGCCCCAGCGGCCAGGAGGTCGCCGGCTCGTCCAACCACCCCCGATGCCTACCATCGGGGGTGAGGGTGAGCCCGAAGGGCTCCGGCCCGCGTCTGCCCTTCTCCAACCACCACAGGTAGGCGGCCTCCACCTCATTCCAGAGCCGACGCGGACCGTACTGGTGGACCGTGAACTCGTCGTGGTCACCGCCGTCGTGGTCCACGGCTGCCCACGACGTCCCGTCGATGGTGACCAACCACAGCCGGTCCTGCACGCCCTCCACCGGAGCGTCCTGCCAGGTGTTTTCTTGGCGCGGACGATCGAGAGGTGCAGAGCGCCCAAGGCCAAGGCCAGGAGTTGGGTTACCGCGTCGGTCGCGTAACCCTGGCCCCAGGCATTCGGTCGCAGGATCTAGCTCAGCGCGCCGTCGCCACTGTCCGTGTTGAGCTTGGCAACGCCCAGTGGGTCGCTGTCCACTTCAATTCCGAAGCTGTACTCAGTGCGAGAAGAGCGCCCAACCGCTGCCACAGCCCGGCTGATGTAGAGCTGGGCTTCGTCTTCGCCCATCGGGCCCCGCCCCAGATACCTGACCGCCTCAGGACTGTAGATCCGCTGGACAGCGTGCTCGTCCCCAGCCCGCAGCTCCCGCAGCTGGATCACCTGCTCACCGCTACCAGGGCAACGGCGAGTTCCGAAGCGGTCGGTCGATCAGCCGGCCCGGAGAGTAGCACCGGGCGGAGCACGTCCTGAAGCTCCGGCCAGGGCGTCGCCAGGGAAAGGGGCAGCTTCCCCGTGGCGATGGCATCGCGCAGCCCCTCGGCTCCTGCCTCCTTCCGGTCGATACCGGCCGCCCGGTAGTCGAGAGGCCAGCCACCGGTAGCGCAGGTCCAGAGCACTCCGGCGAGGGCATACACCTCGGCAGCCCGTGTCGTCTTGACCGGCTGCGGCCCGGCCGCGATCCAAGCGGCAAGCTCAGGCGCCATCAGGTGAACTATGGCCCCCTCGAAGACGGTCCAGGGCGTTGTCCCCGCCTGCCAGGACCAGGCGAAGTCGATAAGCTTCACCCCCATCCTGGTGTGGAGGCCGTGAGTCGGCTGCAAGTCACCGTGAACCCAGCCTGTAGCGTGCAGGCCGGCGACCGCGCGACACAGGTCGACTGCTCCGGCAAGCGCCGTCGGACGGCCGGCAGCGCCCTCTCGGGCGGCTCGGAAAAGGTCCCAGGTAGATTGCCCATTGAGCCACGGGGTGACGAACCATACGGCCTCACTAGCTCGGCCTGCCGTCACCGTGTAGCCGGGAAGTTGGTCAAGCACGGACGCCTCGCGCGCCGTCACCTCGGCGGCCGCTCCTGTTCCCAGCTTGATCGCGACCGCAGCCATGGGGCCGGTGGCCTTCCAGACGGCAGAGCCGCGTCGGTCGGTGATCGCCTTCAGCTTGACCGGCCCGCAGATCACCTCTGCGGCCTTTACGGCTTGCGGCGGGCAGGAAGCGAACTCGCCCATACTCGTACCGCCTTCTCCGCTCGGTGGACAGATCGAACGCCTCATCACTCAGGCCCTGGTGATGGCCTTCCACTGATGACTGGCCCCCGGGAGCACGCGGACACATCACGGTAGAGCCCCTGCCTCAGGGGCCTCGGTCATGGCCCCGGAGGCGTCTCGCAACAGCCAGGACAGCACCGGCTCGTCCAGCCATGCCCGATGCTCGCCATCGGGGGTAACAGTGAGCCCGAAGCGCTCAGGCCCCGGCTTGCCGTTCTCCACCCACCAGAAGTAGGCGGCCTCCACCTCGTCCCATAGCCGGCGCGGACCGTACTGGTGGACCGTGAACTCGTCCTGGTCGCCGCCGTCGTGGTCGACCGCCGCCCACGACGTCCCGTCAATGGTGACCAACCACAGCCGGTCCTTCACCCCCTCCACCGGAGCGTCCTGCCAGGTGTTTCCGACATCGCCCAAGCGCATCCCGACGGCGAACGCCGCGTTGCCCCACACCACGGTTCGGCGCGGGAGCGTTGTCGTCGACTCGTCCGGCTTGTGGCCCTCTTTGACCACGTCGGAGATGCTCAGGCTGGCGCGCTGCGTGCGCATCAGCATGAACGCGGAGTCCGAGCTGAAACGGCCTACCGCAGCGCCGCTCTCGGAGACGGCCAGCGTGAGCAGACCCCAGCAGATCCATGGGTTGTCCCAGGGAGTCAGGATGATCCCGCCCGGGCGCGTCTGCTCGACCCATGGCTGTGGCACACGGCGAACCGCACACGTGGCGACGGTCCGGGTGTACGGGCCGCGCGCGTTCCAGCCTTCGGCGCCGTCGCTGATGACGATCTCGGGGAGAAACCCGGCGGCGGCCAGGTTGGCACGCGCCTGCTCCGCCGACGACGCGTCGATCTCGGCGGTGACGACTCGATGGTCTCCGAGCCGGTGACAGAGCAGCGCGGCGCTCCACCCCCGGCCGGTACCGATCTCGTACACCGCGTCGTCGGGGCCGAGGGCGTCCAGGTCAAGCGCCTCGAGCATGCGAAACACGATGGCCGGCGCAGACAGGGAGGAGGAGGGCCACACCTGGCCGTCAGGCTCCTGTCCATCGTTGACCTGCGTCACCACGGCCTCGTTGGCATAGGCGGCGGCGAACCACCGCGCGGGATCCTGCTCGCGACCGCAGGGAGCATAGCCGCCGGCACCGTCGTCCAGCCAGATCCGCTCGGGAAGGAAGTGGTGGCGCGGCGCGGCCAGCGCGGCGGCCGCCCACTCGGGAGCCAGGTCGTGACCGAGCTCTTCGCTGACGGCCTGGAGCAGGCCGCGTGTGGCGGCCTGCTCCGATTCGTACTGATAGTCAGTCATCTTGTGCTTATCACCGGTGCTTCGGAGGTGGGGTGGGGTTCTGCCCGTCCTTCGACGGGGCCGGGCCGATCACGGGGCCACCAGGCTTGGAGTGGCTTCCGCCACCGCCATCGTTGGGGCCGCCCTTGTTCTGGTCTCCCATGGGGTCTCCTCTACCTTTTGCCAGTCGCAGACGAGCTAGAGCTGATGGCCTTGCCATCGGGCATCGGCCCTGGCGGGCGCTCGGGGGGAGGCGTGGTCACGTTTGCGCTCCTTGCGCGGCGATTCCCCGTCAATCAGGGCTGCTACGAGGACAGTAGGGAGGGCAACGCAGAGCACTCAACGCGTTTGCAGGCGATTGCAGACCTTCAGCCCAGGGAGTCGATCGCCTTGGTAATCAAGGCACGGGCCTTCACTCCGTACACCGCGAAATCCTTGAGCCGGTCGAACGCCCGCACGTAGAGGCCGACTTCGCCGGGCGAGGTCACCGTCACCTGGGCGGTCAGCAACTCTGCAGCGGCCTGATCGTCGTCGAAAATGTTGAAGGTCTCGACCGGCCACATGGTGCGCGGCGCGGTGAACGGAATGACCCCGAGCGACACAGCCGGCAGTGACATAGCGGTGAGCAGATGGGCCAGCTGCTCTGCCATCGTCTCGACGCTCCCGATGCGGTAGTACAGGACTGCCTCCTCCACCAGCATCGCGAACCGGTGGTTGCCGACGCGGATGACGCGGGATCGCGCCAAGCGGGCCATCACAGCTGCGGCGACATCGTCGGGTGTGCGGCGGAAGTCGGCCACGGTGGCGAGCAGGGCGGTTGCGTACGCCTCGGTCTGCAAGACTCCGGGCACGACGCGGGAGGAGTAGGCCCTGAAGTGGCGGGTGCGCTCGTAGAGGGGCACTGCGGATTCTTGCAGCTGGCGCAGGCCGGTCCGGGTGAGCCGTCGCCACTCGACATACATGGAGTCCACGGCGCGGCTGGCTGCAATCAGGTCCTCGGCTTGGTCATCGGCGTCGCAGGCACTGCACCAGAGGCGGATGTCCTTGTCGGACGGCGCGGTCTTGGCATTGATGATGCGCGAGGTCTTGGAGCCGTTCCAGCCGCACCGGGCGGCCAGCCCCTGACCGTCCAACGCGGCGTCCAGCATGATCTCTCGCAGGCGCCCAGCGACGGCGAGACGTGCAGCATGGGCGCTGGAAGACGGTGATCCGGGCATGAACTGACGGTCCGATGGCTGCTAAACGATGTACTGGTCGTGCGGGATGGCGCGTTCCCAGACAGCCTCGAAGGCGTCAGCACAGAGCTTGGCCACGGCCAGGTCGTCGCTGATCGTCGGCCCCGCCGAGCCACCGTCGCCGGTGAAGTGGTTGAACCGTACGATCGCGTCGTCGAACAGCCAGAAGTCATTACCCGGCAGGGCGATATCGGACGCCTGACGCCTCGGCAGCCAGCGCACGAGCTCACCGGCAGCCAGATTCACCACGGTTCCAGCGTGTTCATACCTGATGTAGTCCGTCACGGGCTCGGAGACGATCCGGGCTCGGCGCATCACGACGCCGCGAGCGAGAGCCCCACGGACCAGAGACACCCACCCGGACCATCCTGCGGAGTCAAGGTCAGTGTCAGGATGAACGCCGGTGCGCTTGAAGTGCTCGAACTCCTCCGCCTCGCCAGCGATCCCGTAACTATCCCTCATCTCCAGGTGAACCGCCGATCTCTGTGCTGCCGTCAGCTGCTCGGCGAAGGTGAGCACGTTCTGCTGCATCAGCTGCCTTCCTCAAGATCTCCCACATACGGGCCGGGAGACGGACCACACTCTCACCATCAGGTATCCCCGGCGTGTGGTCCGGAGCCCATGCGGTACTGGTGATCTTTCCCGTCAGCTTCTCGTTGGGGTTCCAGCCCTGGATGACGACCTCGTCTTCCTCGTCGTCGAACCAGACCGTCGGACTCTCGTCCTTGCCGGTGTTCGGATCGATCCCGAGAAACCGTAGTGCCATGGTGGCCTCCCATACCAACCTGGTGACACATGCCTGCCTCACCGTTTCGCGGAGCCGACGGACCGTCAAGAGCGCATAGACGCAAGCGGGTAGCGTGCAGCTACAGAAGGTGGTCGGCCTTTCCGGCCTTGATGTCCAGGATCAGACTTCGGAGAGCATCGAGGGAGTCGGTGAGCGGGTGTTCCTCTTGACCGTTGACGGCGATATAGCCGTTGCCAGCGGTGTCGGTGCCCAAGCGGAAGCAGTTGCCGGAGTCCTGGCAGAAGGGGTCTTCCCAGGTGATGTCTTGCATGGCTTCTCCTATAGCTGCTGCGCGATGGAGTGGATCAGGTCTCGGGTTTTGTCCGGTTCGAGCGCGATCTGTTGCATCCGGTCCAACTGAAGCGCGAACTTGCGGAGCTGCGCTTCCAGATGGAGGAACTCGGCCACGGTGGTTCGGTCCAGTTGCACCACGTCCAGGCTTGGCACATCGCCTTCGGCGTAGAGGATGGACTGCCCTGAGCCGGGAAAGGCTCCGGAGGCGAACGGAATGACTTGGACCGTGATGGTCTTGCGCTCCGCCATCTCCAAGATGTGCTGGAGCTGCTCGCGCAGGATCTGACGCCCGCCAACCTCGATGCGAAGTGCTGCTTCGTGGACTATGGCCACGTATGGAGGTGCGTCCGGACGGTCGAATGCCCGACGCCGCTGGATCCGGTGGGCCACCCTGGCCTCGAACTCAGCCGGCGGAAGGGCCGGGATGGCCGCATCAAACAGCGCTTTGGCGTACGCCTCGGTCTGGAAGGGCCCCGGGACATGCGTCATCGTGCTCATCCGGAGGCCCCTGGCGAACCACTCCAGCTCGGCGATGTCCAGGAACGTCGGCGGCAGAACCCCTCGGAACTCCTCCCACCATCCCTTGGTGCGTTCGGCAGCCATCCGGGCGAGCGCCTCGATCAGGACCGTGTCCGCGCAGTCGTAGTTGCAGGCCAACCGGCGCACTCGCTCGGGGCTGATCCCGTGCCGTCCCGCCTCCGTGCTCGTGATGACGGTCCGGTTCGTCGCCAGCACAGCCGCAGCCTGCTCGGTGGACAGGCCCGAAGCCTCACGGAGCTTTCGAAGCTCGGCTCCTAGGCGTTGCTGACGAGCTGTGGGATTACTCCTCGGCGGCATCAGTTCCCTCTCCGTACATGCCGCTCAGTCTGCCTCGCCGGAGGATCTCTGGTCCATCTCGTTCGGGAAGTAGGTGCTACATGTGCTCCCGATACGCTACTTTGGGTATCGCAAGAGACACGCACGGCAACGGCCGGAAGTGCACCGCGCGAGCATGCCCACCTTCCCTGGGACGGGTGTGCCCGCGCCCAGGGAGGCAGGCCACCGGCGCAGCCGTCACATGCCGTCAACCACCCGACCCCCGCGAGGAGTCAGCCATGCCTGAGATCCCGCTCCCGTCCATTCCTGCTATCCCCTCGCACTGGCGGCTCCCCGCCGAACTCAGCTCCGTCGGCCACGCGCGACGCCTCGTCGCCAGCGCGCTGCCTCGGCCCTGTCCGGCCCAGCTCTCCTACGAGGTCCGCCTCCTCACCTCCGAGCTGGTGACCAACGCGATCCGCCACGGTGCCCGCGCCTGCGAGGACGAGCACGTCGAGCTGGTCTTCTGGGCGGCCGACGGCCACTACTGGGTTGCGGTCTCCGACCCGGGCCCCACTCAGCCCACCCTCGTCGCGCCCGGCCACAACACCGCCGGCGGGCGCGGCCTGATCCTGGTCGACGCGCTCTGCGATACCTGGGCGGTCGTCCCCCGCCCCACCCGTGGCAAGTCCGTAGTCGCAGGAATCAAACAGAGCTGACAAACAGAGCGGCTGCCGCACCGGAGGGGATGCGACAGCCGCTCATTGCTACTTCACTCAGTCCTTGAACGTGCCGCCCTCCTCCGCCACCCGCTCCAGCATCGCCGGCGGCGTGAACCGCTCTCCGTACGCGGCCGCCAACTCCCGCGCCCGCGCGACGAATCCCGCGACGCCGCCCTCGTAGCCGTTGATGTACTGGAGCACGCCGCCGGTCCAGGCCGGGAAGCCGATCCCGAGGATGGAGCCCACGTTGGCGTCCGCGACCGACGTGAGCACGCCCTCCTCCAGGCAGCGCACCGAGTCCAGGGCCTCGGCGAAGAGCATCCGCTCCTTCATGTCCTCGAACGGGACCGACGCGTCGGCACGCGTGAAGTGCTCACGCAGGCCCGGCCAGAGCCGGCCGCGCGTGCCGTCGGCGGAGTACTCGTAGAAGCCCGCGCCTCCGCTGCGGCCCGGACGCCCGAACTCCTCGACCATGCGGTCGAACACGACGTCCGCCGGGTGGGCCTGCCACTCCCCGCCCGCCTCCTCGACCGCGCGCCGGGCCTCGCCCCGGATCTTGCGGGGCAGGGTGAGGGTGAGTTCGTCCAGCAGGGAGAGCACCTTCGCCGGGTAGCCGGCCTGGGCGGCGGCCTGCTCGATGGAGGCGGGCTCGACACCCTCCGCGACCATCGCGACGCCCTCGTTGATGAACTGGCCGATGACCCGCGAGGTGAAGAAGCCGCGCGAGTCGTTGACCACGATCGGGGTCTTGCCGATCCTGCGGACCAGGTCGAAGGCGCGGGCGACCGCCTCCTCCCCGGTTCGCTCGCCCTTGATGATCTCGACCAGCGGCATCTTGTCCACCGGGGAGAAGAAGTGCAGGCCGATGAAGTCCTGGTCGCGGTCAACGGCCTTGGCCAGCAGGCTGATCGGCAGCGTGGAGGTGTTGGAGCAGAGCAGCGCGTCCGGCTCGACCACGCTCAGGATCTCCTGGAAGACCTGCCCCTTGAGCTCGACGTTCTCGAAGACGGCCTCGATCACCGCGTCGCAGCCGGCCAGGTCGGCCGCCTGCGCCGTCGCCGTGATCCGGCCCAGCAACTGCTCGCGCTGCTCGGCGGTCGACCGACCCCGCGCCACCGCCTTGTCCAACAGGCCCGCCGAGTAGGCCTTTCCGCGGTCGGCGGCATCCAGCGAGACGTCCTTGAGCACGACCTCCAGCCCCGCCCGCGCGCACGAGTAGGCGATCCCGGCGCCCATCATCCCGGCCCCGAGCACGGCGACCTTCCGCACCGGCTTCTCCGGAACGCCCGCCGGGCGCGAGGCGCCCGCGTTGACGGCGTTCATGTCGAAGAAGAGCGCCTGGATCATGTTCTTCGCGGTCTGCCCGACCGCCAGCTCGGTGAAGTACCGCGCCTCGATGACGAAGGCGGTGTCCACGTCCACCTGGCTGCTCTCCACCGCCGCCGCCAGGATGTTGCGCGGCGCGGGGTACGGCGCGCCGTTCAGCTGCTTGCGCAGGTTGGCGGGGTAGGCCGGGAGTTGGGCAGCGAGGGCCGGCGTGGCGGGGGTGCCGCCGGGGATCTTGTACCCCTTGACGTCCCAGGGCTGCTGGGCGGTCTCGTTCGCCAGCACGAAGGCGCGCGCCTTGGCAATCAACTCCTCCGGCGAGGAGGCGAGTTCGTGGACCAGTCCGGCCTCCACCGCAGCTGCGGGCCGGTACTGACGACCGGTCAGCAGCCACTTCAGCAGCGCGTCGGCGAGCCCGAGCAGCCGCACGGTCCGCACCACACCGCCGCCGCCCGGCAGCAGGCCGAGCGTCACCTCGGGGAAGCCGAGCTTGCTGCCGGAGGCGGTCAGCGCCACCCGGTGGTGGCAGGCCAGCGCCAGCTCCAACCCGCCGCCCAGCGCGCTGCCGTTGATGGCCGCGACCACCGGCTTGCCCAGCGTCTCCAGGGTGCGCATCGCCCGCTTGAGCTTCAGCGAGCCCTGCAGGAACTCCTCGGCGTTCTCGGACTGTACGGCCGAGAGCATCTTCAGGTCGCCGCCGGCGAAGAAGGTCTTCTTGGCGGAGGTGATGATCACCCCGCGCAGGTTCTCGGTCGCGGCCAGCCGGGCGACCACGGCCTCGAAGTCGGCGGTGAAGGCCGTGTTCATGGTGTTCACGGACTGATTGGGATCGTCCAGGACGAGGGTGACGATGCCCTCCTGGTCCTGCTCCCAGCGGATAACGGTCGTCTCGCTCATGAGAGTTGTCTCCAGGAAGGGGTGGTCAGATGCGCTCGACGATGGTGGCGATGCCCATACCGCCGCCCACGCAGAGGGTGGCCAGGCCGTAGCGGAGTTCGCGGCGCTCGAGTTCGTCGATCAGGGTGCCGAGGATCATCGCGCCGGTGGCGCCCAGCGGGTGGCCCAGGGCGATGGCGCCGCCGTTGACGTTCACCTGCTCGTGCGCGAAGCCGAGTTCCGCCATGAAGCGCAGCGCGACGGCCGCGAAGGCCTCGTTGATCTCCACCAGGTCGATGTCGGCGGCGGTCAGACCGGCCTTGGCCAGCGCCTTGCGGGTGGCGGGGGCCGGGCCGGTGAGCATGATGGTCGGCTCGGAGCCGGAGACCGCGACGGAGACGATCCGGGCGCGGGGGCGGAGCCCGTAGCGCTCGCCGACCTCGCGCGAGCCGATCGCCACCAGCGAGGCGCCGTCCACGATGCCGGAGGAGTTGCCGGCCGTGTGCACGTGGTCGATCTGCTCCACCCAGTGGTACTTCTGCAGCGCCACCGCGTCGAAGCCGCCCATCTCGCCGATGCCGGCGAAGGCGGGCTTGAGGCCGGCCAGGGTCTCCACCGTGGTGGACGGGCGCAGGTACTCGTCGCGCTCCAGGACGACCAGGCCGTTGCGGTCGCGGACCGGGACCACCGAGCGGTCGAACAGGCCGTCGGCCTGCGCCTTGGCGGCGCGGGCCTGGGACTCGGCGGCGAAGGCGTCCACGTCGGTGCGGGAGTAGCCGCCGAGGGTGGCGATCAGGTCGGCGCCGATGCCCTGCGGGACGAAGGAGACGTCGAAGTTGGTCATCGGGTCCATCGCCCAGGCGCCGCCGTCGGAGCCCATCGGCACTCGGGACATCGACTCCACGCCGCCCGCCAGCACCAGGTCCTCCCAGCCCGAACGGACCTTGGCGGCCGCCAGGTTGACGGATTCCAGGCCGGAGGCGCAGAACCGGTTCTCCTGCACGCCGGCCACCGTGTCGGGCAGGCCGGCGGCGATCGCGGCGATCCGGGCGATGTCGGAGCCCTGGTCGCCGAGCGGGCTGACCACTCCGAGCACGATGTCGTCGATCGCGGCCGGGTCGAGGCCGGGCAGCCGGCGCTGGATCTCCTGGATCAGCCCGACCACCAGGTCGACCGGCTTGGTGCCGTGCAGGGCGCCGTTCGCCTTGCCGCGTCCGCGCGGGGTGCGGATCGCCTCGTAGACGTACGCTTCGGTACTCACGATTTCCTCTCTACGGCATTGTCAACGCAGTTGAGTGCGGGGACGCCCCAGTCGCGGGCGACCTCGGAAGTGTCGGCGCCCGGGTGGGCGGGCGGTCGGCGCAGCGCGCCGGGGGTGGCCGAGAAGCGCGGGGCGGGGGCGGGTTGGGTGACCCCGCCCCGGGTCAGGTAGGTGCCACGGGCCGTCAGGTGCGGGTCGGCAGCCGCCTGACGGAGCGTCAGGACCGGTGCCACGCAGGCGTCGGAGCCGGCGAAGACGGCGGTCCACTCGGCGGCGGTGCGGCTGGCGAAGCGGGTGGCGATCAGCGCCCGCAGTTCGGGCCAGCGGGTGGCGTCGTACTGCGCCGGTGCGTCGGGCGGCAGTTCGAGCAGCCGGGCGAACTCGGTGTAGAACTGCGGCTCCAGTGCGCCGACCGCGAACCAGCCGCCGTCGCTCGCCTGGTAGACGGCGTAGCAGGGGGCGCCGCCGTCCAACAGGTTGCCGCCGCGCCGGTCCTGCCAGCGGCCCTCGGCCAGCAACCCCCAGAAGAGGGTGGCCAGATGGGCGGTGCCGTCGACGATCGCGGCGTCCACCACCTGGCCGGTGCCGGTGGCCCGGGCGTGCTGCAGGGCGGCCAGCAGGCCGACCACCAGGTAGAGCGAGCCGCCCGCGTAGTCGCCGAGCAGGTTGGCCGGGATCGCCGGCGGGCCGTCGGTCGGGCCGATCATGCCGAGGACGCCGGTGAGCGCGGTGTAGCCGATGTCGTGGCCGGCGGTGGCGGCCAGTGGCCCGGACTGGCCCCAGCCGGTCATCCGGCCGTAGACCAGTGCGGGGTTGCGGGCCAGGCACTGCTGCGGGCCGACGCCGAGCCGCTCGGCGACGCCCGGGCGGTAGCCCTCGATCAGCAGGTCGGCGCGGGCGGCCAGGTCGAGCACGGTGGCGGGGCCGTCGGGCGCCTTGAGGTCGACCATGACCGAGCGCTTGTTCCGGTTGGTGAGGTCGTGCGCGGGATCGCCCGCGAGCGGCGAACCCTGCGGCCGGTCCACCCGGACCACGTCGGCACCGAGGTCGCCGAGCAGCATCGCCGCGAACGGCCCCGGCCCGATCCCGGCCAGCTCGACCACCCGCACACCGGCCAGCGGACCACCCGGCTGTTCCACCTGACCGTCGCCTCCTGAGCGTGACAGTGGAGCTGTAACACTGGGGATGGTATGCCGGTGACTCGCCAGTAACAAGGGTGGCACCGACACGAGTGCCGATAACCTGACGCGCATGACAGACCTGGTGGCGGGCGTGGCGGGACTTTGGCGGGGACAGCGGTGGGTGGCACGGAACCCACGCTGGTGGGCGTTCGGGCTGCTGCCCGCGCTACTGGCGATGGTGCTGGTCGGGGTGGCGCTGGGCGCGCTGCTCTGGTGGCTCGGCGACCTGGTGAACTGGGCGACGCCGTTCGCCGAGCACTGGTCCCCGGCCTGGCGCCGGACCTTCCGGGACCTGCTCAGCGCGCTGGTGCTGGGCGGCGGCGTGCTGCTCGCCGTGGTGGCCTTCACCGGGCTGACGCTGGCGATCGGGCAGCCCTTCTACGAGCGCCTGGTGCGCGAGGTCACCCCGCCGCCGGCCGATGCGCCGCAGATCGGCATCCTCGACTCCCTGGTCGACGGAGTGAAGGTGGGCCTGCGGGCGGCCGGCTGCGGGGTGGGGCTGTTCCTGCTCGGCTGCGTGCCGGTGCTCGGTCAGCTGCTGGCGCCGGTGCTCGGGGTCCTGGTCGCCGGGTACTTCCTGACCGTGGAACTGACCGCCACCGCCTTCGAACTGCGCGGCGTGCCGCCCCGGGAGCGGCTGCGCGGGCGGCGGATGCTGGCGATCGGCTTCGGTGTGCCGCTGGTGCTGGCCTTCCTGGTGCCGTTCGCCACCGTGCTGCTGATGCCGGGCGCGGTGGCCGGGGCGGCGCTGCTGGTGGCGGCGGAGGACGAGCCGGACCCGGCGGACGAGCCGGAGCAGGGCCGGCCGCCGGTGGAACCGGAGGCAGTGCGGCACGTGGCGGCGCAGGCGTGAGCGAGCAGCTGCTCGCCGCCTACGACCGTGACCTGCGAGGTGGCTTCGAGGACCCCGACACCGTACGGGAGTACGACGGGCCGCTGCTGCGGATCAGCGGCGGGCACCAGGGGTACTTGAGCGGCCCGCCCGACCTCGGGGTGCGCGGCGCCGAGCTGGACGCGCTGATCGCCCGTCAGCTGGCGCACTTCGCGCGGCTCGGGCAGGGCGTGCTGTGGAAGGTGCGCGGGCACGACCGTCCCACCGAGCTGCCCCAACGACTGGCGGCCGCCGGGTTCGTGGCGGGCCGGCAGTCGACGGTGCTGGTGGGGCACGCCGACGAGCTGGCCGGCGAGCCGACGCCCACGGACGGGGTCACGCTGCGCTGGACCAGGGAGGCGGCGGACGCGGAACGTTTCGCGGCGCTGCAGACGGCGATCTGGGGGCAGGACCTCGGGTTCCTGGCCGAGCTGCTGACCGGTCAGCTGGCCGCCCGACCGGACGGCGCCGGGGTGCTGCTGGCGGAGGCGGCGGACGGAACGCTGGTCTCGGCGGCCTGGGTGCTGCTGCGGCCGGGGACGGAGTTCGCGACGCTGCTCGGCGGCTCCACGCTGCCAGAGTGGCGCGGGCGGGGCGTCTACCGGGCGCTGGTCGCGCACCGCGCGCGCTTCGCGCAGCAGCGCGGCCACCGGTACGTCCAGGTGGACGCCTCCCCCGACAGCGCGCCCATCCTGCGCCGCCTCGGCCTCCGCCCGATCACCACCAGCACGCCGTACACCTGGACCCCGCCGCCTCCCCCGGCCGGGGGAGTTCCGCGCCCTCCCGGGGGCTGACGCCCACTCAGCCGGCGCATCGTAGAGTGCTCCGCATGCAGTGGGTGGTGGGGGCGCTGGCGGGGCGGCGGGCCCGGGTGCGGTGGGTGCATCTGGTGCTGGGCGGTGCCCTGTTGATGCCGTTCTGGCTGCTCGCCACGGTGCTGCTCGGCGTGGGCTTCGGCGGCCAGGCCAACAACAACCGGCTGATCGCCCTGCTGATCCAGCTGCTCGCCCTGCCGCTCGCCCTCCCGATGGCGTGGATCGTGGCGCTGCTCCCGGTGGCCCGGGTGCTGGTCAGCACCGCCGCCCGGGCGCTGGCCGGCACCAGCGGCGGCGAGCTGGCCCGTAGCCCCGCCACCAGTTGGGCGGCCCGGCGCCGCACCTCGCACTGGTTCGCCCTGCACCTGCTGCTCGGCGGCGTGGTCAGCGGGATGTCGCTGGCCGTCCCACCGATGGTCGTGACGCTCTGGCTCGCCTCGCTGGGGGTCGGTGGCCCGGGCGGCGACGTGCTGCGCAAGCTCTTCGGCGCCCATCCGCCCGGCGGCCTGCTGCTCGGGCTGCCGCTGGGCCTGGCCCTGCTGGCGCTGCTGTTGACTGCCAGCGCCGGCGCGGGCGCCCTGCTGGCCCACTGCGCGCCGCTGCTGCTCGGGCCGACCCCGGCCGAACGGCTGGCCGCCGCCGAGCGGCGCACCCTGGAACTCGCGCAGCGCAACCGGCTGGCCCGCGAGCTGCACGACTCGGTCGGCCACGCGCTCAGCGCCGTCACCCTGCAGGCCGCCGCGGCCCGCCGGGTGCTGCGCCGCGATCCGGACTTCGCCGAGCAGGCGTTGGAGGCGATCGAGGAGGTGGCCCGTGCGGCGGTCGCCGAACTCGACGCCGTGCTGGGCGTGCTGCGCGAGGACGCGGACCAGCCCGGCGCACCGACCGGGGCGACCGGCCCGACGCTGGCCGCGCTCGGCCTGCTGATCCGTCAGCTCGGCCTGGCCGGCGTCCCGGTGCGCACGGACGCCGGACCGGGCCTGGCCGAGCTGCCCGAACCGCTCTCCCGGGAGGCCTACCGGATCGTGCAGGAGGGCCTGACCAATGTGCTGCGGCACGCCGGCCCGGTGCCGGCCACGCTACGACTCGACCTGACCGAAGGACGGCTGGACATGGAGTTGACCAACCCGATCGGCGCCGACCGGCTCAGCCGCCCGGGTGGCGGGCGCGGGCTGCGCGGAGTGGCCGAGCGGGCCGCCGCGCTGCACGGCGGCTGCGAGAGCGGCCGGACGGCGGACGGCACGAGCTGGCGGCTGGCGGTCTGGCTCCCGGTGGGCACGCCGTGACCGCGACTGGAAACCCGGGCATCCGCGTGGTGATCGCCGACGACGAGCGCCTGGTCCGGCTGGGCCTGCGCGTGGTGCTGGACGCCGAGCCGGACCTGACCGTGGTCGGCGAGGCGGCCAACGGCGCCGAGGTGCTGCCGCTGGTCCGCGAGACCCGCCCCGACGTGGTGCTGATGGACGTCCGGATGCCCGAGTTGGACGGCATCCGGGCCACCGAACTGCTGCTGGCCGCCGGGCTGCCCGAGCCGCCGCGGATCCTGGTGGTGACCACCTTCGAGAACGACGACTACGTCTACCAGGCGCTGCGGGCCGGCGCCGCCGGGTTCCTGCTCAAGCGGGCCCGCGCCGAGGAGATGGTCCAGGCGGTGCGGCTGGTGGCGCACGGCGACTCGCTGCTCTACCCGGCGGCGATCCGCGAGTTGGCCGCCGGCCAGGCCCGCACCGGGCCGGCGGCGCCCGAGGACCGCAAGGACAGCCGGACCGGTCGGCTCACCGACCGGGAGCAGCAGGTACTGCGGCTGATGGCGGTCGGACTGAACAACGGGGAGATCGCCGGCGAGCTGGTGGTCAGCCCGGAGACCGTGAAGACCCATGTGGGGAGCGTGCTGGCCAAACTCGGCGCACGCGACCGGACACAGGCGGTGATCATCGCCTACGAGTCGGGGTTCGTGCTCCCGAAGTGATGCTACCCGCGGGTAGAGTACGGCGACCCGCTCGCACGAAACACCTGGTGACCTGTATGAACGTCTGGACCCGCCCCGCTCTGTGGTGGCGCCTGGCCATCGTCCTCTCCGCCGGGCTCGGGCTGGTCCTGGGCACCGGTTCGCTGGTGTACTTCACCATCGAGAGCAATGTGATCGTGCTCGGCACCTTCGCCGGCGCGGTCTACTGGATGGTCAGGCGCAACACCGTGGACGCGCCCGCGCCCCGACTGCGCGGCGCCGCGACGCTGTACATCCTGATCACCGGGCTGGTCGCGCACATCCTGCTCAACCACGGCGCCAACCCGCTGCCCGGCCTGGCCTCCGGCCCGGACCGGCTGCAGAACTGGTCCTCGTTCCTCCTGCACTACGTGACGCCGGTGATGGTGATCCTGGACTGGCTCTGCTTGAAGCCGCGCAACGCCTCGGCCTGGCGCGACATCCCGCTCTGGCTCACCTTCCCACTGGGCTACGCCGCGCTGACCATGGCCCGCGCCGCGCTCTTCCCGGGCTTCCCCAACAAGTACCCGTACTTCTTCTTCGACCCGAGCGACCGCGGCTACGGCTACGTCTGGCTGCAGATCGCCCAGCTGACGGTGGAGTTCATCGTGCTGGCGACGCTGGTGGTCGGGCTGGACCGACTCGGCACCGCGGTCCGGGCCAAGCTGCGCCCCGCCACCGCCTGACGGAGCTGCCGCCTGACCGAGCACTACCGGCTGACGAGGCGCTACCGGATCAGATCCGCCAGTCGCGGATCCGGTCGGCCGCCGCGAAGATGTCCGCCTTGGTCTCGGCCACGTCCCTGGCCAGTTCGACCAGGGCGCCGTAGGGCGGGTCGATGCCCTCCTTGGCGGCGTGCATGTACGCGGCGGTCGCCATGCAGGCGTAGAGGTTGTTGCGCACCGGCAGTGGGCGCAGCAGCACGATGGTGTGCATCAGCGCGGCGGCGCACCAAGCGGGGTCGGCGTCGTGGCCGAGTTGGGCGGTGTTCACCCGGTGCCGGGCCACGGCGGCCTGCAGCGCGGAGTAGTCACGCACGCTCAGGTCCTCGGGCGAGGCCTGCTCCTGGACGTCGAGGAGCCACCGGATGTCGACGTGCAGCATGCTCAGGCCGCGCTGCGCTTGGCGGCGGGCGTGTCCTCCGGGAAGGCCGCGTCGAACTCCTCCAGGTGCGCGTTCCAGAACGCCACCGCGTGGTTGACGAAGGTTCGGCGCTGCTGCTCGCGCACACTGAGGTCGTGCACGTACGCCTTGACGCTCTTGCCGTCGGCTGCCGCGGCTTCCCTGATCGCGGCCAGTTCCGCCTCGGTGTACTCGATGTTGAGAGCTGGCATGCGGCTCAGGGTACCGGACAGGTACCACCACCGACAGGGCTCTCGAAGAACCGTCCGTCCCCCTGCAACACGACCGTGAACCCAATGCGTTACCGAGGCATGGACCACTCACCGACGACCGATCCGGCGCCCCCAGGCCCGCTCGACTTCCTGGAGTTCGCCGCGGCCCGAGGCGGGCACCTCTACAAGACGGCGTACCTGCTCACCGGTGGTGACTCGCACCTGGCGGAGGACCTCGTGCAGGAGGCACTCAGTCGGATGTTCGTGCGCTGGCGACGCCTGTGCCGGCTGGAGAACCCGGCCGGCTACGCGCAGACGGTGCTGGTCAACACCTTCCTGTCGCTGCGCCGTCGACGCAGCAGCCGCGAGCGGGTGACCGACGAGTTCCCCGACCTCGCCGTCTCCGACACCGACCCGGTCCTGCGTCTGACGATGCTCCAGGCGCTGCAACAGGTCTCCCCGCAGGACCGCGCGGTGCTGGTGCTGCGCTTCTGGGAGGACCGCAGCGTCGAGGAGACCGCGAGCGCCCTGAACCTGAGCTCCACCGCCGTCCGCTCGCGCAGCCACCGCGCGCTGGGCCGGATGCGCGCGATCCTCGGCGACGCCTTCGCCGAGCGCCTGGCGGGCTAGGGCCTGTCCGCCCGTCCCGGCCCACCGCCCCCTCTCTTCTTCGCCTAGAAGCCAAGGAAGCAGATTCCCATGCCTTTTGAGGACGAGTTCAGTCATGCCCTGCGAGTGACCGCCGAGGCCTCTCCACCGCCCGCGGTCGAGCTGCTGGCCGTCGGCGCCCAGCAGCGCGGCAGGCGCAAGAAGCTGCGGCGCGCACTGGTCGCCAGTACGGCGACGATGGCGCTGGTGGCGGGCGGCGGGGTGCTGGTCGCCCAGCTGCGACCGACCGCCTCCGCGCAGGCCGCCGACCCGCCGACTGCGACGAGCAACGGGACCTCCGCAGCGGCCGCGAGCCCGACGGCGGCCACCAGCCCGGTGGCCGCCACCAGCGCCCCGCCGGTCACCACCGAGCAGATGCTCACCCTGCTCAAGCAGCAGCTGCCCCCGGGCACCCGGCTGAGCGACGGCACCGGCCAGGGCGTGACCCCGGACCCCAATGTGAAGGCGGATGGCCCGATGGCGTCCTACACCGTCACCGACAGCCAGGGCCAGGGCCGCGTCATGATCAATCTGCAGCGGGTCCCGACACCGGTGGACCTGAATTTCAAGACGCTGGTCTGCGCCGATCCGGCCCTCCCTACCATCGCCTGCACCCGCACCCAGCTGCCCGGCGGCGCCTACCTGCGCATCACCAAGGACAGCTTCAGGCTGGGTGAGAGCGACCTGCTGGATTGGCGGGCCGAACTGCAGCGCCCGGACGGCATCCTGGTCACCGCGAGCTCGAGCAACTTCTTGACCAATCACACCGATGCCACCCGGGACCAGCCGCCGCTGAGCACCGACCAGCTCGCCGCGCTGGCCCAAGCCCCGGTCTGGCTGGACGCCGCGAGGGGAGTAACGCCCGACCTCGGGTACATCGACGCGACGGCGCACACCTGGCTCCCGCTCCCGCTGGACGACATCCTGCACACCGCCGCCCCGCTGCTGCCGGCCGGCCTCACCGAGCTGGAGCCCGGCGGCGAGCCCTCCTTCGCTCACTTCCTGGTGGACGACGGCGACGGCAGGAGCCTGGTGCGGGTGACGGTGGAGGACTGGAGCGTCTACCAGAAGGGGAAGTTCAACGGCGGCGACATCTCCAACCAGTTCACCGACTCGCCCACGCTGCCGGACGGCAGCAGGATCAACGCCGACACCCAGGACCCGTACGGGCCCTACCCGGACGTGGTGTGCAACGAGGTCTCGGTGCTGCGCCCGGACAAGCTGCTGGTGCGGGTGGACGCCTTCAACGGCACCGACTACAAGGGTTCGGCGACCCGCGACAAGCCCGCCCTGACGCTGGATCAGCTCAAGGCGATCGCGCTCAGCCCGACCTGGCACGGCGCGGCGAAGTAACACCGCGCCGCGCCTGCCGGCCGGCTTGCCTGCGTCACATCGGAGCCACCTGGCGCAGCCCGGACTGGTCCAGCCGCAGCCAGCGGGTGGGTCCGAGACGGCGCAGGAACTCCAGGTCGTGGCTGACCACGACCAACGCGCCGCGGTAGGCCTCCAGTGCTTCGGTGAGCTGGCGCATGCTGGCCAGGTCCAGGTTGTTGCTCGGCTCGTCGAGCAGCAGCAGCTGCGGCGGCGGGTCGGCGAGCAGCAGCGCGGCCAGGGTGGCCCGGAACCGCTCGCCGCCGGAGAGCGTGCCGGCCGGCTGGTCGGCCCGCCCGCCGCGGAACAGGAACCGGGCGAGCCGGGCCCGGGCCTGGTTGTCCCCGATGGTGGGGGCCAGCGCCTTGACGTTGTCCACCACGCTGAGCGAGTCGTCCAGCAGGTCGAGCCGCTGCGGCAGGTAGCGGATCTGCACCGGAGTGGTGAGCTCGCCGGCCGGCGGGCGCAGTTCGCCGGCGATGGTGCGCAGCAGGGTCGTCTTGCCGGCGCCGTTCGGCCCGACCAGGGCGACCCGCTCGGGGCCGCGCAGGTCGAGCTTGACCGTGGCGCCGTACGGGAGCTCGACGTTGTCCATGCTCAACACCGTGCGCCCGGCCGGGACTTCGGTGCGGGGCAGGTCGATCCGGATCTCGGCGTCGTCGCGCACCGCATCCTCGGCGGCGTCCAACCGCTCCCGGGCCTCGGCGAGGCGCTCGGAGTGCATGCCGCGCACCCGGCCCGCGGTGTTCTCGGCCTGGCGCTTCAGCGCCCCGGAGACGATCTTCGGGTCTTTCCGGGCGATGGAGCGCTTCTTGCCGTAGCTTGCGCTGCGGGCGAGGCGCACATTGGCCTCGGTCAGGTCCCGCTGCTGGCGCTGGACGTCGGCCTCGGCCGCCCGCACCATCCGCTCGGCCGCCTCCTGCTCGGCCGCCAGGGCCTGCTCGTAGTCGTCGAAGTTGCCGCCGTAGAAGGTGACCTCGCCGTCCCGCAGGTCGGCGATCTGGTCCATCTGCCGGAGCAGTTCGCGGTCGTGGCTGACGATCACCATGACCCCGGTCCAGTTCGCCACCGCCTCGTAGAGGCGGGCCCGGGCCGCGCGGTCCAGGTTGTTGGTCGGCTCGTCGAGCAGCAGCACGTCCGGGCGCTCCAGCAGCAGGGCCGCCAGCCGCAGCAGCACCGCCTCACCGCCGGAGAGCTCGCCGATGGTGCGGTCCAGGTCGAGCCTGGCCAGGCCCAGCTTGTCGAGGGTGGCCCGGGCCCGCTCCTCGACGTCCCAGTCCTCGCCGATCGCGGCGAAGTGCCGCTCGTCGACGTCGCCGGACTCGATCGCGTGCAGCGCCTCGCGGCGCTCCCGGATGCCGAGCGCCTCGTCCACCCGCAGGGCGGTGTCCAGCGCGAGGTCCTGCGGCAGGTAGCCGACCTCGCCGCCGATCCTGACGCTGCCGCCGGACGGGGTGAGCTCGCCGGCCAGCAACCGCAGCAGGGTGGACTTGCCGGCCCCGTTGAGGCCGATCAGACCGGTCCGGCCGGGGCCGACGGCGAGGTGGAAGCGGTCCAGGACGGGCTTGCCGTCCGGCCACTCGAAGCTGAGGTCGGTGCAGAGGATCGCGGTGGTGGTCGGTGCCATGGTGGCCTCCTGCGGGGTTGCCGGAATGGGAACCAGTGCCGGGTCGGGCAACCTTCGCCCGTCAAGGAGCGGCGGCCGGTGCGTGCTCTCGGCGTGCCGGCCGGAAGTCCTCGTACTGGACGTACTTGGGCTTTCGGCCGGTGCGGCGAGAGTGCGTGCTGGGCGTCGCGACGGGGCGAAGGTTGCCTGACGCGGTACTCGCAACACGGGAGACACCGCGGGGAGGGCGAGGGGGAACGGAAGGCTCCGTACCGAGATCGCAAGGCACACTCCATCGACCGCGCGGGAACTCAGCGCGGGAGCGGTGTCTCAGGACCTCAGTAGAGCAACGGCCTTCTCCTGTTCCGGGCGAAGCGATTTCCGGCGAACCAACGAGAACGAGGCTAGGAGGCGTCCCACGCGGGCGCAAAGCATTTTCCGCCGCCGTCTAGGATCGACCCCATCATGAGTGCCACTCTCGTCACCAAGGACCTCGCCGCCGGCCACGGCGACCGCACCCTCTTCTCCGGCCTCGACCTGGTCGTCGCCCCGGGCGAGGTGACCGGCCTGGTCGGGGTGAACGGTGCCGGCAAGTCGACGCTGCTGCGTCTGCTGGCCGGTCTCGACCGGCCGGAGAGCGGCTCGATCACGCTGAACCCGCCCGCCGCCACCGTCGGTCACCTGCCGCAGGAGCCCGAGCGCCGCCCCGGCGAGTCGGTGCGCGACTTCCTGGCCCGGCGCACCGGGGTGGCCGCCGCCCAGCAGGAGCTGGACTCCGCCACCGAGGGCCTGGTCGAGGGCCGCCCCGGGGCCGACGACGCCTACGCCGACGCGCTGGACCGCTGGCTCAACCTGGGCGGCGCCGATCTGGAGGAGCGGGCCGAGCAGGTCGCCGACTCGCTCGGCCTGACCGTCAGCCTGGACCAGCCGATGACCTCGCTCTCCGGCGGTCAGGCGGCCCGCGCGGGTCTGGCCTCGCTGCTGCTCTCCCGCTACGACGTCTTCCTGCTCGACGAGCCCACCAATGACCTGGACCTGGACGGGCTGGACCGGCTGGAGGCCTTCGTCAAGGGCCTGCGCGCCGGCACCGTGCTGATCAGCCACGACCGCGAGTTCCTGGCCCGCACGGTCACCAGGGTGCTGGAGCTGGACCTGGCCCAGCAGCAGGTCAACCTGTACGGCGGCGGCTACGACGCCTACCTGGAGGAGCGGGCCCGGGCCCGCCGGCACGCCAGGGAGGAGTACGACGAGTACGCCGACACCAGGGCGGGCCTGGAGGCCCGGGCCCGGATGCAGAAGGGCTGGGCGGACAAGGGCGTGCGCAACGCGCTGAAGAAGAGCCCGGACAACGACAAGATCCGCAAGGCCGCCGCGGTCTCCTCCTCGGAGAAGCAGGCCGCCAAGGCCAAGCAGACCCAGCGCATGATCGAACGGCTGGAGGAGGTCGAGGAGCCCCGCAAGGAGTGGGAGCTGCGGATGGAGATCGCCGCCGCCCCGCGTTCCGGCTCGGTGGTGGCGACGCTGCGTCAGGCCATGGTCCGGCGCGGCGAGTTCGGCTTCGGACCGGTGGACCTGCAGATCGACTGGGCGGACCGGGTGGCGATCACCGGAGCCAACGGCGCGGGCAAGTCCACGCTGCTGGCCGCCCTGCTGGGCCGGCTCGAACTCGACTCGGGTCAGGCCAGCTTGGGCTCCGGCGTGGTGATCGGCGAGGTGGACCAGGCGCGCGGGCTGTTCTTCGGCAGCGAGACGCTGCTGGCCGCCTTCGGCGCGGCCGTGCCCGAGCTGAACCCGGCCGATGTGCGCACCCTGCTGGCCAAGTTCGGTCTGAAGGCCGCGCACGTGCTGCGCCCTGCCGACACCCTCTCGCCCGGCGAGCGGACCAGGGCGGCGCTGGCGCTGCTGCAGGCCCGCGGGGTGAACCTGCTGGTGCTGGACGAGCCGACCAACCACCTGGACCTGGTGGCGATCGAGCAGTTGGAGGCGGCGCTGGCCTCGTACACCGGCACCCTGCTGCTGGTGACCCACGACCGCCGGATGCTGGAGGCGGTCTCGGTGAACCGGCGGATCGCGGTGGCGGACGGGAAGTTGACGGAGATTTAGACCACTCGACAGGTCGTCATACTCCGCGTATGACGACCTACCCCGCCGTCCCGCTGCGTCCGATGAGCGTGCCCGCCCACCAGGCCGAGGACCGCGCCAGGACCTTCCACCAGGTGATGGCCCAGCGCCGCACCGTCCGCGACTACGACCGCCGCCCGATCCCCGAGGGCGTGCTGGACTGGGCGATCCGCACCGCCGCCACCGCGCCCAGCGGCGCGCACGTCCAGCCCTGGCGCTTCGTGGTGGTCACCGATCCGGCGCGCAAGCGGCGCCTGCGCGAGGCGGCCGAGGCGGAGGAGAGGTCTGCGAGCGCCCCCTGGAGGAGCGCGCCGCCTATGTGATCCCGGTCGGCTACCCGGCCGACGGCGCACTGGTGCCCGATCTTCACCGCAAGGAACTGGACGAGGTACTGGTGCGCCTCTGAGCGGGCGACGAATTAGCTGGTCAGCGGCGAGAATCAACTGCGATGATACTTGTCATGAACCACACTGCCGACGGCCCTGTCGAAGCCGCGCCGCTGACCAGCTCTCGCCCGCCCGAGTGGCTCGACCTGCCCGACGGCTACATCCTGCGCCGGCGCACCCTGGACGACGCCGCCACGATCAACGAGGTGATCGTCCGCAACATCGCGCACCTGCGCCCGTGGATGGCCTGGGCCGCCAGCACCCCGACCCTGGCGCGCAGCGCCGAGATGACCAAGCGCGGCTGGGAACTCTGGGAGAGCGGCTCGGACTTCATGTACGTGCTCAGCCGGGCCGACCAACCGGCCGGCATCCTGGGCATGTTCGGCCTGCACCGGCGGATCGGCCCGGGCGCCCTGGAGATCGGCTACTGGGTGGACCAGGACCACACCGGCCGCTCGCTGGCCACCAACGGCGCCGCCGCGCTGACCGAGGCCGCCTTCGCGCTCCCCGAGGTCGAGCGGGTGGAGATCCACTGCGACCAGGCGAACGCCGCCAGTGCCGCCGTGCCGCGCAAGCTCGGCTACCGGCTGGACCGGGTGGCCCAGGAGCCGGCCGAGGCCCCCGCCGAGACCGGCCAGAAGCTCATCTGGATCAAGGAGTTGGCCGACCGCTGACACCGATCCGCCGGCGGGAACCTTAAGTCGGACGTAAAGCTCACCCCGCCCCCAACCGATGCCTTGACGCGCCCAGTTGGTCTAGTCCATTTTGGGCGTACGTCGTTTTCGGCGGACCCCCACACGTCCGAAAGGCACCCCCATGCCACGCGCGCTCCACCGCCAGGCCGTCCCCCGCCGGGCCAAACTGCTCTCGCTGGGCTGCGCCGCCCTGCTCGCCACCGGGGGCATCGCCGCTCTCGCCGTCGGCGCCGACGCGGCCACCGCCAACCTGCTCGGCAACCCCGGCTTCGAGAGCGGCCTCGGCTCCTGGACCTGCTCGGGCGCCACCGGCTCGGTGGTCTCCTCCCCCACCCACTCCGGCAGCGGCGCCCTGCAAGGGGCCGCGAGCGGCAGCGACAACGCCCAGTGCAGCCAGACCGTCGCCGTCCAGCCCAACACCAGCTACACGCTGAGCGCCTGGGTGCAGGGCAGCTACGTCTACCTCGGCGCCACCGGCAGCGGAGTGACGGACCCTCAGGTCTGGACGCCGAGCGCGAC
Organism: Kitasatospora azatica KCTC 9699; assembly: GCF_000744785.1. NCBI lineage: Bacteria > Bacillati > Actinomycetota > Actinomycetes > Kitasatosporales > Streptomycetaceae > Kitasatospora > Kitasatospora azatica. The sequence goes on along the minus strand of NZ_JQMO01000003.1, from coordinate 4,928,544 downwards.
CTCCTGGACCCAGCTCAACGGCGGCTTCACCACCGGGCCGAGCACCACCAGCGTGACCGTCTACCTGCACGGCTGGTACGGGCAGGGTTCCTACCTGGCGGACGACGTGGTGCTCAGCGGGCCCGGCGGCGGCTCCACCCCGACGCCCACTCCGACGCCCACGCCCACGTCGACGACCACCGCCACCCCGACGCCCACCCCGACGCCGACGCCCACCTCGACACCCACCCAGACCAGCCCGCCGCCGAACCTGGCCGTGCCGGTGGCCCCGTACGTGGACATGGGCGCCTGGCCGACCCCCTCGCTGACCGCCGACGCCAGCGGCAGCGGCATCAGGTCCTTCACCCTCGCCTTCGTCACCAGCGTGGGCTGCAAGGCCAGTTGGTTCAACGCCTACGACCCGCGGGCAGCCTGGGCGAAGGACCAGATCGACGCGGTCCGGGCGGCCGGCGGGGACGTCAAGGTCTCCTTCGGCGGCGCCTCCGGCACCGAACTCGCCGCCGCCTGCTCGACGGTGGACTCGCTCTTCGCCGAGTACGACGCCGTGGTCAAGGCGTACGACCTGAAGTACGTCGACTTCGACATCGAGGGCGCGGCGGTCTCCGACACCGCCTCCAACGACCGCCGCTCGGCCGCGCTGGCCAAGCTGCAGCAGGCCCACCCCGGGCTGAAGGTCTCGCTCACCCTGCCGGTGCTGCCCGAGGGCCTGACCTCGGAGGGTGTGGCCGTCGTCCGCTCCGCGATCAACGCCGGGGTCAGCCTGGACCTGGTCAACGTGATGGCGATGGACTACGGCCGCCCGGGCACCAACTACGGCACCGCCGCCGTCCAGGCCGCGCAGAGCACCCACGACCAGCTGCGGACGCTCTACCCGGCCAGGACCGACGCCCAGCTCTGGGCCGCGGTCGGCGTCACCCCGATGATCGGTGAGAACGACGACCACCAGATCTTCGACCAGGCCGCCGCCCGGCAGGTGGTCACCTTCGCCCAGCAGCACCACCTCGGTGAGCTGGCCTTCTGGGAGATGAGCCGGGACGCCAACGCCTGCACCGGTGGCGCGCTGTACAAGTGCACCAATGTGCCGCAGCAGCCCTTCGACTTCTCGAAGATCTTCGCGAAGTACACGGGCTGACGTACCCGGGCTGACGAGCGGGGCGCCGACCGGCTGGCCGGCGCCCAGCTCACCGCCTCAGGAGACCATCCGCGCCCGCGAGATGACCGTCTCGGTGTCCACTCCGGCCGGCAGCGTGCCGAACGCGTTGCCGTGGTCGCCGCCCAGCCGGGAGGCGCAGAAGGCGTCCGCCACCGCCGGGCTGGAGTGGCGCACCAGCAGCGCGCCCTGCAGGGTCAGCGCCATCGACTCGACCAGCCGCCGGGTGCGGTACTCCACCTCGCTGAGGTCACCGAGCTGCTTGCGCAGCTCCGCCACCGCCGCGTCCAGCCGCCGGTCGGCGCCGGCCACCGCGTCCAGCTCCGCGAAGTACGCCTCCACCGACTGCGGGCTGCGGGCCATCGCGCGCAGCGCGTCCAGCGCGGCGACATTGCCCGAGCCCTCCCAGATCGACACCAGCGGCGCCTCCCGGTAGAGCCGCGGCATGCCGGACTCCTCGACGTAGCCGTTGCCGCCCAGGCACTCCAGCGCCTCGGCCGCGTGCGCCGGGCCGCGCTTGCAGACCCAGTACTTGGTGACCGCGAGCGCCAGGCGCCGGAAGTCCGCCTCGCCCTCGTCGCCGCCCACGGCGCGGTCGGTCGCCTCGGCCAGCCGCAGCGCGACCGTGGTGGCCGCCTCCGACTCCAGGGCCAGGTCCGCCAGCACATTGCGCATCAGCGGCTGGTGGATCAGCTCCTTGCCGAACGCCCGCCGGTGCTCGGCGTGCTGGACCGCCCGCTGGACGCCCAGCCGCATGCCGGCGGCGGCGCCGAGGGTGCAGTCCAGGCGGGTCATGTTGACCATCTCGATGATGGTCCGCACCCCGCGGCCCTCCTCGCCGACCAGCCAGCCGACCGCCTCCTCGTACTCCAGCTCGGCGGAGGCGTTGGAGCGGTTGCCCAGCTTGTCCTTGAGCCGCTGGATCCGCAGCGCGTTGCGGGTGCCGTCCGGCAGCACCCGGGGCAGCACGAAGCAGCTCAGCCCGCCGGGTGCCTGAGCCAGGGTCAGGAAGACGTCGGACATCGGCGCCGAGGTGAACCACTTGTGGCCGGTGAGGTGGTAGGTCCCGTCGCCGGCCGGCAGCGCCACGGTGCTGTTGGCGCGCACGTCCGAGCCGCCCTGCTTCTCGGTCATCGACATGCCCGCGATCAGCCCGCGCTTGCCGTGCGGCTCGCGCAGCCCGAAGTCGTAGACGGTGGAGGCGAGCAGCGGCTCCAGCCAGTCGGCCAGTGCGGGGGTGGTGCGCAGCGCCGGGACGGCCGCGTAGGTCATCGAGATCGGGCAGCCGTGCCCGGCCTCGACCTGGCTCCACAGGTAGAACTTGGCTGCCCGGGCGGTGTGCGCACCCGGGCGCGGGTCCTGCCAGGGGGCGGCGTGCAGGCCGTGCTCGACGGCCACGCCCATCAGCTGGTGCCAGGCGGGGTGGAACTCGACCTCGTCGATCCGGTGCCCGTAGCGGTCGTGGGTGTGCAGCACCGGCTCGTTCTCGTTGGCCAGCCGCCCCCAGTCCGCCGCTTGCTCGGTCCCGGCCAGCGCGCCCAGCTCCCGCAGCTCCGGCTCCGCCCACCCGGCCCCCGCCCGGTGCAGCGCGGCCAGCAGCGCCGGATCCTCGGCGGTGTTGTGGCCGTACGGCGGCGGGACCTGGTTGGTGACCTCGTGGGTGTGCGGCACGGCCTGCTCCCTACTCGCGAGTAAGTGGACAGCACCAGAGTGCCGCATCCCCTCTCACTTGGGGAGTACCCCACTCGTGACGGACCCGCTCAGTCCGCAGACAGCACCAGTCGCCGGGCGCTGTTGCGGTAGCCGGTGCGGAGGAAGGCGGCGGCCATCGGGTGGTTGCCGAGGTCGGTGTCGGCGCGGATCTCGGCGGGGGCGGTCTCGGCGATCAGGATCCGGGTGATCTCGGCGAGGATGGACTCCGCGTGGCCGTGGCCGCGGTGTTCGGGGAGCACCCCGAGGTAGCCGACCACCGGGAAGGAGTGGTTGCGCGAGGGCAGCCCGAAGCCGACCAGCTCGCCGGCCGCGTTGCGGGCCACCCGCCACCAGGAGCGCTCGCCGAGCATCTCGTCGCGGTAGAACGCGACGTCCTCGCGGGCCTGCTGCTCGGCCCCGACCTTGGCGGCCCCGGTGGTGCTGTCGGAGTCCAGGCTGCCGGCGATCACCCGGCGGAACAGCTCGACGAAGACCTCGTCGTCCGGCTCCTCGGCGAACTCCAGCCCGGTGCCGGGCGGCGCGGGTTCGGGGCAGACCTCCGGGCGCCACTCGAACCGCAGTCGCTCCAGCTCGCCGGTGAGCCCCGCCTGCCGGGCCGCCTGCTGACGCCAGGTCAGCGCCGCCAGCACCGCCGGCTGCTCGCGCCAGTCGCCGGGCAGGAAGACGTGGTAGCTCGGCGAGTCGCCGAAGGCCGTGTGCGCGGCCCGCAGCAGCTCGGCCGCCAGCGCGGTGCGCTCGGGCCCGGTGCCGACGGCGGGATGGGTGAAGATCCCGTCCAGCGCCTGCGGCGCGGCGGAGCCGGCGCCACCCCACCAGACGGCGACGGCGCGCAGGTCGCCGTCCTGTTCGGCCAGCCAGGTCCGGTCGAGGCGGTACTCACCGCTTGCCAGCTTGGTCCGGTAGCTCTCGGCGGTGACGGTCGAGCAGCCGGGGTCGGCGACCAGCAGGGGCAGGAAGCGGTCGAGGTCGGACTCGACGGCGGAGCGCAGCAGCATGCCCGCACGGTAGGCCGGGGTCACCCGGGAGGCAACGGGGTTTCCGGCAGCGGAGTTTCCGGCAGCGGGGTTTCCGGCAGCGGCACTCCCGGCTTGAGCGGCGTCAGCTGCTCGATGTCGTAGCGGCGCCGCAGCTCCTCCACCGCCTCCGGCGCCACCGGCGGTCCGTCCGCGAGCAGGGCCAGGAGTTCCTCGAAGTAGCGCTCGTGGTCCGGCGGTGGCGCGGCCTGGAAGAGCAGCCGGGCCGGCGTATGCCCGGCGTTTGCGAAGCCGTGCGGGCAGCCCGGCGGGATGTGGATCAGCGCACCGCGAGTGCCGCGGCGCACCGTCTCGCCGTCCGCCGAACGCCAGTCGGACCAGTCGCCGGCCGTCCGCACCACCGGTTCGAAGGCGAACAGGTCCACCTCCCCGTCCAGCACGTAGAAGAACTCCTCGCTCCTGGTGTGCCGGTGCGCGCCGACGTCGAAGCCGACCGGCACCACCACCTCGAAGAGCGAGCCGACCGTGCTCCGCGCTCCGGTGATCTTGAAGGTCACGTGCTGCGCCGGGCCGGTCAACTGCCGCCCGCCGCCCGGCGGCAGCACCAGCCCGCTCACCAGGCCACCGGGAGCTCGCCCGGTCCACGGATCAACTCGCCCTTGCGCCAACGGATCTCGGACGCCGGTACGGCCAACCGCAGCCGCGGGAAGCGGTCCAGCAGCGCGCGCAGCATCACCTGCGTCTCCATCCGCGCGAAGGCCGCGCCCACGCAGTAGTGCGGGCCGTGCCCGAAGGCGAGGTGCGGGTTGGGGTGCCGGTCGAAGTCCAGCTCGTGCGGCCGGTCGAAGACCGCCGGATCGCGGTTGGCCGCCAGATAGGAGGAGTGCACCGCCTCCCCGGCCTTGACCAGTACCCCGCCCAACTCCACGTCCTCGGTGGCGATCCGGGCCTGTCCGGTGGCGTTGCGGTGCGGCAGCCAGCGCAGCAGCTCCTCCACCGCCTGCGGCAGCAGCTCCGGCTCGGCGAGCAGCCGCTGCCACAACTCCGGCCTGGTGAGCAGGATGTAGCCCATGGTGGCACTGTTGAACCGGACCGCGTTCATCCCGCTGATCTGCATCAACACCGCGAAGGCGACCAGCTCGGACCGGTTCAGCTCCCCCGCCTGCTCACCCGCCACCAGGTGGCTGAGCAGGTCGTCCTGCGGCTCGGCCATCCGCTGCTCCACCAGGCTGCCGAGGTACTCGCCGATCTCCCGTTTGGCCCGCTCGCACTCCTCCGGGAGCGCCGCGGAGGTGATGATCTGTCCGGTCCACTCGGCGACCTGGGCGCGGTCCGGCTCCGGGATGCCCATCAGTTCGCTCATCCCGTGCAGCGCGAACGGGGTGTACAGGTGCGCCAGCAGATCGGCCGGCGCTCCGGCCTGCTCCATCCCGTCCAGCAGTCGCCCGGCCAGCTTCTCGGCGCGCGGCCGGAGCCGGTCGATCCGCCGGGCGGTGAAGGCGCGCGAGGCGGAGCGCCGCAGCCGGGTGTGCTCGGGCGGGTCGGCCAGCCCGACCGCATCGTGCAGCGGAATCGGGTTCGGGGCCAGCCGGGTGACGTTCCGCTGCCGCAGCGCGGCCCGGCCGAACCGGGCGTCCGAGGTGACCTTGGTGACGTCGGCGTACCTGCCGACCAGCCAGGCGTCCCCTTCGCCGTACTGCAGGGCGACCCTTCCCGGCGTCTCGCGGGCCACTGCGTCGAGCAGCACCGGGTCGACGGCCAGCTCGTCCAGGTGATCGACGGTCCACCGGGTGACCGGGGGTCGGTTCATCGCTCGTCACTCCGTCGGTCGTTCCAACTGCCCAGCGCCACCTCGGCGGTGATCCCCGGTCCGAACCCGGCCAGGATGCCGCGGTGCCCGTCCAGGGCGGTGTCCTCCTCGAACAGCCTGCCCAGCGCGTCCAGCACCACGGCGCTGGCGATGTTGCCGTACTCGGTCAGCGTGTCCCGGCTGTGCCGGAAGGCCTCGGCGGGGACGTTGAGGAACCGGCCGAGGTCGGCCAGGATCCGCGGGCCGCCCGCGTGGACGATGTAGAAGTCCAGGTCGGCGACCTTCCACTGGTGCGCCTCGGCGAGTTCCTCCAGGACCGGGGCGAGCGGCTCCATGGTCCCGGGCACCCGCTTGTCCAGCTGGAAGTGGAAGCCGGTGGCGCGGACGGCGTAGGAGATCCACTCCTCGGTGTGCGGGATCAGGTAGGAGCCGTTGCGCTCCAGTCGGACCCCGAGACCGTCCTGCCCGCCGCGCACCACGGCTGCTGCCACCGCGTCCCCGAACAGGCCGTTGGAGAGCAGCTGGCCGACGCCGAGGTCGGTGGGCTGGTAGCAGAGCGAGCAGAACTCGCAGGCCACCACCAGGGCGTTGCGGTCGGGGTAGGCGGTGCAGAAGTCGTGGGCGCGGTTGACGGCGGCGCCGCCGGCCGCGCAGCCGAGCTGGGCGATCGGCAACTGCCGGGTCTGCGGCCGAAATCCCATCTCGTTGATCAGCCAGGCGGTCGGTGAGGGCATGCTGAACCCGGTGCAGGAGACGAAGACGATCAGGTCGATGTCCTCGACCCGCAGCGCCGCGTGGTCCAACGCCCGGCGCACCACCGGCGGCACCCGCTTCTTGGCCTCGGCGAGGAAGAGCTCGTTGCGGGACTCGAAGCCGGGGTGGTTCAGGGTGCGTTCGATCGGCTGGACCAGATGTCGCTTGCGCACCCCCGTGTGGCTGATCAGCCGTAACACCAGGTCCAGGTCCGGGTGGTCCCGGTGCAGCTCGCGGGCGATCGCCAGCGTGTCGTCCATCGTGATGACGTGTTCCGGGACCTCGGTCGCCGGCCTGCAGAGCACTGCCATCTCATCCGTCTCCTGTGGCCTCGACAGCACCAACTGACTTTTCGTCAGCACCATACGATGCGCACACGGTCGGTGATCACCGGACACATCGACGGCGGGACCCGGACTACGATCACCCGATGACGGAAACGACTGAGCTCGCCAGCCCGCCCGAGGACCGATTTCCTGCGCTTTTCGCGCCCCAGCGCTGGGAGTGGGGTGGTATCGACGCCCAGTTCGCCACCGAGCTCCCGCCCGACGAACTGATCACCAATATCCACCTGATCGGGTTCACCCCGGACCAGCGGGTGGTGCTCTGCCGGGACGCCCGCAACCACTGGTTCCTGCCGGGCGGCACCCGGGAGCCGGCCGAGTCGGTACTCGACTGCCTGGCCCGTGAGTTGCGCGAGGAGGCCGGCGCACGGCTGCTCGGCGAGCCGGTCTGGGTGGGCGCGCACCGCGCGGTGACGGACCGTCCGACCCCGTACCGGCCCTGGCAGCCGCACCCGGTGAAGGCCTGGCTCTGGGGCTGGGCCGAGGTGACGGTGGACTCGGCGCCGACCAATCCCGAGGACGGCGAGGAGGTCGTGGAGGTGCGCGCCATGACGGTGGCCGAGGCCTGCAAGCTGCTGGTGAACGGGCGCGAGGCCTGGTGGGGCGAGCTGGTCCGGCTCGCGGCCGAGCAACGAGGCGCGCGCTAGCGGCGGTACGGGGACGGGGTGTGCGAGAGGTTCTCGCACACCCCGCCTCGGCACGGCGCTACTTGCCCAGGCCCGCCCGGCGCAGCGCGTCGGCCATCGCGCTGTTGACCACCGGCGCCGCAGCGGAACCGCCGCCACCGCGCCGGTCCTGCCGCGGCGGGCGCGGCCCGCGGTCGCGGCCACCGTCACGGCCGCCACCCTCGCGGGCACCGCCCTCCCGACCGCCGCCTTGGGCGGGCTTCGCGGCCGGCACCTCCTCGTCCAGCCGCAGCGTCAGCCCGATCCGCTTGCGCGGCACGTCCACCGAGACCACCCGGACCCGCACCACGTCGCCCGACTTGACCACCTCGCGCGGGTCCTTGACGAACTTCGTCGACAGCGCCGACACATGGACCAGCCCGTCCTGGTGCACGCCCACGTCCACGAAGGCGCCGAACGCGGCCACATTGGTCACCACGCCCTCCAGCACCATGCCCACCTCGAGGTCGCCGATCTTGTCGACGCCCTCCCTGAAGGTGGCCGTGCGGAACGCCGGGCGCGGGTCGCGACCGGGCTTGTCCAGCTCGCCCAGGATGTCGGTGACGGTCGGCACACCGAAGGTCTCGTCCGCGAAGTCGGCCGGGCGCAGCGCGCGCAGCGCCGTCCCGTTGCCGATCAGCTCCTTGACCGTGCCGCCGGTGCTGGCCAGGATCCGGCGCACCACCGGGTAGGCCTCGGGGTGCACGGCGGAGGCGTCCAGCGGGTCGTCGCCGCCGGGGATCCGCAGGAAGCCCGCGCACTGCTCGAAGGCCTTCGGGCCGAGCCGGGCCACGTCCTTGAGCGCCTTGCGGGTGCGGAACGGGCCGTTGGCGTCGCGGTGCGACACGATGTTCTCGGCCAGCGTGGCGGTCACCCCGGAGACCCGGGTGAGCAGCGGGGCGGAGGCGGTGTTCACGTCCACGCCGACCGCGTTCACACAGTCCTCGACCACGGCGTCCAGCGAGCGGGACAGCTTCAGTTCGCTCAGGTCGTGCTGGTACTGGCCGACGCCGATCGACTTGGGGTCGATCTTCACCAGCTCGGCCAGCGGGTCCTGCAGCCGGCGGGCGATCGAGACGGCGCCGCGGATCGAGACGTTGAGCTCGGGCAGTTCCTGGGAGGCGAAGGCCGAGGCGGAGTAGACCGAGGCGCCGGCCTCGGAGACCATCGCCTTGGTGAGCTTCAGCTCCGGGTGACGCTTGATCAGGTCCTCGGCCAGCTTGTCGGTCTCCCGCGAGGCGGTGCCGTTGCCGATCGCGATCAGGTCGACCTGGTGCTTGGCGGCCAGCGCCGCCAGGGTGGCGATCGAGGCGTCCCACTTGTTGGCGGGCTGGTGCGGGTAGATGGTGTCGTGCGCGACCACCTTGCCGGTGGCGTCCACCACCGCGACCTTGACGCCGGTGCGGAAGCCCGGGTCCAGGCCCATGGTGGCGCGGGTGCCGGCGGGGGCGGCGAGCAACAGGTCGCGCAGGTTGGCGGCGAACACCTTTACCGCCTCGTCCTCGGCCTCCTGGCGCAGCCGGCCGCGCAGGTCGAGGCCGAGCCGGACCAGGATCCGGGTCCGCCAGGCCCAGCGGACGGTGTCGCCGAGCCACTTGTCGGCCGGGCGGCCGTGGTCGGCGATGCCGAACCGGGCGGCGATCCGCTGCTCGTAGTCGTTCTCGCCGGGCAGGTCGGTGTCCTCCGCGGAGAGCGGCGACAGGTCGAGGTCGAGCACCTCCTCCTTCTCGCCGCGCAGCATGGCCAGGATCCGGTGCGAGGGGAGCTTGGTGTACGGCTCGGCGAAGTCGAAGTAGTCGGCGAACTTGGCGCCCTCCTGCTCCTTGCCCTCGCGGACCCTGGCGACCACCCGGCCGCGGGTCCACATCCGCTCGCGCAGCGAGCCGACCAGGTCGGCGTCCTCGCCGAACCGCTCGACCAGGATCGCCCGGGCGCCCTCCAGGGCGGCGGGCGCGTCGGCGACCTGCTCGTTCACGAAGCCTGCCGCGAGTGCGGCCGGGTCCTGCGCCGGGTCGGCGAGCAGCGTGTCGGCCAGCGGTTCGAGGCCGGCCTCGCGGGCGATCTGCGCCTTGGTGCGCCGCTTGGGCTTGAACGGGAGGTAGATGTCCTCCAGTCGGGCCTTGGAGTCGGCGGCCAGGATCTGCGCGCGCAGCGCCTCGTCCAGCTTGCCCTGGGCCTCGATCGACTCCAGGACGGCGGTGCGGCGCTCCTCCAGCTCGCGCAGGTAGCGCAGCCGCTCCTCCAGCGTGCGCAGCTGGGAGTCGTCCAGCTCACCGGTGACTTCCTTGCGGTAGCGGGCGATGAACGGCACCGTCGCGCCACCGTCCAGCAGCTCGACGGCCGCCTTCACCTGCCCCTCGCGAACCCCGAGTTCCTCGGCGATCCGTCGCCCGACTGCTGTTTCGGCTGGCGTGGTCACGAAGCCGGTCACCTTCTCCAGAGTTGCCTTGCGGGTACGCCCTGCATTCTGGCAGTTGTCAGCCGGTCCGGCGGTAAGACCGCCCGGCGATTGGGGGGTGGGTGAAGGAGCGGCGTCCGGGCCGAGTCTGGGCGGTGCCGACGAGGGAGCCACTGCGGAGCATTGGCGACTGAGGAGAAGCCGTTCAGGCGAGAGTCCGGGCGTTGCGACGCCGCCCCCCAATCGCCGGGCGGTCTAAGGTCCGGGTATGGATGACTCGCTGCTCGAGCGGCTGGGCCGGGGCAAGTACCTGCTGGTGACGTCCTACAAGAAGGACGGCACGCCGGTGGCCACCCCGGTCTGGGTGGTGCCCGACGGCGCGGCGCTGGGCATCTGGACGGTCGCCGACGCCTGGAAGGTCAAGCGGATCCGGCGCCGCGCCGACGTCCTGGTCGGCCCCTGCGACGTGCGCGGCAAGCCGACCGGCGCCTCGGTGCCCGGCAGCGCCGAGATCCTCGACGCCGCCGGCACGGCCCGCTACCGCACGCTGCTGGCCCGCAAGTACGGCCTGCTCGGGCGGCTCACCCTGCTCGGCAGCAGGCTGCGCCGGGGCACCGACGGGACCGTGGGCATCCGGATCACCCTCACGGTTGCTTGAGCCACTGCCGCACGAACTACTGCCGCACGAGCTACTGACGGAGCTCGGGGAACTGCTCCTCGCGCCACTCGGTGCTCAGCTCGCCGCCCTGCTCCTCGCGGGCCCGCAGCTCGACCCGGCGGATCTTGCCGGAGATCGTCTTCGGCAGCTCGAAGAACTCCAGCCGCCGCACCCGCAGGTAGGGCGCCAGGTTCTGCCGGGCGTGGCGCAGGATCGCCAGCGCCGTCTCCCGGTCGGGCGCCCAACCCGGCGCGAGTGCGATGTACGCCTTGGGCACCGCGAGCCGGGTCGGATCGGGCGCCGGGACCACCGCCGCCTCGGCGACCGCCGGGTGCTCGATCAGCACGCTCTCCAGCTCGAACGGGGAGACCTTGTAGTCGGAGGCCTTGAAGACGTCGTCGGTACGCCCGATGTAGGTGATGTAGCCGTCCGCGTCCCGGCTCGCCACGTCGCCGGTGTGGTAGTAACCGCCCGCCATCGCCTCGGCGTTGCGCTCCTCGTCGCCGAGGTAGCCGGTCATCAGGTTGAGCGGGCGGCGAGTCAGGTCCAGGCAGATCTCGCCCTCCTCGGCGGGCTTGCCGGTGACCGGGTCGACCAGCACCACCGGCACGCCGGGCAGCGGCCGCCCCATCGATCCCGGTTTGACCGCCGCCCCGGGCGTGTTGCCGATCAGCAGCGTGGTCTCGGTCTGCCCGAAGCCGTCCCGGATGGTCAGCCCCCAGTGCCGTTCGATCTGCGCGATCACCTCGGGGTTGAGCGGCTCGCCGGCCGCGAACAGCTCGCGCAGCGAGCCGGGACCGGCCGACAGGTCGGTCTGGATCAGCATCCGCCACACGGTCGGCGGCGCGCAGAAGGTGGTCACCTCGGCCCGGTGCAGCTGCTCGACCAGCTTCGCCGCGTCGAACCGGGTGTAGTTGTGGACGAAGATCGTCGCCTCGGCGATCCACGGCGCGAAGAAGCAGCTCCAGGCGTGCTTGGCCCAGCCCGGTGAGCTGATGTTGAGGTGCACGTCGCCGGGCCGCAGGCCGGCCCAGTACATCGTGGTGAGGTGGCCGACCGGGTAGGAGACCTGGGTGTGCTGGACCATCTTGGGGCGGCTGGTGGTGCCCGAGGTGAAGTAGACGAGGAGCGGGTCCTCGGGCCCGGTGACGGCGCTGAACGGGGCCGGCCGCGCGAGCTCGTAGGCGGCCTCGAACGAGGTCCAGCCCGACGCGGCCCCGCCGACCACGATCCGGGTCAGGCCGTCGTCCTCGGTGAACTTGGCGGTGTCGGCCGCGTTCGCCACCACGTGCCGGGCGCCGCCGCGCCGGATCCGGTCGGCCAGGTCGGCGGGGCCGAGCGCGGTGGTGGTCGGCATGATCACCGCGCCGAGCTTCATCGCCGCGAGCATCGTCTCCCACAGCTCGACCTGGTTGCCGAGCATCAGCAGCACCCGGTCGCCCTTTCCGACCCCGAGTCCGGCCAGTTGGTGGGCGACCTGGTCGGAGCGGTGGGCGAGGGTGTCGAAGCTGTACTTCGCCTCGCTGCCGTCCTCCTCCACGATCCACAGCGCGGTGCGCCGGTTGCCGCGGGCGATGGCATCGAACCAGTCGGTCGCCCAGTTGAAGCGTCCCTCGATGACGGGCCAGGAGAACTCCTCCCGGCCCAGCAGGAGGTCACGGGCGGCGCGGTAGCTCGCGGTTGCGGTGGCGTCGGTCACGGTTGCCGATCATAGGGACTTCAGCCCTCGTAGGGCAGCAGTTCGGCGCGCTTGGGCGGGCGCCCGTCGCCGGACGAACGGCCCGTCACCCGCCGGACCAGCCACGGGCCGACGTGAATCCACAGCCAGCGCAGGTCGCTGCGGAGCTTGGCCGGGCGGCTCACCGGTGCGGCGGCCGGCAGCGGCGCCCGCCAGTCGAAGGCGGCCGGGCGGCCGAGCGCCTGCAACACCGCCTCGGCGACCCGGCGGTGGCCCTCCGGGGAGAGGTGCAGCCGGTCCTCGGCCCAGAGCCGGCGGTCGTCGAAGCAGTCGGCCGAGAAGAGGTCGACCACGGCCACCCGCGGGTGCTCACCGAGTTGCTCCACGAAGGCCTTGAGCCGCTGGATGGCCGGCATCAGCCGGGCGCCGCCGGCCATCCGGCGGGTCGGGTCGGTACTGGTGAACAGCACCACGGTGGCGCCGGTGGCGAGCAGCTTCTCGGCGGCGGCCCCGAGCTGCGCCTCCACCCGGGCGATGTCGCAGCCGGGCCGCAGCACGTCGTTCAGCCCGCCGGCCAGGGTGACCAGCTCTCCGCCGAGGGCGACCGCCGGGTCCAGCTGTTCGCCGCTGATCTGCCCGATCAGCTTCCCGCGCACGGCGAGGTTGGCGTACCGGAAGTCGGCGGGCGCGACTTCCGCCGCGAGCGCGGCGGCCAGACGGTCGGCCCAGCCACGGTAGTGGCCGTCGGGGAGCAGGTCGTCGCACATGCCTTCGGTGAAGGAGTCACCGACCGCGACATAGCTGGTGAAAGGTGTGGGGGTACTCATCGCCCCCCGATGCTACTCGCGGGTCAGTGAACCGGAGTGGTCACCCAGTGCTCGCGCACGGCATCCGTCGGCCGCTGCTCCCCGAGCGCGGCCAGTCCCCACTGCCCCAGCGCGACGACCACCTCGCGCAGCGCCGACCCGTGCTCGGTCAGCTCGTAGACCGTCGCGTTGGCCGGCCGCTCCAGCTTGCGCCGCAGCACCACGCCCTCCGCCTCGAGCTGCTTGAGCCGGGCGGCCAGGATGTCGGTGCTGACCCCGGGCAGATCGGCGTGCAGGTCGGTGTAGCGGCGCGGGCCGCCGAGCAACTCGCGGACGATCAGGAGGCTCCAGCGTTCCCCCACCGCGTCCAGGGCCCGGGCAATCGCGCAGTACTGGTCGTAGCTTCGGCGTGACATGGCATCAGCATAGCCAATAGGTTGGACTTTCCAAGTGCCTACTTGGTAGAACAAAGCAAGCAGGTAGATGGCCACCGCCGGGAGGCACCAGATGGAGTTTCGGCAGTCCAGCAAGCTCACGGGCGTGTGCTACGAGATCCGCGGGCCGGTGGTCGACCAGGCGAACGCCCTGGAGGAGGCCGGGCACAGCGTGCTGCGGCTCAACACCGGCAACCCGGCGCCGTTCGGCTTCGAGGCGCCGGAGGAGATCCTGCAGGACATCATCCGCAACCTCCCCAGCGCGCACGGCTACAGCGACTCGCGCGGGATCCTGCCGGCCCGCCGCGCGGTGGCGCAGTACTACCAGCAGCGCGGGGTCAGCGGCGTCACGGTCAACGACATCTACCTCGGCAACGGCGCCTCCGAGCTGATCCAGATGGCGGTCCAGGCCCTGGTGGACGACGGCGACGAAGTGCTCGTGCCGGCCCCCGACTTCCCGCTCTGGACCGCCGTGGTGCGGCTGGCCGGCGGCAAGGCGGTGCACTACCTCTGCGACGAGGAGGCCGACTGGTACCCCGACCTGGACGACATCGCCGCCAAGATCACCAGCCGCACCAAGGCCATCGTGGTGATCAACCCCAACAACCCCACCGGCGCGGTCTACCCGAAGGAACTGCTCAACGGCATCCTCGACCTGGCCCGACGGCACGGCCTGATGGTGCTGGCCGACGAGATCTACGACAAGATCCTCTACGACGGCGTCGAGCACCACTGCCTGGCGGCGCTCGCCGACGACGTGCTGACCCTCACCTTCAACGGCCTCTCCAAGGCCTACCGGGTGGCCGGCTTCCGCAGCGGCTGGCTGCTGGTCTCCGGCCCCAAGGAGCACGCCAAGGACTACCTCGAGGGCCTGACCATGCTGGCCGGCATGCGGCTGTGCCCCAACGTGCCGGCCCAGTACGCGGTCCAGGCCGCGCTCGGCGGCCACCAGTCGATCCACGACCTGACGCTGCCCAACGGCCGGCTCACCGAGCAGCGCGACGTGGTCTGGCGGGCGCTCAACGAGCTGCCCGGGGTGAGCTGCGTCAAGCCCAAGGGCGCGCTCTACGCCTTCGCCAAACTGGACCCGGCGGTGCACAGGATCAAGGACGACGAGCAGTTCGTGCTGGACCTGCTGCTCCGCGAGAAGATCCACATCGTCCAGGGCACCGGATTCAACTGGCCGCGCCCGGACCACTTCCGGTTCGTCACCCTGCCGCGCGCCGACGACCTGGAGACGGCGATCAGCCGGATCGGGCGCTTCCTGGCGACATATCGTCAGTAATTCCCACCCGCCGCCGATCTGCTGGGCATTCACTCGAAAGATCCCGTGCGGCTCCGGCCGCACGCCTCCCCCGCGCTGCCGTACGCGTCTTACCGGCAGTCGATCTTCCACCGAGACTGAGGAAGATCGACCGTCCGACTTCCCGGTGGGGGGATACCAATGGCGCAACAACCGTTCCAGCTACCCGACTTCTACCTGCCACACCCGGCCGGCCTCAACCCCCAGGTGGAGGGCGCGCGGGAGCACACCCGGCAGTGGGCCCGCGGCATGGGGATGCTGGAGGGCAGCGGCATCTGGGACCTCCAGGACCTCGAAGACCACGACTACGCCCTGCTCTGCGCCTACACCCACCCCGACTGCGACAGCACCGCGCTGGACCTGGTCACCGACTGGTACGTCTGGGTCTTCTTCTTCGACGACCACTTCCTGGAGACCTTCAAGCGCACCCTGGACCGGGCCGGCGGCAAGGCCTACCTGGACCGGCTGCCGCTCTTCATGCCGATGGACCTCGCCGACGGCTTCCCCGAGCCCACCAACCCGGTCGAGGCCGGCCTGGCCGACCTGTGGGCCCGCACCGTGCCGCACATGTCGCTGGACTGGCGGGCCCGCTTCCGCGAATCCACCGAGCACCTGCTGAACGAGTCGCTCTGGGAGCTGTCCAACATCAACGAGGGCCGGGTCGCCAACCCGGTCGAGTACATCGAGATGCGCCGCAAGGTCGGCGGCGCCCCCTGGTCCGCCGGGCTGGTCGAGTACGCGGCCGGCGCCGAGGTCCCCGCCGCGGTGGCCCACAGCCGACCGCTGCGGGTACTGCGGGACACCTTCGCGGACGGCGTCCACCTGCGCAACGACCTCTTCTCCTACGAGCGCGAGGTCACCAACGAGGGCGAGCTCAGCAACGGCGTCCTGGTGCTGGAGACCTTCCTCGACTACACCACCCAGCAGGCCGCCGACGCCGTCAACGAGCTGCTGACCAGCCGGCTGCACCAGTTCGAGAACACCTTCTTCACCGAACTGCCGCTGCTCTTCGCCGAACACGGCCTGTCGCCGGAGGAGGTCCGGCGGGTGCTGGCCTACGCCAAGGGCCTGCAGGACTGGCAGTCCGGCGGCCACGAGTGGCACATGCGGTCCAGCCGGTACATGAACGACCGGGCCAACCTGGGCACATCGACCTTCTCCGCGACCCCCGTCGGCCTCGGCACCTCGGCCGCCGACCTGCGCCGGCTCTTCGACCCGCCCGCCCTGCGCAGCTTCAGCCACGTCCCCTACCAGACCGTGCCGCCGTTCCAACTCCCGGAGATCTACCTCCCCTTCACCCCGGCCCTCAGCCCGCACCTGGACTCGGCCCGGCGCACCTCCACCGCCTGGGCCCGCGAGATGGGCTACCTCGACGTCATCCCGGGCGTGGTCGACTCCGGTGTCTGGGACGACCGTAGGATCGCCGCCGCCGACCTAGCGCTCTGCTCGGCCGGCCTGGACCCGGACGCGTCCCCGGCCGAACTCGACCTCTCCGCCAAGTGGCTGGTCTGGGGCACGTACGGGGACGACTGGTTCCCGCTCGCCTTCAACCACTCGGGCGACGTCCCCGGCGCCCGGGCCTGCATCGAACGCCTGGCCCGGTTCATGCCGTTGGAGAATCCTTCCGCCTCGCCGGTCCCCACCACCGCCCTCGAACGCGGCCTCGCCGACCTCTGGGCCCAGACCGCCGGCCCGATGCCGCCCCGCGCCCGCGCGGCCTTCCGCGCCACCGTCGACGACATGCTGGAGAGCTGGGTCTGGGAGGTCGCCAACGTCGCGGAGCACCGCATCCCCGATCCGGTCGACTACATCGAGATGCGCCGCAAGACCTTCGGCTCCGACCTGACCATGAACCTGGCCCGCTTCGCCCACCAGCGCACGGTCCCCGACGAGGTGTGGGCCTCCGGCTCCCTCCAGGCCCTGGAGCACGCGGCCGCCGACTACGCCTGGCTGATCAACGACCTCTACTCCTACCGCAAGGAGATCCAGTACGAGGGCGAGATCCACAACCTCGTCCTGGTGGTGCAGAACTTCCTCAACTGCGACCTGGAACACGCCCTGCGCGTCGTCTCCGACCTGCAGACCTCCCGGATGCACCAGTTCGAGCACCTGAGCGCACTCGAACTCCCCCAGCTCTACGAGGACTTCGCCCTCTCCACCGCCCAGCGCGCCGAACTCGAGGCCTACGTCGACGACCTGCGCCACTGGATGAGCGGCATCTACGTCTGGCACCGCGACGTCAGCCGCTACCGCGAGTCCGAACTCGAGTACCAGCCCACCATGTACCACGCCCGCCCGGCGACCACGCTCGCCACCACCCCCGCCCGCATCCCCGCCCGCATCCCCGCCCTCAGGGGCCTGGGCACCTCCGCCGCCCGGATCGCCACGATCCTCACTCCCGTGCGTGATTGAACGGGGCCCTCTCAGTCAGCGACTCAGGCTCTGGCCCGCCGCAGGTCGAGCCGGTCCCAGTCGAAGCTCCAGAGCGCCTCGAAGCCGTGCTCCGTGACGTACTCCCGCTCGTAGTCGAACACCGGGTAGACGCCGAGGATCTCGACCGGATCGGCCTGCGCCGTGTCCGGATCGCTCAGGTCCAACCGGATCGACTCCGAGCCGCCGCCGATCACCGGCTCCGCGACCACCAGGCTGTTCAGGTCGGTACTCGGCACGAGCCGCCTGGCGGAACCGATCGCCTGGCCGTGGTCGAACGGGCAGCGCCCGCGCAACGCGGCGACCACCGTGGCCGGAACCGTCGCCCAGCCGGGATCGTCCGTCCGCCCGGTCAGCACCAGCTCGCGCCCGGCGGAGTCCGGATCCGACCGGTCCGCCAGCGAGAGCCCGTAGCTGAACGCCGTCAGACAGCCCGGCTCCGGGGTGTCCGCGAAGGAGACCGCGAGCACCCGGCCCTGCTCCGCTCCGGGCGCCGCGACCTCCTGGACGGTCGGCTCACCGCCGGTCAGCTCGGTCAACCGCGCCAGATAGCGGGCCAGTCGGCCCGGGGTGTCTCGTTCGTTCATCTGCAGCCTTTCCAGCATCAGCTCGCGAGGTTCGAGCATCAGCTCGCGAGGTTCGGAGGCCATGACCGCCCTTCCCAGCCCCAGTCACCCGCCTAGACTTCCTGCTCATGACCGTCGCCCGATCCGCCCTGCTGTTCCTGCTCGCCGCCGTGCTCGAGATCGGCGGCGCCTGGCTGGTCTGGCAGGGGGCGCGCGAGCACCGGGGCTGGGCGTGGATCGGGGCCGGCGTGGTGGCGCTGGGGGCCTACGGGTTCGTGGCGACGCTGCAGCCGGACAGCCACTTCGGGCGGGTGCTCGCGGCCTACGGCGGGGTGTTCATCGCCGGCTCGCTGCTCTGGGGCGTGCTGGCGGACGGGTTCCGGCCGAGCCGCTACGACCTGATCGGCGCGGCGATCTGCCTGGTCGGGGTGGGCGTGATCATGTATGGACCAAGGCGGTAACGGCGGCGGCCAACTGTTCGGCGACTGCCGCCGGGTCGCCCAGCGCCGCGCCGACCATGGCGCCGTCGCGGAGCAGCAGCAGGATGTCGGCGCGGCGCTCGGGGTCGGGCAGGCCGAGGCCCCGGAGCACCTGTTCGAACGTGCCGTGCAGCCAGCGCCGGTGCTCGGCGATGGCGAGCGAGACCGGGTGGTTCGGGTCCGGGTATTCGGCGGCGGCGTTGATGAAGGGGCAGCCGCGGAAGCCGGGGCCGCACATCTCCTGGCTGAGTCGCGCGACGAACAGTCCGAGCGCCTGATCGGGTGTCAGCGTGGGGAAGGCGGCGGCCACCTCGGCGCGGACCTGCGCGTCCCAGTGCTGGACGTAGGACCGGACCAGGTCCTCCTTGCCGGGGAAGTGCCGGTAGAAGGTGGCGCGGGTGACGCCGGCCTCGGTCACGATCCGGTCCACCCCGACGGCGTGGATGCCTTCCGCGTAGAAGAGCCTGGTGGCGGCCTCCAGGACGCGGGCGCGGGCGGGGGAATCTGTACTCACACCCAGGACCGTACTACTATCCAAGAGAGAGAACGAACGTTCTGCCTCACCGGATGAGAAGACGAGGACCCCATGGCCAAGTCCCCCGAGATCGGCGCCCCCGCCCCGGACTTCACCCTCCCCGGCCTGCTGCTCGCCGAGGAGGGCGCCGAGCGCCGCGAGTACCGCCTCGCCGAGGCCAAGGGCCACCCGCTCGTCCTGGTCTTCTACCCGGGCGACAACACCGCCGTCTGCACCAAGCAGCTCTGCTCCTACACCTCGGACCTGGACCGCTTCCGCGACCTCGGCGCCGCGGTCTGGGCGGTCAGCCCGCAGGACCTGGACAGCCACGAGGGCTTCGCCCGCAAGTACGACCTGCGCTTCCCGCTGCTGGCCGACCCGGACCGCACCGTCGCCAAGGCCTTCGGGATCGCCGTCCCGGGGCTGGGGCTGCGCCGTTCGGTCTTCATCCTCGACGGCGACGGTACGGTCCGCTGGCGGCACATCGCGCTGGCCGGTCTGACCTTCCAGCAGACCGACACCCTCACCGAGGCACTCGCAGCGCTCTGACCGGCGCTGCACAGCGCGTCAGTGCCCGCGCGCGATCCACTCCTCCAGGTGCGGCGCCTCATCGCCGATCGTGGTGGTCGGCCCGTGCCCGGTGTGCACCACGGTCTCCGGGGGCAGGTCCAGCAGCCGCTCCCGGATCGACCGGATGATGGTCGGGAAGTCCGAGAAGGACCGCCCGGTGGCACCCGGCCCGCCCTGGAAGAGCGTGTCCCCGGTGAAGACGGCGTCCAGCGCGGGGACGTACACGCTGACCGAGCCGGGGCTGTGGCCCGGCGTGTGCCGGATGTGCAGGTAGAGGCCGCCGACGACGATCCGCTGACCGTCCCGCAGTTCCTCGTCCGGGTTGTCGTCGGGGTGCGCCTGCTTCCACAGCGGCAGGTCGTCGGGGTGCAGGTGGATCGACGCACCGGTGAGCGCGGCCAGCGCGGGCGCGCCGTTGACGTGGTCGTTGTGCGCGTGGGTGCAGATGATCGCCAGCACCTGGCGGTCGCCCAGCGCCTCGGCGATCGCCGCGGCGTCGTGCGCCGGGTCGATCACCACCGCCTCGTCCTCGTTGCCGATGATCCAGACGTTGTTCTCCACCTCCCAGCTGCCGCCGTCCAGTTCGAAGACGCCGGAGGTGGTGAGGAGCTCGATCTCGGGCTCGGGGGGCATCTGTCGCATCAGAACACCACCACCGAGCGGAGCACGTCGCCGCCGTGCATCTTGGTGAAGGCGGCCTCGACCTCGTCCAGGCCGATCGTCTCGGTGACGAAGGCGTCCAGGTCGAGACGGCCCTGCAGGTAGAGGTCGATCAGCATCGGGAAGTCCCGGGAGGGCAGGCAGTCGCCGTACCAGGAGGACTTGAGCGCACCGCCGCGGCCGAAGACGTCCAGCAGCGGGAGCTCCAGGGTCATCTCGGGGGTCGGCACACCGACCAGCACCACGGTGCCGGCCAGGTCGCGGGCGTAGAAGGCCTGCTTGTAGGTCTCGGGGCGGCCGACCGCCTCGATCACCACGTCGGCGCCGTGACCACCCGTCAGCGCCCGGATCGCCTCGACGACATCCGTACCGGACGACGCGTCGACCACGTCGGTGGCGCCGAGCCCGCGGGCCCGCTCCAGCTTCCGCTGGTCCAGGTCCACCGCGATGATCCGCGCCGCGCCGGCCAGCCGGGCGCCCAGCACGGCCGCGTTGCCGACCCCACCGCAGCCGATCACCGCGACGCTGTCGCCGCGCGACACCCCGCCGGTGTTGATCGCCGCGCCGAGCCCGGCCATCACCCCGCAGCCGAGCAGTCCGGCGGCGGCCGGCGAGGCGGCCGGGTCCACCTTGGTGCACTGTCCGGCGGCCACCAGGGTCTTCTCGGCGAAGGCGCCGATGCCGAGCGCGGGCGACAGCGGCGTGCCGTCCAGCAGGGTCATCGGCTGCTTGGCGTTGTGGGTGGCGAAGCAGTACTGCGGGCGACCGCGCCGACAGGAGCGGCACTGTCCGCAGACCGCACGCCAGTTGAGGATCACGAAGTCGCCTGGCGCGACCTCGGTGACGCCCTCGCCGACGCTCTCCACCAGTCCGGCCGCCTCGTGGCCGAGCAGGAACGGGAACTCGTCGTTGATCCCGCCCTCGCGGTAGTGCAGGTCGGTGTGGCAGACCCCGCAGGCCTGCACCCGGACCACGGCCTCCCCGGGCCCCGGGTCGGGCACCACGATCGTCTCGACCTGCACCGGTTCGCCCTTGCCCCGGGCGATGACGCCCCTGACCTGCTGTGACATGCGGCCCTGACCCTTCGTTCAGTCGCAGAAGCCGAACGGCCCCTCAGGAGAGATTCTCTCCCGAGGGGCCGCCCTGCGACGCCCGTCCGTCAGTCGGCGTCACGCGCCGCGGCGTTCGGCGCTGGGACTACCAGCCCCAGCCGCCGCCCTGGCCGTCGTCGTCCGAGTTGCTGTCCCAGCCCTCGCCGACCTTGCGCAGGATGGTGTAGTGGTCGATCTGCTGGCCGGTCTCGGTCAGCGCGGTGACCTTCATCGAGGACTTCTGGCCCAGGTGGGCCGGGGTGACGTCGACCTTGATGAAGGAGTAGCCGAGGTAGCGCACGCGCGACCACTCGACCGTCTCGGGCACCTTGACCTGGCCCTTCTCGAAGTGGAAGGACTGCACCTCGTCGACCCGGTTCTCGTGGCCCTCGTAGGTCTGCGGGGCGCCGAAGGAGTACAGGCTGCGGCCGGCCGCACCCGCGGTGACGTAGACCACGCCGTCCTTCTCGGGCTCCAGGGTGGCGCCGCTCGGGATCGCCTTGGAGACCTTGTTGCCGAGGATCGCGTCGGTGCGCTCGTAGACGTGGTTGTGACCGTTGATCACCAGGTCCACGCGGTACTTCTCGAACAGCGGCACCCAGGCCTCGCGGACACCGCCCTCGGAGGCGTGCGCGGTGGTGGTGGAGAAGGCGCAGTGGTGGAAGAAGACCACGACGAAGTCGATCGTCTCGTCGTTGCGGAAGTCCTTGAGGGTCCGCTCCAGCCACTTGGTCTGACGACCGGCGGTGATGCCGAGGTTGACCGGGATCTCGTACGAGACGTCGTTGGCGTCCAGCGAGATGACACCGACGTTGCTGTACCGGAACGAGTACACGCCGGGGGCGACGCGCGGGTCCGGGCCGTTGTCCGGCAGGAACCAGCGGGCGTCCTCGCCGCCGTAGCCGTTGTGCGAGTACCAGGCCTCCATGTCGTGGTTGCCGTAGGAGACCATCCACGGGATCTTCGCCGCGACCGCCTCGGTCTGCACCAGGAAGGAGTCCCAGGTGGTCGCGTTGAACGCGTCCTTGTCCGAGTCCAGGCCCTGGCCCTTGGGGTCGGCGTAGCAGATGTCGCCGGCGTGCAGGTGGAACTTGGGGTTCTGGGCCAGGATCACGTTGTCGTTGGCCGCGGCGTGGGCGCTGACGCCCTGGTCGCCGAAGGCGGTGAAGGTGAACGGCTCGTAGACCTTGCCCCAGCGGTGGTCGCGCGAGGCGGCGGTGCGGAAGGTGCCCAGCGTCGAGATCTGCTGCTGCTTGGCCGGGTCGAAGCCCTCGTGGCCGACGCCGTAGTAGTACGTGGTGTCGGGGTGCAGGTCCTCCAGCGCCACGTGCAGGTAGTACTGGTCCACCGGGGTCTGGCCGGGGACCAGCGCCGGGGTGTGCAGCGCGCGCACCTCGGCCTCGACCTTGTGGCTCAGCTCCCACGGGGTCTTGCCGTAGCGCAGGAACGGCTTCTTGACCGGGACCGGGACCTGCCAGGAGATCCGGAACTGGGTGTCCGGCTCGGCGCCGAACTGCAGGTGGCGGCCGACCGGGATCACCTTGGACCCGTCAACGGCGGACGCGGCGTCACCGAGCACGGTCGACCCGGAGGCCGGCGCGGCATAGGCGTTGCCGGTGCCCAGCACGCCGCCCACGGCCAGCGCACCGACCGTGATCGCGCCGGAGCGCAGGACCTTGCGCCGCGAGTAGCGGCTGCGCAGGTACTCGTGCTGCTCGGCCATGCTCATGCGGGCGGCGAGCTTCTCGGGCACACCCATGTTCGGGATATCCATGTCCATGGGCGGGACTCTCTCAGGAACCGGTGGACTCTGTCCCGAGTTTCGGTGAACGCGCGTAGACGAGTGAGTTACCGACAGCTCGAACTGACGCACTAGGAACCACTCGAACGCCGTCCGGCCGACCTATTGACGCACCCTCAGTCCTTCCCCTTGACTCGCGCCCATCAATCCTCATCCTCGAGAGGCGACCCCTCATGCCCAGCGACCCCACGGCCGGCGGTCCCACCGACGCCACCCCGGGCTCAACCGCCGCGACCTTAGGCGCACCGACCGCGAGCACTCCGACCCCCGGACGCCGAGGTGCCATCCGCACCCTGCTGGCCGGCAGCGCCGTCGCCGCGATAGCCGGCTCGGCCGCGCTCGGCGTCTCGGCCAGCGCCCAGGCCGAGGACCCGTCGGCCACCACGCTCGACCCGTTCGCCCTGGAGCAGGCGCCCACCGGCCGGATCCGCGAGTACTGGATCCAGGCCGACTCCTTCGAGCACAACGCCGTCCCCAACGGGTACGACGGCATGATGGGTACGCACTACACGCCGGAGCAGACCACCTTCTGGGCGATCGGCTTCCGCGCCTACACCCCGAACTGGGGCACGCCGCTGCCCGCCGACACCAGCCCGCAGGGCATCGGCACCAACAGCGGGATCCCCGGCCCGGTGCTGCGCGCCGAGGTCGGCGACACCCTGGTGGTGCACTTCCGCAACAACGACGCGCACTACCAGTGGCCGCACAGCATGCACCCGCACGGCGTGCGCTACGACCGCGACAACGACGGCGGCTGGCTGGCCGTCGAGCCCGACCGGCCCGGCACCGCGGTCCCGTACGGCGGCAGCTACACCTACACCTGGACGGCGCTGCCCAGTTCGGTCGGCACCTGGCCCTACCACGACCACTCGGTGCCGCAGACCATCCCGGCCCCGACCACCACGGCCGGCAGCGCCGCCCCGAAGCACCCGGCGATGGACATGGGCGGCGGCGGGGTGATGGAGATCGGCGCCGAGCTCGGGCTGCTCGGCATCATCGCGATCACCGACCGGCACACCCCGGTGGTGGACAAGGAGTTCATCCTCTTCTTCCACGACGCGTACGCGGCCGACATCCCCTCGCTGGCCCAGGACACCGACATGTTCAACGGCGGCGCCTTCCTGGACAACACGCCGACCTTCACCGCCAAGCGCGGCGACCGGGTGCGCTGGCGGATCGCGGCGCTCGGCAAGGAGTTCCACGTCTTCCACCTGCACGGCCACCGCTGGCGGCGCGGCAGCCAGTGGGTGGACTCCGAACTGCTCGGCCCGTCCACCACCTTGACGGTGGAGTACACCGAGGACAACCCGGGTGACTGGATCTACCACTGCCACGTCACCGACCACATGATGGGCGGCATGGTCGGCCGCTACCGGGCGCTGCCGTAGCACCCGGCCGGCTGACGGCGAGTCAGTCGGCGGCGGGTCAGCCGGCGGCGGGTCAGGCGGTGGCGACGGCCGCCGCCCGGCCCGCCGTACGGCCGGAGAAGAGGCAGCCGCCGAGGAAGGTGCCCTCCAGCGAGCGGTAGCCGTGCACCCCGCCGCCGCCGAAGCCGGCCGCCTCGCCGGCCGCGTAGACGCCGTCCAGCACCGAGCCGTCGGCCCGCAGCACCCGGGAGGACAGGTCGGTCTCCAGGCCGCCGAGCGACTTGCGGGTGAGGATGTTGAGGCGCACCGCGATCAGCGGGCCGGCCTTGGGGTCGAGCAGCCGGTGCGGGGCGGCGGTGCGGATCAGCTTGTCGCCCAGGTAGCGCCGGGCGCCGCGGATGGCGGTCAGCTGCAGGTCCTTGCTGAACGGGTTGGCCACCTCGCGGTCGCGGGCCTCGATCTCGCGGCGCAGCGCGGCCTCGTCGATCAGGGGTTCCTCGGCCCCCTCACGATCGACCAGCGCGTTCATCCCCGCCACCAGGTCGGCCAGCCGCTCGGCGACCACGAAGTCCTTTCCGTACCGCTTGAAGGCCTCCACCGGTCCGGGCGCGCCGGGCAGGGCGCGGCTGAGCACCTGGCGGATGCTGCGGCCCGTCAGGTCCGGGTTCTGCTCGGAGCCGGAAAGCGCGAACTCCTTCTCGATGATCTTCTGGGTGAGCACGAACCAGGTGTGTTCGTACCCGGTCCGCATGATGTGCTCGAGGGTGCCCAGGGTGTCGAAACCGGGGAAGAGCGGTACCGGCAGCCGGTTGCCGCGGGCGTCCAGCCAGAGCGAGGAGGGGCCGGGCAGGATCCGGATGCCGTGCTTGGCCCAGATCGGGTTCCAGTTCTCGATGCCCTCGGTGTAGTGCCACATCCGGTCGCCGTTGATCAGGTGGCCGCCCGCCGCGCCGGCCGCCTGCTGCATCAGTCCGTCGACATGGGCCGGGACGCCGCTGAGCAGCCGGGCGGGCGGGGTGCCGAGCCGGGCCGGCCAGGCCTTGCGGACCAGTTCGTGGTTGCCGCCGATGCCGCCGGAGGCCACGATCACGGCCTGGGCCCGCAGTTCGAAGGCGCCCTCGACCATGCGTGAGCTGGCCTCGCCGCGCTGCACCGTGCTGGGCACCAGGAGTTCGCCGCGCACGGTGTCGGTGACTCCGGCGGTGGCGGCCAGTTCGGTCACCCGGTGCCGGAAGCGCAGCTCCACCAGTCCCTTGGCGATGGCCGCGCGGACCCGCCGAACGAAGGGCTCGACCAGTCCGGGCCCGGTGCCCCAGGTGATGTGGAAGCGCGGCACCGAGTTGCCGGGACCGCTGGCCAGCAGCCCGCCGCGCTCGGCCCAGCCGACCACCGGGAAGAACCGCACGCCCTGGGCGTGCAGCCAGGCCCGCTTCTCGCCGGCGGCGAAGTCGACGTAGGCCCGGGCCCAGGCCCGTGGCCAGCGGTCCTCGGGGCGGTCGAAGCCGGCCGTGCCGAGCCAGTCCTGCCAGGCGAGTTCGCAGGAGTCGTGGATCCGCAGCCGGCGCTGCTCGGGCGAGTCGACCAGGAAGAGGCCGCCGAAGGACCAGTGCGCCTGGCCGCCGAGCGAGGCCGCGGGCTCCTGGTCCAGCACGATCACCCGGCGTCCGGCGTCGGCCAGTTCGGCCGTGGCGACCAGTCCGGCCAGGCCGGCTCCGATCACGATCACATCGGCGTCCAGTGCCATCCGGGGACCTCCAAGGGCTGCTGCGGTTGGGGTGATCCTCCGACTCCGGGGTTCAGCGCGTCAACCGGACGCCATTTCCCCGAATCGACCGGCCTTAATTTCGCTCCACAATGACGCGGAATTCCATTTCACGAATTCCCCCCACCTTTTCAGTAGACGCGTACGTAACCTGACGGTAACTTACTTGTCAGTAGCAGCTGCGGCTTTGCAACGCACCGACCCCCACCCTCTCGTTTCTCTCCCCCAGGAGGAACCCGTGCTCAGCCCTGCCCGGAAACTACTCGGCGGCCTGCTCCTGGCCGCCTCACTGGCCGCCTTCTCGGCCGTGCCCGCCTCGGCCGACACCGGCCCGTCCTACGTCGCACTCGGCGACTCCTACGCGGCCGGCGCCGGCGTGCCCGGCCAGTCGGCCGGCCTGTGCCTGCGCTCCGACCACAACTACGGCCACCTGGTCGCCGCGGCGATCGGCAGCTCCTCCTACACGGACGTGACCTGCGCGGCGGCCCGGATCCAGGACCTGGACTCGGCCCAGTACGACGCGATCATCAGGGTCAACGACCCGCAGTTCGACGCCCTGTCCCCGAACACCCGGCTGGTCACCCTCGGCGTCGGCGGCAACGACCTGGGCGGGTCCAGCCTGGGCATCGGCGAGGTGATCGCCACCTGCATCGGCGGCGCGGTGGTCAACCCCGCAGGCACCCCCTGCAAGGACGTCTACGAGCACGGCCACTGGGCCTGGGAGTGGTCCTCGTTCAGCTGGCAGTGGGAGTACGGCGAGGACACCCTGGTCGACCGGATCAACAGCGCCGCCCCCCGACTGGCGGACGCGCTGCAGCAGATCCACGCCAGGTCGCCGCAGGCCAAGGTGCTGCTGGTGGGCTACCCGTCGGTGCTGCCCGCCGACGCGAGCAGCTGCGCGTGGCGCCAGCCGGTCACCGTCGGCGATGTCGCCTACCTGCACGGCGTCCTGGAGCAGTTGAACGGCATGCTGGCGCAGACCGCGGCGGCCAACGGCGCGACCTTCGTGGACACCGCCACGCCCACCCAGGGACACGACGTCTGCTCGGACGACCGGTGGATCGAGGGCGCGCTGCCCGGCTCGCCGGCCGTCCCGTTCCACCCGAACGCGACCGGCGAGCAGGTCATGGCGAGCGCCGTACTGGGCGCCCTGCACTGACCCCGCACTGACCCCGACCGACCCTCGGCCGATCCTGGCCAACCCGGCCCGCAGCTTCCTGACGTGGGGCGTGACCGACACCGGTCACGCCCCACTGGCATGCCCAGCCGCTCTCGATCCAACACAACCGAACAGAACAGAACGCCAACTCTCTTGACAGGGCCTCAGAAGCGCACTGTCATATGTGAAGTTCCATTCGGACCCGTTCGATTCTGTTGCTTCGGGAGGATTCTCTTGGGTACCCCACGCAGCGCCCTGACCCGCCGCCTAGGCGCCTTCGGCACCGCGCTGACTCTCTTCGCCGGCGGCGGCGCCCTCGCCGTCGGCCTCCAACTGGCCACCGCCCCGGCCGCGATGGCGCTGGACAACGGCATCGCGCTGACCCCGCAGATGGGCTTCAACAACTGGAACTCCACCCACTGCGGCGGCCAGTTCAACGAGGCGATGGTCAAGGGCATCGCCGACCTGTTCGTCAGCAAGGGCCTCAAGGCGGCCGGCTACCAGTACGTCAACCTCGACGACTGCTGGGCGCTGCCCAACCGGGACGCCAGTGGCAACCTGGTCCCCGACCCGGTCCGGTTCCCGGACGGCATCAAGGCGCTGGCCGACTACGTGCACGCCAAGGGCCTGAAGTTCGGCCTCTACTCCAGCGCCGGCACCCACACCTGCGACGTCCAGGGCTTCCCCGGCGGCCTGGGCCACGAGCAGCAGGACGCCAAGCTCTGGGCCTCCTGGGGCGTGGACTACCTCAAGTACGACAACTGCAACAACCAGGGCGTCGACGCGCAGACCCGCTACAAGGCGATGGGCGACGCGCTCAAGGCCACCGGCCGCCCGATCCTCTACAGCATCTGCGAGTGGGGTGCCAACGCGCCGTGGAGCTGGGCCGGACCGGTCGGCAACTCCTGGCGCACCACCGGCGACATCAGCGACACCTGGCAGAGCATGATCGGCATCGCCCATGCCAACCAGGGCCTTGCAAACTTTGCAAAGCCCGGCGCCTGGAACGACCCGGACATGCTGGAGGTCGGCAACGGCGGCATGACCGGCACCGAGTACCAGACCCACTTCAGCC
Organism: Kitasatospora azatica KCTC 9699; assembly: GCF_000744785.1. Classification (NCBI taxonomy): domain Bacteria; kingdom Bacillati; phylum Actinomycetota; class Actinomycetes; order Kitasatosporales; family Streptomycetaceae; genus Kitasatospora; species Kitasatospora azatica. The sequence goes on along the minus strand of NZ_JQMO01000003.1, from coordinate 4,900,384 downwards.
TCTGGTCCGAGATGTCGGCCCCGCTGATGATCGGCACCGACCTGCGCACCGCCCAGCAGCCGACCTTCGACATACTGACCAACACCGACGTGATCGCGGTGGACCAGGACCCGCTGGGCAAGCAGGGCTCGGTGGTCTCCAGCGCCAACGGACTGGTCGTCATGTCCAAGCCGCTGGCCGACGGCAGCCGGGCCGTCACCCTGACCAACGAGGGCTCCTACGACGCGACGATCAGCACCACCGCGGCCACCCTGGGCATCGCCGGCGCGCCCTCGTACGCCGTCCGGGACCTGTGGGCGCACACCAACAGCACCAGCGCCGGCACCATCAGCGCCACCGTCCCCGGCCACGGCACCGCGATGTTCAAGGTCACCCCGAGCGCCCCGGTGCCGCCGCCGACCGGCATCAGCTACCTCAGCGACCTGCCGTTCCTGGCGCCGACCAACGGCTGGGGCCCGATCGAACGCGACCACAGCAACGGTGACTGGAGCGCGGCCGACGGCCGCACCCTGAGCATCCGCGGCGCCGGCTACGCCAAGGGCCTGGGCACCAACGCCGCCAGCAGCGTCGGCTTCACCCTGAACGGCAGCTGCCGGCACCTGGTGACCGACGTCGGCGTGGACGACGAGACCAACGGCGCCGGATCGGTCGACTTCCAGGTCTTCGCCGACGGCCGGAAGGTCGCCGACAGCGGCCTGCTGACCGGCAAGGACCCGGCCAGGACGCTGACCGCCGATCTGACGGGCGCTCAGCAGCTCCGCCTGGTGGTCACCGACGGCGGTGACGGCACCAGTTGGGACCACGCCGACTGGGCCGGTGCCAAGCTCGCCTGCGGCTCCGGCCCGGCGGCCGGCGCCCACCAGCTCTCCGACCTGACCTGGTCCTCGGCCAGCAACGGCTGGGGCCCGGTGGAGAAGGACATGAGCAACGGCGAGAACGGGGTCGGCGACGGCCGGACCATCAGCATCCACGGCACCACCTACGCCAAGGGCCTGGGTGCCAACGCGCCCAGCGAGGTCGTCTACTACCTCGGCGGCTCCTGCCGCTCGCTCAGCACCGACGTGGGCGTGGACGACGAGAACCAGCGGGCCACGGTCTCCTTCCAGCTGTGGAAGGACGCCGCGTTGGTGGCCGACAGCGGACTGGTCACCGCCGCTTCCGGCGTCCGGCAGCTGACCGCCGACCTGACCGGTGCCGACGAGCTGCACCTGGTCATCACGGACGGCGGCGACGGTCCGACCAACGACCACGCCGACTGGGCGGGACCGGTCCTGACCTGCTGATCAGCTCAGCCCGAGGTGCTGCCGGACGGGCTCACTCCGCCTCCGGCAGCACGCTGTCGGGCACCCCCGCCGACCACTTCTCCTCGACCCTGCCGAACTTCCAGAACGCCAGCGCACCCAGCCAGGTGACCACGAAGAGGCCGACGATCGCGAAGCCCACGTTGTTCATGTCCAGCGAGCCGATCCAGCCGATCGGCCCGGTGGTGATCGAGAACCGGTCGGCCAGCAGCCCGACCAGCTCGATCGCCCCGATCACCAGCGCCACCAGCACCGAGAGCCCGGTCACCGTGAGGTTGTAGTAGATCTTGCGGACCGGCTTGGAGAAGGCCCACTCGTAGGCGAAGTTCATGAACGAGCCGTCGATGGTGTCCAGCAGACTCATCCCCGCCGCGAACAGCACCGGCAGCACCAGCAGCGCGTACCAGGGCAGTGAGAAGGCAGCCGCGCCGCCGGCCAGCACCAGCAGCGAGACCTCGGTGGCGGTGTCGAAGCCGAGGCCGAAGAGCAGACCCACCGGGTACATGTGCCAGGGCTTGCTGACCGCCCGGGTGACCCGGCCGAGGATCCGGTTGAGGAAGCCGCGCTTGTTCAGCTGCTCCTCCAACTCCGCCTCGTCGAACCGGCCGCCGCGCATCTTCCGGAAGACCCGCAGGATGCCGTTGAAGGCGCCCAGGTTGATCAGGCCGATCAGCAGCAGGAAGGTGCCGGAGACCGAGGTGCCGATCAGGGTGGTGGTCCGGTGCAGCTGCGAGTCGTCCGCCTCGACGGCCGAGGCCAGCGAGCGGACGCCGAAGGCGAGCAGCGCGCAGAGGCCGAAGACGATCGAGGAGTGGCCCAGCGAGAACCAGAAGCCGACCGAGAGCGGTCGCTTGCCCTGGCCCATCAGCTTGCGGGTGGTGTTGTCGATGGCCGCGATGTGGTCGGCGTCGAAGGCGTGCCGCATGCCCAGGGTGTAGGCGGTCAGCCCGATGCCGGCGCCGAAGGCCTCGTTGCCGATCGCGTAGTGCCTGGGGGCGATCACCGCGAGCAGGGTGAACCAGCCGATCACGTGCAGGGCGAGGACGAAGGCGCCCATGCCGAACAGTCGCAGCCGCTCCTCCCGGGTCAGCCGCGAGGTCCACCGGGGCGCGCTGGTCATCTGCCTCTGCTCTCTCTGGACGGGCGGAACCGCTACATCTTTCCCCCGGACTGTCTGCAGTTGCAAGTCATTCGCAACTAGCGTCGATATGCGACTCACAGTTCATCAGCTAATGCGGCATTATGTCCTATATTGTCGGCATGCCCGAAGTGCATCACCCCACCTCGTACCCGTACCAGGTCACCCGCGAGGACCTCCGGATCCCGCTCTCCGACGGCGACCGGCTCTACGCCCGGATCTGGCGCCCCGTCACCTCGGAGCCCGTCCCGGCCCTGCTGGAGTACCTGCCGTACCGGCTCGGCGACTGGACCGCCCCGCGCGACGCCCAGCGCCACCCCTGGTACGCGGGCCACGGGTACGCGAGCGTGCGGGTGGACATCCGCGGGCACGGCAACTCCGACGGACTGCCCGGCGACGCCTACTCGGCCCAGGAACTGGCCGACGGGGTCGCGGTGGTCGAGTGGCTGGCCGCGCAGCCGTGGTGCAGCGGCGGGGTCGGGATGTTCGGCACCTCCTGGGGCGGCTTCGACTCCCTGCAGATCGCCGCGCTCGCCCCGGAGCCGCTCAAGGCGGTCGTCACCGTCTGCGCCACCGACGACCGCTACGACAACGACGTGCACTACTTCGGCGGCTCGGTGCTCGCCGTCGACATGCACGCCTGGTCCGCCGCCATGCTCGCCTTCGCCGCCCGCCCGCCGGACCCCCGGTACGTCGGCGACGACTGGCGGCACCGCTGGCTGGAACGACTCGAGGCGGTGGAGCCCTACCTGCACACCTGGCTGGGCCACCAGTCCCGGGACGCCTACTGGCGTCAGGGCAGCGTCCGCGAGGACTACGGCGCGGTCAGGGCCGCCGTGCTCGCCGTCGGCGGCTGGGCCGACCCCTACCGGGACACCGTGCTGCGGCTGGTCGAGCACCTGGACGCGCCGGTGCGCGGGATCATCGGGCCGTGGTCGCACCAGTACCCCGACCGCGGCCTGCCGCCCGGCCAGGCGATCGGCTTCCTCCAGGAGACCCTGCGCTGGTGGGACCAGTGGCTCAAGGGCCGGGACACCGGGATCATGGCCGAGCCCAAACTGCGCAGCTGGATGAACGAGTCGGTCCGGCCCGCCACCTCCTACCCGCAGCGGCCCGGGCGGTGGATCGGCGACGACGAGTGGCCCTCGGACGACGTCCGGGAGATCCACTACGACCTGGCCGAGACGCTGCGCACCGCCGGCACCCCCTCCACCGAACGGTTCGTGCTGGTCCGCTCGCCCCAGCACACCGGGATCGACGCGGGCCGGTTCCTGCCCCTCGGTGACGCCGCCGACCTGCCGCCCGACCAGCGCGAGGAGGACGGCCGCTCGGTCTGCTTCGACGCCGCCCCGCTGCCCGAGCGGATGGAGGTCCTCGGCCGTCCCGCGGTCCGGCTGCGACTGCGGCTGCCCGCCGAGGCGACCCGCGGCCAGGTGGTCGCCCGACTCTGCGACGTGGCACCCGACGGGTCCTCGACCCTGGTCACCCGGGGTGCGCTGAACCTCTCCGCGCGGCGCGGACCGGAGACGGTGGTGGACTGGGAGCCGGGCGCGGTCGAGGAGGTCGAGTTCGAGCTGCTGTCGATCGCGCACGCCTTCCCGCCCGGCCACCGGATCCGGCTGGCGCTCTCCTCCGCCTACTGGCCCTGGGTCTGGCCGCAGCCGAGCACCGCCGGGTTCCTGGTCGACCCCGGCAACAGCACCCTGATGCTGCCGGTCCGGCACCTGGCGGCGGACGTCGGCCGGGCGCCGATCACCTTCGCCGAGCCCGAGCAGGCCGTGCCGCTGGAGATCCGGTACGCCACCCCGACCGAAGCCCGGCCCGAGCGGCTGGTGGTCCGCGACCTCGCGGCCGGCGAATGGCGGCTGGAGGTGGCTCCCCGCTCCGGGGGTACCCGCAGCTACCCCGACGGGCTGGTCCACAGCGAGGAGGCGTTGGAGACCTACCGGATCACCGAGGGCGACCCGCTCAGCGCCCGCTGCCGCTCGGACTGGACGATCCGGCTGCAGCGGCCGGACCAGGGCTGGGACGCCATGGTCCGGACCTCCACCGAACTCGACTGCGACGCCGAGGCCTTCACCGCGCGCAGCCGGCTGACCGCCTGGGAGGGCGGCTCGGTGCTCTACGAGCGCGGCTGGGAGCGCCGGATCCCGCGCACCGCCGGCTGACCGCGCGTCCGTGGAGCCTCACGGCACGGGGTACTGGTTGGCCGGGACGTCGCTGGTGCTGGCGTTGCCGCCGACCACCGGCTTCAGGGTGAGCGTCCAGGTCGAGTAGGTGCTGTTGGTGGTGGTGTAGTCCAGGCCGTCGTCGAACTTGGTGAAGGCGCAGCTCTGGGTGAACTTCTTGGTGCCGGTGTCCCAGTCGAATCCGCCGGCGAAGTACACGTCGTACTTGCCGTCGCGGATCCCGCTGATCTTCGCGGTCTGGCCCTTGACCACGTAGAAGGAGTAGGCGGACTGGCCGTCCTGGGTGAGTGTCAGCACCGCGTCCACGTTGCCGCCGCCGTTGTCCACGGTCAGCTCGCCGTTGCCGTCGTCCTGGCCCTCGCGGACGAAGGAGCCGTTGTCCAGCGCGCGGTGCTGCAACTGGCCGGTCTGCGGGACGGTGAAGGTGGCGGGGTAGCCGGCGCCGGACAGGGTCTGCAGCGCCTGCTGGATGTCCTTGAGCCCCTGCGCCTGCCCGGCCTCGGCCAGCGCGGCGGAGGTCGCGCAGACCTTCTGGTCGGAGATGTCGGTCTCCACCGCGGTGAAGTTGTCGACCAGGGTGTTCAGGGCGACGTAGAGCTGCCGGTTGGCGTCGCCGGCCCCCGTCGGCGGGATGGCGCTCTGCAGGCCGGTGTAGCCGTCGCCCGCCGCCTTCTCCACCGCGCCGAGCGCGGTCTTCAGCTCGTCCAGGCTGCCGGCCTGCGGAAGCTTGGCGAGCGCGTCGTTGACCGGGCCGACCAGGCCGGTCAGCGTGGTGCCGTACGGGGTGGGCGTCGGGCTGGGGGTCCTGGCCGCGGCCGTGGTCGGCTCGCCCGCGCCGCCGTCGACGGTCTTCAGGGGTGCGGGACGGCTCTGCGGGTACTGCGCGGAACTGCAGGCGCTGAGCAGCAGCACGCCGCCGGTCAGCAAAGCAGTGCGGCTCAACGTCTTTGAACTGAGCAACTCAAGCCCCCCAAGGCCTCTTTCGCGTGCGCGTGCGTGATCAGACTCCCGCAGTCGAGGCTCCCGGGTCAACAGGGCGTGAGAGGGCGTGCACAGGGGGCGTGCGGGGGCGTGGACCGAGAGTTCAAGCTGGTCAACTAGGATCGGCCGGGTGCTCGCGCTGACCGGAATCCCGCTGCAGATCATCGCCTGCCTGCTCGCCGTGGCAGCCTTCGCCGTCACCCTGTGGCTCTGGCCTCGGTTCGGCGGCAAGGGCTGGCGTGCCGTGCTCGGACGGCTCGGCGCCTTCTTCGGCACCCAGGTGATGGTGCTGGTCGCGATGGCCCTGGTGGCCAACTCCTACTTCGGCTTCTACACCACCTGGACCGACCTGCTCGGCACCGCCGGCGGGCCCGGCACCGTGGTGGACCACAAGCCGGGCAACGCGCTCTCGGTCACCGGTGAGCAGAAGGTGTACAGCTCGCAGGGCTCGGCCAAGGAGCGCTCGGGCCTGATCCAGCAGGTCAAGCTGACCGGCGCCGGCTCGGGCCTGACCAACGCCGGCTACGTCTACCTGCCGCCGCAGTACTTCCAGCCCGAGTACGCCGGCCACCAGTTCCCGATGATCCTGGTGCTCTCCGGCTACCCCGGCTCGGCCGAGAAGCTGATCTCGCTGATGCAGTACCCGACCAGCACCCTGCAGGCGATCAACGACAAGGCGCTGCCGCCCACCGTGCTGGTGATGATGCGCCCCAGCCCGATCGCCAACCGGGACACCGAGTGCATGGACGTCCCCGGCGGCCCGAAGGTGGAGACCTACTTCACCGAGGACCTGCCGAAGGCGCTGGCCTCCGGCTACCGGATCGCCCCGCAGGCCTCGGCGCACGCCGCGATCGGCGACTCCACCGGCGGCTACTGCGCGCTGAAGTTCGCGCTGCGCAAGCCGGACGCCTACCGCGCCGCGATCTCGCTCTCCGCCGACTACAGCGTCTCCAACGACACCAGCACCGGTGACCTGTTCGCCGGCAGCACCCAGCTGCGGCAGGAGAACGACCTGCTCTGGCGGCTGCGCAACGCCCCGGCGGCGCCGGTCTCGCTGCTGCTGGCCACCAGCTACGACGAGGACAACTACCAGCCCACCCAGGAGATGGTGAAGGCCTTCAAGGCCCCGACCAGGCTCTCCACCATCACCCTGAACAGCGGCGGCCACAACTTCCACACCTGGGGCCGGGAGATCCCGCCGGCCCTGGAGTGGCTGGGCAAGCAGTTCGCCGCCCCTGCCGCCTGACCCGGCTCTCCGCTCCCTGACTCCTCGTCACCGCCCGGTGCGCAGATCACAGGGCGCTCATAGCCGGGCTTCATCACCCTCTCAGGCACGGCCCCGAGCGTATGGGCCATGACCACGACCAGTTCCGTCCCCGAGAGCAGCGTCCCGTGGCCGGAGGCCGCGGACTACCCGCCGCCGGAGCCGGCTGCCCCGGCCGCGCCGGCCTCACCCGAGCCGATCTTCCCGGCCGCCGAGCCGCCTGCCAGCGGGCCAAAGGGCCCGCGGAGCCGGCCGGACCGGCTGCGCACGCTCCCCGCTCGCGCCTGGCGCGGCCGGCCCGACGACCCGGCCTGGGCCCGGCCCGCGCTGCTCGCCCTGCTGCTGCTCACCGGGGTGCTGTACTTCTGGAACCTGACCGCCTCCGGCTGGGCCAACTCCTTCTACTCGGCCGCCGTCCAGGCCGGCACCCAGAGCTGGAAGGCGTTCTTCTACGGCTCCTCCGACGCCGCGAACTTCATCACGGTGGACAAGCCGCCGATGTCGCTGTGGCCGATGGAGCTGTCGGCGCGGATCCTCGGCCTCAGCTCGTTCAGCGTGCTGCTGCCCGAGGTGCTGATGGGTGTGGCCACCGTCGGGGTGGTCTACGCGACCGTGCGCCGGCGGTTCTCCGCGCTCGGTGGGCTGGTCGCCGGCGCGGTGCTGGCGGTGACGCCGATCGCGGCGCTGATGTTCCGGTTCAACAACCCGGACGCGCTGCTGGTGCTGCTGATGACGCTGGCCGCCTACGCGGTGGTCCGGGCGAGCGAGAACGCCGGCACCCGGTGGCTGCTGCTCGCCGGGGTGATGCTCGGCTTCGGGTTCCTGACCAAGACGCTGCAGGCCTTCTTGGTGCTGCCCGGTTTCGCGGTGGTCTACCTGGTGGTCGCGCCCACCGGCTTCTGGCGGCGGGTGCGCCAGCTGCTGGCGGCCGGGGTCGCCATGGTGGTCGCGGGCGGCTGGTGGGTGGCGGTGGTGCAGCTGGTACCGGCGGCCGACCGGCCGTACGTCGGCGGCTCGCAGGACAACAGCTTCCTCTCGCTGACCTTCGGCTACAACGGCTTCGGCCGGCTCACCGGCAACGAGACCGGCAGCGTCGGCGGGGGCGGGGCGCCGCGCACCACCGGGCTGGACGGCCTGGCCGGCGCGGCCGGCGGCCCGACCGGCCCCGGTATGCGCGGCTGGGGCAGCACCGGGATCACCCGGATGTTCGGCACCGACATCGGCGGACAGATCGCCTGGCTGCTGCCTGCGGCGCTGCTGCTGCTCCTGTTCGGCCTCTGGGCCACCCGCCGCTACGCCCGCACCGACTCGGCGCGCACCGCGTTCCTGGTCTGGGGCGGCTGGCTGCTCGGCACCGGGCTGACGTTCAGTTACATGTCCGGGATCTTCCACCAGTACTACACGATCGCGCTGGCCCCGGCGATCGCCGCCCTGGTCGGGATGGGCGTGGACGGCCTGTGGCGGGCCCGCCGGCGGCTGCCGTACGCGGCGGTGCTCGCGGTGGTCCTCGCGGTCACGGCGGTCTGGGCGTACGTGCTGCTCGGGCGCAGCTCCTCGTTCGTCCCGTGGCTGCGCTGGGCGGTGCTGATCAGCGGGCTCGCAGCCGCCCCGGCGCTGCTGCTGGCCGGCCGGCTGACGGCACGACTGGCCGCGGTGGTCGGCGTGGTCGCGCTGGCCTCGGCGCTGGCCGGGCCGACGGCGTACGCGCTGGACACCGTCTCGACCGGGCACACCGGCTCGATCCCGACGGCCGGACCGCGGGTCGCGGGCGGGGACGGGCCGGGCGGCATGCGGGTCGGCGGGCCCGGCACGGGCAGGGGCGGCACCGGTGCGCGGGGCGGGTTCCCCGGCGGGTTCCCGGGCGGCGGCCGGGGTGGTTTCCCGGGCGGCGGGCAGGGCGGTTTCCCGGGTGGCGCGCCCACGCAGGGCACCACCTCTCCCGGACGCACGGGCGGTGGCGGCATGGGCGGTGGCATGGGCGGTGGCGGCATGGGCGGCCTGCTCGGCGGCGCCAAGGTCAGCACCGAGCTCGCCGACCTGATCAGGACCGACGCCTCCCACTACACCTGGGCCGCCGCCGGCGTCGGCTCGCAGAACGCCGCCAGCTACCAACTGGCCACCGGAGTACCGGTGATGGCCCTGGGCGGGTTCAACGGATCGGACCCCTCGCTCAGCCTGGCCGGCTTCCAGGAGTACGTGAAGCAGGGGAAGATCCACTACTTCATCGGTGGCGGCGGGTTCGGCGGCAGCCAGGGCGGCTCCTCCGACAGCTCGCAGATCGCCAGTTGGGTCGCCGCCCACTACACCGCCAGGACGGTCGGCTCCACCACCGTCTACGACCTCACCGCACCCACCAGCAGCTGACCCGATACCACTCGGATCACGTGAAGTCCGCGGCAGCCCGCCGCGGACTTCACGCCTGCTCACCGCTCGGCCGGCGGGCGACGGCGCTGCGCCGGGTCGGCCAACGACTGCGGCTGCCAGGCGCCGTCCGGGTGGTAGAGGTTGGTCCCGGGCGGCACGATCGCGTCGATCCGGTCCAGGGTCTCGTCGTCCAGCGTGAGTTCGGCGCCCTTGAGCAGGCCGGCCAGCTGGTCCATGGTGCGCGGGCCGAGGATCACCGAAGTGACCGCCGGGTGCACCAGCGGGAAGGCGACCGCCAGTTCGGGCAGCGTGCACCCGATGCTCTCGGCCAGCTCGGCCAACTGCTCCACCGCGGCCAGCTTGGCCGCGTTGCCCGGCACCTCCGGGTCGAACCGGGCCGGGGTGAGCGCGGCCCGCCCACGGCTCAGGTCCACCGGCAGGCCGGCCCGGTAACGCCCGCTCAGGTACCCCGAGGCCAGCGGGCTCCAGGTGAGCACGCCCATCCCGTACCGCCGGCAGACCGGCAGCACGGCGGCCTCGACACCGCGGGCCAGCAGCGAGTACGGCGGCTGCTCGGTGCGCGGCCGGGCCAGCATCCGCCGCTCGGCGGTGTGCTGGGCCTCGACGATCTCCTCGGCCGGGAAGGAGGAGATGCCGAAGGCGCGGATCTTCCCGGCCCGGACCAGGTCCCCCATGACGGCGAGGGTCTCCTCGATGTCGGTGCTGGGGTCGGGCCGGTGCACCTGGTAGAGGTCGATCCAGTCGGTGTCCAGCCGGCGCAGGCTGTCCTCCACCGCCTGCAGGATCCACCGCCGCGAGTTGCCGCCCCGGTTGCGGCCCTCCCCCATCGGGAAGTGCACCTTGGTGGCCAGCACCACCTCGTCCCGGCGGCCGCGCAGCGCCTTCCCGACGATCTCCTCGGACTCCCCCGCCGAGTACATGTCCGCCGTGTCCACGAAGTTGATCCCCTGGTCCAGGGCCTCGTGCACGATCCGGACGCACTCCTCCCGGTCGGCATTGCCGACGAACCCGAACATCATGGTCCCGAGGCAGTACGTGCTGACCTCGATCCCGGTCCCACCGAGGCTGCGGTAACGCATGGTGCTGCTCCCTTGATCGCCAACTGATCGCCAACCGATGCGATCCACGCTAGGAACTAGAGCCGACTCTAGGTCAAGTCCGTATGCTCACCAGCATGGATTTGAGCATCGGCCAGGTCGCCGAACGCACCGGACTGAGCGTGCACGCGCTGCGCTTCTACGAGAAGGAGGGCGTCCTGGCCGGCCCGGTCCGCCGTCGCGCGGGCGGCCAGCGGGTCTACTCCGAGCACGACGTGGACTGGCTCCACCTCTGCGTCGTGCTGCGCGGCTCCGGCATGCCGCTCCCCGAGATCCGCCGCTACACCGAACTGGCCCGCACCGGCTCCGGCACCGAACCCGACCGGATCGCCCTGCTGCGCGAGCACCAGACCCGGGTCGAGGCCCAACTCACCGAACTCGGCCGCTGCCTGGACCTGATCAAGCACAAGGTCGCCGTCTACGAGGACCTCCTCGACCAGCGCCCCGTCGACCACCTCTGCAACCCGTGATCCAGCCCCTGAGCCAATCCCTGATCCAACCCCTGATTCCCGCCGGGGAATTGCCGCCAGTTCCGCCGTCTCCCACGATCGCCGTATGGAGATCACAGCCACCACGGCCACCGCAGCCACCCAGCAGCTCGCCGACCGCTACATCGCCGTCTGGAACGAGCCCGACCCCACCGTCCGCCGCACCCTGATCGCCGAACTCTGGTCCCCCGAGGCCGTCCACCTGGTGCAGCCCCCGCAGGAGATGCGCGAGCGCGCCATCGGCATCGGCTTCCCGGACGCCGCCCTGGAACTGCGCGGCCACGCCGCGCTCGAGGTCCGGGTCCGCACCGCCTACCAGGAGTTCGTCGCCTCCGGCCAGATGCGCTTCCGGGCCCGCCCCGACGCCGACCGCCTGCAGAGCGTGGTCAAGTTCCACTGGGAAGCCGTGGACCCGAACACGGAGCAGGTGGTCGGCGGCGGGCTGGAGTTCGTGGTGCTGGACGAGGACGGCCGGATCGCCCGGGACTACCAGTTCATCAGCAGCCGACCGGTCGCCAGTGCGTTGCACGGCCCTGCACTGGCCGGTTGACTGCCCGCCACCTTCCAAAGGGCAGCATCCCTCTGCCAAGTACGGTGCAGTCGACCACAGCTAACGAGCCCTCAGTTCGCTAGCCACGCCGTCTGGCGCCCCGTGTGGCCGCGGAGCCTGCGCTCCGCGGCACACGGGCGTTGTCCGGCTACTCGGCAACCACAAGCCGGATCCCGTTGGCCTCCGCCCAGCCCTCGGCCTCTACCACAAGGCGCCTGACGGCCCCCTCGGAGAGCCTCTTCTCCTGAATGACCCGGACCGACAGGCCCCCGTAGACAGTGCCCGCCTGCTGGGCGTCGATGCCGGCCAGCCAGACCGTCTGCTCGCCGAGCGCGTGCCTGATCAGGGCCTCCGCCTCCAGTCGGCCAATGGCCTCGGGGTGAGCCATCACCCCACGCACGGCCGCGACGAAGTCCGAGATGTCCCGCACCGGCTGGTCAGGTGTGAACCTCATCAACATGAGCTGCGCGAAGACGCGCTCAGCGATCGCGAAATGCTCCGTGCTTCCCTCGGGGATCAGCTCCTCCATCAACGCCCTGTAGTGAGCGATTTGCTCCGGTCGGTTGAGCAGCACAGCGAGGAACCAACTGCCGAACACTGACCTCGGCGCCAGCGCAGGCCGGTTGAAGCGCCAACTCCTCATGTCCACCTCACTGTATCGGCCTCGCCGATCAGCGCTTCGAACTCAGCTGCGTTCAAGTCGCGACGGACGAAGATGCTGTCCAGTTTCAGGCTCGTGATGGCGGCGAGGTCGCGATGGTCCTGGGCCGCCTGCGCCGTGATCCGGCGAAGGTCGGCGAAGGAAGGCGCACTCGCCAGCGCCTCCTCAAATACGCACCGAGTGACCACCATCAGGGTAGTGCGCACCGGATTGGAGTCGATCGCCACGTCGGCGACCAAGTCGGCCTCGCCGTTCAACTCCGCCCTGATGAACGCCTCGGCCTCACGCGGGACCAGCATCTCCTGGTTCATCTGCGGAAACCTGGCCAGCCAATCGGAGAGTGCCTGACTGACCTGGCGTGGGTCGCACGGCATCGGGAACCTCAACCGAATCGCTCCCCGGAAGAACCGGGCAGCGGCTATTGGGTGGTACGAGTTGCACTCGGCAAGTGCCCGTGCGAGGTCCTGGGCAGTTGCTGCCGCCCAGACGCCGGCCACGGCCTGGCCGATCCCCTCCTGCCCCCCGCCACCACGACCATTCATTACCGTTGGCCTCAACTCTCATTCATCCCTTCGCGAGAAGAGCTTCTTCGCGCCTTGCCGGGCTAGTGTGCCTACGCGAAGGCCGGTGATCAGCAGGGTTGAGTACGGATCGGCGAAGGGGTGCTCCAGATCCGTACCTGTGAAGTCGTGCGAGTGCATGGTGCCCGCGTGAAGCTCGGAGGCTCCCTTCTCTAGGCCACCGACCAGGTCGCCGGCCTTTTTCAGGGACCCCTTCCAAGGGGCCTCTTGCGGGGGCTGTCGGGTTCCGGCTACCGCGGTTCCACCGACGGGGGGCTGACATTCGCAATCCGGGTCACCGTCGACGTGGTACCCGTACGGGCAAGCATCATTGTGGACGAGAACCGGGGTCCCGCCCGCCACAACGTAGTAAGTATGAAGCTCATCAACAGTCAGGTTGTAGGCGGTCTCAGGGTCCGTCCTGTAGCTCCGGACAGAGGTCACCGTGGCGGTTCCGGCAGCGGTGTCCACCGCGATGCGGTCGCCCGGCCTCAGGTCCGCCGCGTTGGTCCAGCGCTGGGCAGTGACATCCCAGAACGGGTGATGCTGGGTGGACGTAACGGCACCGTCGGTGGGTGATGATAGTGAACTCACCTCCGTGGCTGCCGCATTGGGAGCATCTGGGGCGAAGGTCAGGTCCGTGAACGCCTGGTCGTCCGGAGTGACGATGGTCTGGGTGACCGGCTCACCGTTGCTCTGCCCGGTCTGCGGGTCCGCCGAGGCCACCTGGTCGCCGACGGCAACCGTGTTGATGGCCTTGGTGCTTCCGTCCGCCAGAAGCACCAGCGTGCCCGCCGGGAAGCTGTTCGCACAGGCCTTGCTGAGCTTGTTCGCCACCCAGTCAGCCGCGTCCCCGAGCAGAGGTGCAGCCTTCTGCACCACCTTCTTGCCGACGTAGCTCGCGCCCTCGCCGATCACCGCGCCGACGGCTCCGAAGGCAGCGCCACTGGCGATGTCCTTGAAGACTCCGCCAGGCGTACTGGGCGCGTCCGGGCTCAGCAGGTCGTACGTCGCCGCACCGGCCGCACCCGCCACGGCCCCGCACCCGGCGACGGCGAGCAGGCTCGCGCCGCCGGTTTCGGCAGCGCCCGCCAGGGAGCCGCCGATGCAGCCCGAGTAGACGACCGTCTCGACGATCGCTTGGCCGATGTCCGCCCTGTGGTCCCAGGCCCATTTGGCGCCACTGACAACGCCGTTGCCGGCAGCCTTGGCGCCGGTTTCGACACCGTGGGCCACCGCCTTCGCCCCGCTGCTGATGGCGTGTCCCACCGACTTCAGGCCGTCCAGCCAGCCGCCGCCACCGTTGCCGCCCTTGCCGCCGCCGTTGCTCGGGGTGGTCGGGTGCGCGGGCTGACCAAAGCCGCTGGTGTCCGGCATCGGAGCGGAGGAGGTGGTCGGCAGCGTGGCCTGGCAGGTGGCGTCGCAGGCGGTCCCGTCGCCAGCGCCGCCGGAGTAGAAGTCGGCCTGGTGTATCAGCCCGCTCGGGTCGGAACTGCTGACCGGGTGGTTGTCGCTGTAGGCGTAGCCGTTCCACTGCTGCGGGCTGGTCAGGTCGAGTAGTGGGTCGGGATTGAGGAAGCGGCCGTGCAGCGGGTCGTACTCACGGGCACCGAGGTCGGTCAGGCCGGTGGCGGTGTCCAGAGTGCCGCCGACGAAGCCCTTGTCACCGGACCAACTGCCCGGAGCGGGCTGGCTGCCACGCGGGTTGCCGAACGGGTCGGTCGGCCGGCGCGTCACGTTTTGCGCCGTGCCGGTATCGATCTGCACACCGGTGGTGCCGTGCGGGTCGGCCGCCTGGTACACCAGGGTCCCGCCGCCGGTTGCCGCAGTGACCCGAGTGATCGTCAGGCCTCCCGGCGACGGGTAGTAGCGAACATCGGAGAGCGACTTGCTCGTCGTGTCCAGGGTGAGTTCGTGTCGCTACCTGGATCGCCGACTTCTACAACACCCGCCGCCGGCACAGCGCGGCCGGCGGCCTACCGCCTGTGGAGTTCGAACGGATCATCAGCAAGGCACGAGCCAAGGCTCATCAGGAGGCCCAGGCCGCATAGCGAAGGACTCCACGATTACACAGGGCTCGGTCATGGTCCTTGACCAAGGCCGGTGAGGTCGTTCGGGTTTCGGTGGCAGGCCAGGCAACGCCACAGGGTGGTGATCAGCGCGATCTGTAGGAAGGACACGACCTGATACAGGCTCAGGGCGTGTCCTGATCTTTTGGGTTGAGGCGCTGTTCCAGGCAGAACACGTGCGCGGCTGACACCAGGGTGACGTGGTGGTGGAATCCGCGGTAGGTCCGGCCCTCGTAGTCTCCCAGACCCAGGGCCTGCTCCATCTCGCGGTAGTCGGTCTCGATACGCCAGCGGCTGGTGGCGTGCCTGACCAGGGCCGACAGTGGAGTATCCGGGGGCAGGTCGGTGATCCAGGAGCGGAACACCCCTCCGCCGTTCTTGCGCCGCCACTGAACCAGCAGGGTGCGCTGGGGCAGGAGCCGGCTGTCGGTTTCCGCGACGTGTCCGCGTTCGATGATGCCGGCGATGTGCACGGGAATGGCGGCGAACCAGCCAGAGCGGGCTCGGTGGCTCGCGGTCTTGGCGCGGTCGATGAATCGGGTGGCCCGGTGCCGGTTGGCCCCGGCGAGGGTGTCGACGGAGACGGTGGGGCGTCGTTTCGCCCAGGCGGTGACCGGCGTACCCGTGGCAGGCAGGACCACCGTGTCCCCCTGGACTGCCAGCAGCCAGCGGATGTCGCGGGCTGTGAGCCCGGTCCGGAACGCGACGTTGGTGCCGTAGTCACTGTCGGCGATGACCAGAGGCGGGGCGTTCCCCCATTCGGCGAGTTCGTCGAGCAGGTCCAGGGCGATCTGCTGCTTGGTGCGGTGCGCGAGCCCGGGCGGGACCCCGGCCTTCGCGCACTGCACCGGATCCTCTGCCCACTTCTGTGGAAGGAACAGGCGCCAGTGCAGCGGGGTCGACCCTCGCCCGGACACCGCGTGCACGGACACTCCGACCTGGCACAAGTGCTGGTTGCGTTCGCCGCAGTGCTGCACGATCGCCCCCGCAGTGCCGTGGCCGTAGCGGACGAACGGATGGTCGTCGATCAGCCAGGCCGACGGTGAGATGACATTGACCGCCCGCGCCGCAACCCGTCGCATCACCTCGGAGTAGTCCCAGGTGGACTGGGCGACGAAGTGGCCCAGATTCTGTCGTGGGATGCCCAGGCGCTCAGCCATCGGCTCCACCGACTTGCGTTTGCCGTCGAGCATCAACCCCCGCAAGTACTGCTGTCCATACCTGCGTTGGCCCTCATAGGCCAGGTACTTGAAGATGTCACCGGTGAACTCCGCGAGGTCCGCGTCCAGCGCGGGCATGGCCTGTAGCTCCATGGACTGACCATCGCCCCAACGGCCATAGTCAGTCAGCTACTTGGCCGAATAGGTCGAGAATCATGACCGAGCCCTGTTACAGGGGATTGACAGCAACGCCGTCACCTCGTTCAGCGCCGCTCAGAACAACGCTCCCGCAGCCGACCTCGGTGCGGTCTCGGTGGCCATCGGCCCGAGCACCGGCGGAAGTACCAACATCACCCCCGGCACAGTGCTCCACCCCGGTGACACCGTCTACGCCGCCCACACCCGGCTGGCCATGCAGACCGACGGGAATCTGGTGCTGTACTCACTCAGCACAGGTACCCCCCTGTGGAGTACGGGCACAAACTACCATTACGGTGCATGGGCCACCTTCCAGAGCGACGGCAATCTCGTCGTCTACCAGCCCAAGCAGGACCCGGTGACCGGCAACCCGGTGTACCCCTCTCCGGGGGTGGCCGGCGACGCTCTCTGGAGCTCCAAAACCCCCTTGAGGGGCGCTCGCGCTTCAGTGCAGGACGATGCCAACTTCGTCATCTACGACGCGAACAACAATCCGGTGTGGAACAGCGGCACCTGGAGTGCAAACCCCTAACATCAACGTATGAGTGAGGGCGGGCCACGTGAGTGGCCCGCCCTTCGTACCTCTGCGACAGCCTGTCAGCCCGTCGCGCAGTGTGTCCCGGCCGCCGGCATGGTGCCGTTGATCAGGAACGCGTCCACCGCCGACTTGATGCAGGCGCTCTTGCCGTAGCCGGTGTGGCCGTCGCCGTCGCGGGTGAGCAGGGTGGCGTTGGCCAGGCCGGCGGCGAGGTTCTGGGCCCAGGTGTAGGGGGTGGCGTCGTCGCCGGTGGAGCCGACCACCAGGATCGGGGCGCTGCCGGCGGCCTTGACCACGTGCGGCGCCTCGCCGGAGTGGACCGGCCAGGCCCGGCAGTCCTGGGACTTGAGGTCCTCGGCGGTCATCCGGGCGGTCAGGTACTTGGCCTTGTCGTGCAACTGCTGCAGCGCCTGCTGGATCCGGTCGTCGGAGGGCGTCGGGGCGCCGTAGTCAGCACAGTCGATCGCTATGTTGGCGTCGGCCATGTTGTTGTAGTGGCCCTTGTCGTCGCGACCGTTGTAGTCGTCCGCGAAGGCCAGCAGGTAGTCCGCCTTGTGCCCCTTCATCGCCCAGGCCAGGCCGTCGCGCAGGTACTCCCAGGACTTGGCGTCGCCGTAGAGCATGTCCATCGCGCCGGTCCAGCCCTCGGCGGAGGTGACCTGGCGGCCGTCCTTGGCGGTCATCGGGTGCTGCTCCAGGCCGTCCAGGAAGTCTGCGGCCTTCTTCGCGGCGGCGCCGGAGTCGCTGCCGAGCGGGCAGCCGTCGTGGCTCACGCAGTCGGCCGCCCAGCGCTCGAAGACGCCCTCGAAGCCGGCGAGTTGGGCCACGTTGGCGTCCAGCGGATCGGCGTTCGGGTCCATCGCGCCGTCCAGCACCAGGTGTCCGGTGCGGGTGGGGAACTGCTCGGCGTAGCTGGCCCCGAGGTAGGTGCCGTAGGAGAAGCCCAGGTAGTTGAGCTTCTGGTCGCCCACCACCCCGCGCAGCACGTCCAGGTCGCGGGCCGCGTTGCGGGTGCCGACGAAGGGCAGCAACTTGCCGGACTTGGCCTGGCAGGCATCGGCGAAGCCCTTGCCGGTGTTGGCGTCCGCGTGGTCCTGGGCGTTGAGCTGGTCCCGGGCCGCGTCGTCCAGGCAGTGCACCGAGCTGCTCTTGCCGACCCCGCGCGGGTCGAACCCGACCAGGTCGTAACGGTCGTTCAGGCTCTGGAACCGACTGGCCGCCCCGTTGGTGACCTCCTCGATCCCGGAACCGCCCGGACCGCCGGGGTTCAGGAAGAGCGAGCCGAGACGCTGGTCCTGCTTGGCCGCGGGCTTGCGCACCAGCGCGAGGTCGATGGCTTCGGTGGCGGGGTTGGCGTAGTCCAGCGGGACGTGCGCGGTGCCGCACTGGAAGGTCGACTCATCGACGTTCTTGGTCTCCGGGTCGTCCGCGCACGGCGCCCAGGCGACCTGCTGCCCGTAGAAGGACTTCAGCGCCGGATCGTCAGCCCCGGTCGGCTTCACCGTGGGCGTGGGCGAGGCGGACGGCGACGGCGCGACAGAGACCGCCACCGACGGGCTGGCGGCCCCCTTCGCAGTCCCCGTCCCCCCGGACCCACTGCACCCGGCCACCACGGTGACCCCCAACACAACAGGCAGCACGCGACGCGACACACGCGCCAGAGCGATATTCACTGCAGAGGAATATCACCCTCTCTTCACACGAACCCACCCCGGGGTCGCCCCATCCGGCCCTCAGGACACCGCATCAACTCGCCAGCGCCTCCCCAAGTCGCTGGTGTGCCGGGCCGTCGAGCCTGCGGTGCAGCGTCTGGACTCGGGAACGAACCAGCCCGTCCCGACGACGAGGTGATCATGGACGCGCTCGCCGCAGACTTCGCCGGCCCCTCGGTCATTACGCCACTGCTGCCGTAAGGGGTTTCAACGTGTGGCGCCGAGTCAGTCGCTGGCGCAGTGTGTCCCGGCCGCCGGCATGGTGCCGTTGATCAGGAACGCGTCCACCGCCGACTTGATGCAGGCGCTCTTGCCGTAGCCGGTGTGGCCGTCGCCGTCACGGGTGAGGAGGACGGCGCCGGGCAGGCCGGCGGCGAGGTTCTGGGCCCAGGCATAGGGGGTGGCGTCGTCGCCGGTGGAGCCGACCACCAGGATGGGGGCGCTGCCGGGGGCCTTGATCTGGTGGGGCTGGACGGTGGAACGGTAGGGCCAGGCCCGGCAGTCGGGGTCGAAGAGGTCGTCCTTGGTGTAGTGCCGGGTCAGGTAGGGCGCCTTGTCGTGCAACTGCTGCAGGGCCTGCTGGATCTGGTCGTCCGTCGGCATCAGGGCGCCGTGGTCGGCGCAGGTGATGGCGGCGTAGGCGTCAGCACTGTTGTCGTAGTGCCCTTGGGCGTCGCGGCCGTTGTAGCCGTCGGCGAAGTCGAGCAGGTAGTCCGCCTTGTGGCCCTTCATCGCCCAGTCGAGGCCGTTGCGCAGGTACTCCCAGGACTTTCCCGAGCCGTAGAGCATGCTGAGCGTGCCGGTCCAGCCCTGGGAGGCGGTGAGCTGGCGGCCGTCCTTGGTGGTCATCGGGTTGTCGGCCAGACCGTCGAGGAAGTCGGCGGCCTTCTTCGCGGCGGTGTCGGGATTGCTGCCGAGCGGGCAGCCGTCGTGGGTGACGCAGTCGGCGGCCCAGCGTTCGAAGACGCCCTCGAAGCCGATCATCTGCTGCACGTCGGAGTCCAGCAGGGTCTGGGTCGGGTCCATCGCCCCGTCCAGCACCAGGTGCCCGGTGCGGGCGGGGAACTGCTCGGCGTAGACGCTGCCGAGGTAGGTGCCGTAGGAGAAGCCGAGGAAGTTGAGCTTCTGGTCGCCCACCACCCCGCGCAGCACGTCCAGGTCGCGGGCCCCGTCGGCGGTGCCGAGGAACGGCAGCAGTTTGCCGGACTTGGCCTGGCAGCCGTCAGCGAGCGCCTTGCCCTTGGCGGCCTGGGCCGGGTGGTCCTCGGTGACCCACTGGTCGCGGGCCGCGTCGTCCAGGCAGTGCACCGGGGTGCTCTTGCCGACGCCGCGCGGGTCGAAGCCGACCAGGTCGTAACGGTCGTTCAGGCTCTGGAACCGGCTGGCCGCCCCGTTGGTGACCTCGCCGATCCCGGAGCCGCCGGGGCCACCGGGGTTGAAGAAGAGCGAGCCGAGACGCTGGTCCTGCTTGGCGGCCGGCTTGCGGACGAGGGCGAGGTCGATGGTGTCGGTGGCGGGGTTGGCGTAGTCCAGCGGGACGTGCGCGGTGCCGCACTGGAAGGTCGACTCGTCGACGTTCTTGGTCTCCGGGTCGTCGGCGCACGGCGCCCAGGCGATCTGCTGGCCGTAGAAGGACTTGAGTGCCGGATCGTCAGCCCCGGTCGGCTTCACCGTCGGTGTCGGCGAGGCGGACGGTGTGGGCGAGGCGGACGGCGACGGCGCGGCGGAGATCGACGGTGCGGGGCTGGCAGAACCCTTGGCGACCCCTGTCCCCCCGGAACCGCTGCAACCGGCCACCACGGTGACCCCCAGAACTGCGGGCAGGATGCGGCGCGACAGGCGCGCCAGAGCGATGTTCACTGCAGAGGCATATCACCTGCTCTTCACATGAACACACAGAGGGGTCGCAGCCCGACCTCAACCCACCGCTCTCAACCCCCGATCGCCGACATCGGACGCTCCGGCTGGACGAAGTCAGCGGAGTTGATCTCGTGCCCGGGGCCCTTGCGGGCAATGGTGTTGCGCCAGGCCTGCTCGATCGCCGAATCGTCGGCGCCACCGCGCAGCAGCGCGCGCAGGTCGGACTCCTCGGTGGCGAAGAGGCAGTTGCGCAGCTGCCCGTCGGCGGTGAGCCGGACCCGGTCGCAGGTCCCGCAGAACGGGCGGGTCACCGAGGCGATCACCCCGACCACGGTGTCCGTCCCCGCGATCCGGAACTCCTCGGCCGGCGGGGTCCCGCCACGCGTCGGCTCCCGGCGCAGCGGCTCCAGCTCCCAACGTGCGCCGAGGATCCCGAGCAGCTCGTCCGCCGTGATCATCGCCGACCGGTCCCAGGCGCCCTGGGCGTCCAGCGGCATCGACTCGATGAAGCGCATCAGGTAGCCGTGCCCAGCGGCGAACTCGACCAGCTCGACGATCTCGTCGTCGTTCACTCCGCGCACCGGCACCGCGTTGACCTTGACCGGCGCGAGGCCGGCGTCCCGGGCCGCCGCGAGGCCGGCGAAGACGTCCGCGATCCGGTCACGGCGGGTGATCGCCTGGTAGCGCTCGGGCCGCAGAGTGTCCAGGCTGACGTTGACCCGGCGCAGCCCGGCGGCCTTCAGCTCGCCGGCCATCCGGGCCAGCCCGATCCCGTTGGTGGTCAGCGAGAGGTCCACGCCCAGCTCGGTCAGCCGGGCCACCAGCCCGGGCAGCCCGCGTCGCAGCAGCGGCTCGCCACCGGTCAGCCGCACCGAGGCGATCCCCAGGCGCCGCACGGCGATCTGCGCCAGCCGGACGATCTCGTCGTCGGTGAGCACCTCGGCCTTCGGGAGCCAGTTGAGGCCCTCGGCCGGCATGCAGTACGTGCAGCGCAGGTTGCAGCGGTCGGTCAGGGAAACCCGCAGGTCGGTGTGGACCCGGCCGAACCGGTCGACCAACGGGGCAGGTGCGGTGTGCATAGCAGCCAGTAGAAACGGACCGGCGCCGAAGATCCAGGGGCGGATGGCCCGGGCTCCCACCAACGTCAGCGCGGCAGTCTTGTGGAATCACACAAGTCCACGGGGCCGCGTCGAGGGGCATGGTGGTGGCATGCCCGAATCCACCATCCCCGCCCTGGTGCTGGCCGCCGGAGGCGGCCGCCGGCTCGGCGGACGGCCGAAGGCGCTGCTGAGCTTCCGGGGCCGGCCGCTGGTCGAACACGCCGTCGGCGTGGTGCGCGCGGGCGGCTGCGGCCCGGTCCTGGTGGTGCTCGGCGCGGCCCGCGACCAGGTGCTGGCGAAGGCCGACCTGACCGGTTGCACCGTGGTGGCCAATCCCGACTGGGCCGAGGGCATGGGCAGCTCGCTGCGCGCGGGCCTGGCCGCGCTGCCGGCCGAGAGCCCGGCGGTGCTGGTCGCGCTGGTCGACACGCCCGGGGTCTCCCCCGCCGCCGTCGCCCGGCTGCTCGCCGCACACCGCGAGGGCGCCGCGCTGGCCGCCGCCGGCTACGACGGCCGGCGCGGGCACCCGGTGCTGATCGGCGCCGAGTACCTGGCCGAGGCGGCCGCCGGGGCCCGGGGCGACGCAGGAGCGCGGGCGCTGCTGAAGGAGCATCAGGAGCGGCTGCGACTGGTCGAGTGCGGGGATGTGGCCGTGCCGGACGATCTGGACACGCCCGCCGACCTGCTCCGCTGGTCGGCTGGCGGCTGACGGTCGCGCTGGTCGGCCGGCTGACAGTCGCGCTGGTCGGCTGGCGGCTGACGGTCGCTCAGCGGGCCCGGCAGCTCGGCAGATCAGCAGATCGGCAGGCCGGCAGCTCGGCAGGACCAACCGTCCATCGACCGGCGACCCTGAAAATGCCCTGATCATTCCGGGTATTCCCTGCCGCCCGCCATCCCGATCGGGGACCATGGGAGGCGACCCGCCCACTCCACCCGAACGGACGGTGCGTGCCTTGTCCGGACCCTCCCTCCCCGACGACTTCACCGGCCCCGGCACACCCCCCGACCTCCCCGAAGCGGCCACCACCCCCACTGCGGCCCGCAGCATCCGCTGCCCGGCCTGCCGCCGCGAGCACGTCTACGAGCCGCCGACCCTGCCCTGCCCGTGCGGTGCCGCCCTGCGGGTGCCGCTGCTGCAGGGCGGCGTGCCGGTGCAGGTGCGGTTCCGCTCCTGGGAGGACTCCTGGTTGAGCATGCGCTGCCCGCAGTGCGGCCGCTCCGACCAGTGGCCGCAGCCGGAGTTCACCTGCAACTGCGGCGCCACCGTCCGCCTCCCGGTGGACCGCTCGCCGCGACCCGGCGGCCAGGGCGCGCAGGGGTCGCGCCCGCTCGGTGCGCGCCGGTACGGCGACCCGCCCGCCCCCTTCTACGCGGACGGCGGCCGCCCGGCCGGCTCGACCGGCTCGACCGGCTCGACCGGCCCAGGCTCGATCGGTCCAGGCACGACCGGTCCCGGCTCCATCAGCCCCGGGCCGAGCGGCCCCGGCCAGCCGGGCAGCCCCGCCAGCCAGCCGGGCACCCCCGTCCACCCGGGCAGCCCCGCCATGCCGTCCGTCCCGCACACCGGCCGGCAGCACCGGCCGCCGTTCCGCCCGCACCCGGTCCGCAGCACCCAGGACGCCGTGCTGGCCGCCGCCCGCTACCTGGAGTGGCTGGGCTTCAACGACCTGGAGCTCTGCGAGGGCCAGGAGCGCGAGGCGGTCACCCTGCTGGGTGAGCGGCTGGTGGCCCAGGTGGACACCTGGCCGGACCAGGCCGACCTGCGCTCGGTCGAGTGCCTGTGGCTGCAGACCCTGCACGCCGATGAGACGGCCGCCGCGATGTTCACCATGGCCGGCTACTCGCACCAGGCCACCGTGCGCGGCGAGCAGCTCCTGGTCGCCCTCTTCACCCTCGACGAGGCCGGCCTCCCGCGCCCCGTCAACGGCGCCGCCGAAGCACTCCTGGAGACCGGCTGGACCTCCTGACGCAACGACACCTGCCAACGGACCGCTAACCTCCCCGACCAAAAAGGTCACGCTCGTGATCTGGTGCACAAGCTCGCCCCCGTGTTGAATTGCGGTGCTCCTCGGCCCTGCCGGGGAGCGCCGCATGACCGTGGGGCACCGCGCACAAGGAGGTGGCGTTGTCGGAGCACGGAACGGCCCCGCTGAGCGGGGGGACGCGCGGGCGGGGGGCGGAGCCCGATCGCGCGCGCGGCGGCCCGCCGGGGGTACCGCCGCACGGTGGGGGGCTGCATCCGGGCACGGACGGCCATCTGGACGAGATCACCAGCGGCACGGTCTGGCGGCTGCGCTCGCGCGCCTGTTGGCAGGAGGCGGCCGAACTGCTCATGCCGGCCGCCGAACGGGATGCCAGGACGGCCCTGTGCCGGGCCGAACTCCTCATCGAACAGTGCCTGTTCACCGCCGATCACTGGGAGCAGGCGGAGGCCGCACTGCGCCTGGCCGAGGCCGGGGTGACCAGCACCGAGCAGCGCGCGGCGGCCGCCTGCGCCCGCGGCTTCCTGGCCTACCTGGGCAGCGTGCTCGGCCCGCGCGACCGGCTGGACGAGG
Source organism: Kitasatospora azatica KCTC 9699 (assembly GCF_000744785.1). Classification (NCBI taxonomy): domain Bacteria; kingdom Bacillati; phylum Actinomycetota; class Actinomycetes; order Kitasatosporales; family Streptomycetaceae; genus Kitasatospora; species Kitasatospora azatica. The sequence goes on along the minus strand of NZ_JQMO01000003.1, from coordinate 4,876,578 downwards.
CCCAGGCCGCGCTCGGCCGGACCTCCGCGCTGCTGCCGCCGCACGCACCGGGACGGCCACTGCTGGACTTCCGGCGCGGGCTGGTCGCGGAGAACCTGCTGCGCGACCAGACCGCCGCCTGGATCGCCTACCGGCGGGCCCACGAAGGGGCGTTGGCGCACGGCGACACCCTGCTCGCCTCGTCCACCTGGCGGCATCTGGCGGCGCTCGCGCTGGCCGGCGGCGACCGGGTGCGGGCCCGCGAGGGGTTCGCCGCCTCGCTGCGGCTGCGCGAGGAACTCGGTTTCATGGTGGGTGTGGCACCGGCCCTGGCCGCGCTGGCCGAGGTCAGCGAGCCGGAGGAGGCCCAGCAACTGCGGGCCGAGGCTGGACGGCTGGTGCAGGCGTTGGGCGGCGTGCCGGTCTGGCTGGTCGGTCGCCTGGGCGAGGTCGCGGCCACCGGCGGTCCACCGGGCGCCCCGCGCGGAGCGCCGCCGAGCGCGCGCCCCGGCCTGCCGGGCACCCGCGGCGCACGCGCCGGCACAACGGCGGTCCCGACCGCCGCGACGCCTGCCGCCACGACCACCGCGACGACCGCCGCAACACCACGGCGTCCCCCGGACGGACGCGGGGAGCAGGACGTCCAACGCCCCGTCAGCTAAGGTGAGGCTAACCTGATTGGGTGAGGCGTACGCGCCTCACCCTTTCGGTTTCCCGCCGAGCGACGAGGACCGAGCGATGAGGACCGCGCACCGCACCCGCGCACCGCACCCCGGGGCGGCCCCCTATGCGGCAGCCTACGGCGCGTTCGCCCGCGTCTTCCCCGAGCTGCGGATCCGGTTGGGCCCGGTCCGGCCCGACGAGGGCTGGCTGACCACCGGTCGACTGCTCGCCGACCCCGCCCTGCAGGCCCGGGTGATCGCCACCGAGACCCGGCAGGCCCGGCTGCGCTACGGAACCACCCCGCGCCCCGACGTCGCCGCCGGTTTCTGGCTGCACCGCTACACCTGGCCGCTCTGCCTGCTCTTCACCCTCCCCTGGCTGCTGGAACAGCGGGTTCCGCTGCCTGCGGCCGAGCAGCTCGCGTTCCGTCACCCGAGCTGCGGCGGCCCGGCCGAACTCGCCCTGCCGCCGGCCGCACCGCACCGCTTCGCCTGCCTGCCCACCGACCCGGCGGCCCGGCATCCGGGCGCCCACCTCGTGCCGGACCAGGCCGCACTGGGCGCCGCCCTGCGCGGCGCCGTCGCCGAACAGCTCGACCCGCTGCTCGCCGCCTTCCGCCCGCACCTGCGGCGCGGGCCGCGCACCCTGTGGGGCCTGGCCACCGACGAACTGGTGGAGAGCCTCTGGTACGCCGCCGGCCTGCTCGGACTGGAGTCGCGCGCGGTGCCGGCCCTGGACGCCCTCCTGCCCGGCGGCACCGCCCCGTTCACCGGCGCGGCCGCCTTCCGCGGCGCCGCCGGACCCGCACCGGCGCCCGCACCCGCACCCGTACCGGCTCCAGCACCCGCACGCACCCGGGTCAGCTGCTGCCTCTTCTACACGCTGCGCCCGGCGGAGAGCTGCGTCGGCTGCCCGCGCACCCGCCTGTAATTGTCATACCGTCATACTGACGAGACGTCAGTTCGCTCACCCATCAGGGTATTTGACCGCAAACCGCCCGTGCCGAGCCCAGCCATCGGCCATGATGGACGTCCCCTGGTGGCCCCGCCACCACGACCGCCGAAAGCGAGGCTGGGTCAGCGCAATGAAACTGTCGGACATACCACTGGGCTGGGCCGTGGCCACCATCGCCGTCCTGCTCCCCAGCGCGGTGCTGGTCGCCTACCTGCGCAGCCGAGGGGCGGCCGCCGCACGCGGGGCCGACTCCTGGGAACGCACCGAAGAACGGCGGCGGCGCAAGGAGTCCCTCTACGGAGCCGCCTCCTACACCCTGCTCTTCTGCTGCGCGGCCGTCGCCGCCGCGCTCTCCTTCCACGGCCTGGTCGGCTTCGGCATCCAGAACCTCGGGCTGAGCGACGGCTGGGAGTACCTGGTCCCGTTCGGTCTGGACGGCGCCGCGATGTTCTGCTCGGTGCTCGCGGTGCGCGAGGCCAGCCACGGTGACGCGGCCCTCGGCTCCCGCCTGCTGGTCTGGCTCTTCGCCGGCGCCTCCGCCTGGTTCAACTGGGTGCACGCCCCGCGCGGGCTCGGGCATGCGGGCGCCCCGCAGTTCTTCGCCGGGATGTCGCTCTCCGCCGCCGTGCTCTTCGACCGGGCGCTCAAGCAGACCCGCCGGGCCGCACTGCGCGAGCAGGGTCTGGTGCCGCGGCCGCTGCCGCAGATCCGGATCGTGCGCTGGATGCGGGCCCCGCTGGAGACGTACGCCGCCTGGTCGCTGATGCTCCTCGAAGGGGTGCGCAGCCTGGACGAGGCGGTGGAGGAGGTCCGTGACACCAGGCGCGAGGCGGTGGAGAACCGCGAGCGCCAGCGCCTGGCCAGCCGCCGCGAACGGGCCGAGATCCGTGCGATCAACCGCCAGCACGGCGGCTGGGGCCGCACCCGCACGACAGCCGCCCGGCAACTGGAGCCGGGCGGGAGTGCGGAGCCTGCGATAGCGTCCGCCCCCGAGCCGACGGGCGGCCCCGCCGTCGCCCCCGGACTGCCGGCCCGCCCGGGCCGGCGGACCATCGACCTGACCACCGAGGAGGACACCATGACCCTGCCCCGCCTCGACTCCCTGGAACAGAAGCTCAAAGACCTGGAGCGCCAGTTCGGGTGACCACCCGCCGGCAGCTCCGGGTGAGCGCCGTACGCCGGTCGGCGGCGTACGCCGACCGGCGGCCTGACCAGGTGTCAGGCCGCCTCGGCCGAGGTCAGGCCGCCTCGCCCGCCGTCAGCTCGAACCACATCCGCTTGCCCGTCCCGCGCGGCTCCACGCCCCAGGCATCGGCCAGCGCCTCGACCAGCATCAGGCCGCGGCCCGAGGAGGCCTGCTCGCCGGGGGTGCGGCGCTTGGGCCACAGGTCGGACTCGTCCTCCACCTCGATCCGCAGCCGCGGCTCACGGCCGTCCTCGCGGTAGAGGCGGGCGGTGAACATCGCGTCCCGGTCGGTGTGCCGGATCGCGTTGGTGACCAGCTCGGAGGCCAGCAGCTCGGCGGTGTCGATCAGCTCGGCGACACCCCAGCGGCGCAGTGCGTCGCGCAGCTCGCCGCGCAGCTCGGCGACCCGGGCCAGGTCGGCCTGCCCGATCCGGCGGCGCAGCTGCTGGGCGGCCAGCCCGCCCTCGGGGCCGTCCCAGCGCAGCAGCAGGAGCGCTATGTCGTCCTCACGCTCGGCGGAGTCGGCGGCCCGGGCGGCGATCCGGTCGGCGAGGTCCTCGATCGGGTCCACCCCGGTGGACTCGAGCTCCCCGGCCACCGACTCGCAGAGCCGGGCCATGCCGGTGTCCAGGTCCATGGTGCGCGACTCGACCAGGCCGTCGGTGCACAGCACCACGGTCTCGCCCGGGTCCAGGCTGAACCGGGTGACCTGGTACTCCTGGTCGGCCGAGACGCCCAGCGGCAGGCCGCCGACCACGCTCTGCACCGCGCTGCTGCCGTCGCCGCGGCGCACCACCGGGTCCAGGTGGCCGGCCCGGACGGCGTAGACCACGCCGTAGTCGACGTTCACCTCGGCGTAGGTGCAGGTGGCGAAGTGGTCGGTGTCCAGGTCTGCCAGGAAGCGGGAGGCCCGGGCCATCACGGCGGCCGGCGGGTGGCCCTCGGCGGCGTAGGCGCGCAGGGCGATCCGCAGCTGGCCCATGATGCCGGCGGCGTGCACGTCGTGCCCCTGCACGTCGCCGATCACCAGGCCGACGTGTCCGCCGGGCAACGGTACGACGTCGTACCAGTCACCGCCGATCTGCAGGCCGGAGCCGGCCGGCAGGTAGCGCACGGCGGTGGTCACCCCGGGCACGGCGGGGACGGTGCGCGGCAGCATCACCCGCTGCAGGCCGGCGGCCAGCTCGTGCTCGGCGTCGTGCAGCCGGGCCCGGGCCAGCGACTGGGCGACCAGCCCGCCGAGGGTGGAGAGCAGGGTGCGCTCGTCGGCGTCCAGCTCGCGCGAGTCGTCGAAGCTGACCACGCACAGGCCGATCGCCCGGCCGCTGGCCACCAGCGGCAGGAAGGCCCAGGCGCGGCGGCCGGTGCTGGAGGCCCGCGGCCAGGCCTGCGGGTAGCGCTCGCGGTACTCGGTGGGGCTGGACAGGAACACCGGCAGCCGGCTGCGGATCGCCTCGGCGGCCGGCTGGAACGGTTCCAGCGGGGCCCGGTCGTAGGAGCTGACGTCCTCGGGGCGGTAGCCGCTGGCGCCCAGGATCTGCAGCCGGCCGGTCTCGAAGGCGGCCAGCACCAGTCCGTCGGGTGGCAGCCCGGGCAGCGGCAGTTCGGTGAAGACCCTGGCCACGTCACGCACGGTGACCGCCTCGGAGAGCGCCCGGGCGGCCTCCTTGATGAACCGCGACCGTTCCTCGCGCAGGGCGGCCATCCGGCCGGCGTCCTCGCGCTTGTGCAGCTCGGCGGTGGCGTCCCAGACGAAGCCGACCATCCGGGAAGGCCGCCCGAAGGCGTCGGCGAGCACCCGGCCGCGGAACCGGACGGCGTGCAGCGCGCCGCCGGGGAAGACGGTGCGGTAGTAGGCGCCGCACTGGCCGAGCTCGGCCACCGCGCGCTCGACCCGGCGGCGCACCACCGGCGCGTCCTCGGGGTGCAGCAGGGCCAGGAAGGCGTCCGAACTGAGCCGGAAGCTGCTTCCGGAGCCCCCGATGATCGCGACGGCGCGCTGGTCGGCCTCGATCAGGTCGCGCCGGATGTCCCAGTCGAAGGAGCCGATGCCGTTGGCGGCCATCGCCGGCTCGAGCCACTCCGGTGTGGAGTCGCCGGTCCGAGTGGCCAGGGACTGGACGGCCGGGAGGGCGGCGGGTACCGCGATCCGGCCCGCCGCGAGTGAGCTGGTACGGGTGCCGGACCGGCGGCCGCCCTGGGCCGGCGGGCCGAGCGGGAGGCGTGCGGGCCCCTGCGGCTCGGGCTCAGTCGCCATGGTTCTCCTGCCCCTGCCGGGTCAATTGCACGGTGGTCGGTGCACGGTGGTCGATGGTGGTGCTCGGTGGTGGTGGCCGGTGGACACGGCCCGCGCCGGGGGGTCCAGGTCCGGACACACATTCTCACTATCCTGTCGAATGTTCGGCAAAGGAGCAATGCCGCCGCGTGGCTACGGCGCGCCGCCGACTTCTCCATCCCGCCAGCCACCAGCGTCGCCGCCCGGTCCGCCGCCGGGGGACCCGGTCCGGCCGGGCCCGAGCTCGAACCAGGTGGTCTTGCCCTCGGCGCCGAGCCGCACGCCCCAGTTCTCCGAGAGTGCGTCGACCAGCAGCAGGCCCCGGCCGCTGGTCTCCAGCAGCGCGCCCGGTTCCACCCCCGCGCCCACCCTCTCGCCCTCGCCCACCCGTACCTGGCCCCGCAGCCGGGTGTCGCCGTCGCGGACCGCCACCCGCAGCCGACCGCCAGCGGTGAGCCCCGCCTCCAGTACGGCGCCCGCGTCGGTGTGCCGCAGTGCGTTGGTGGCCAGCTCGCAGGCGAGCAGCTCGGCGGTGTCGGCCAGCTCGGCCCGCCCCCAGCGGCACAGTGCGGCCCGTAGCTCGGCCCGCAGTGGCGAGAGTGCGGCGAGGTCGGCGGGGGCCAGGGCGACGCGCAAGCGCTCCTCGGTCTTGCGTCGGCTGTCCATCAGGCCCGCCCCCCAACTCCTGATCCATCGTCAGCCGGGCACGGGCTCGACCGCAACGGTGCGCAGGACGTCGGCCGAGGTGCACGGGGGGCTCGCGGCGCACGTCTTGCTGACATGCTGTCAACTTCCCGCCGGGTGGTGGCTACCGTTCGAAGGAGTCGAACGCCACCGTGCCGCTGTCCAGCGAGTAGTAGCCGCCGCAGACCAACAGCCGGTCCGCCGCCACCGCCGGCGCCAACAGCCGGTCGGCCCGAAGCTTCTCGACGGTCTGCCGGGTCTGCTCGCGGACCACGGCGTCCACCAGGTCCGCCTCCGCGACACCCCGGGCCAGCACCGCCTGGTACGGCAGCCGCAGGTCCTCGGCCACCTCGGCCAGGTGTCCCGGCAGCGGCTCGCCGCCGCGCAGCGCCCCGACGGCAGCGGTGACCGCCCCGCAACGCTGGTGTCCGAGCACCAGTAGCAGCGGGGTCGCCAGTTCGGCGGGGCCGTACTCCAGGCTGCCGGTGACCAGCCGGTCCAGGGTGTGCGCGGCGGTCCGCACCACCAGCAGGTCACCGAGCCCCTGGTCGAAGACCAGTTCGGGCGGCACCCGGGAGTCGATGCAGGAGAAGACCACCGCGAACGGCGCCTGGCCGCCGGCCAGGTCCTGCCGGCGCGGCAGCGAGGCGTCCGGGTGCCGGGCCGCGCCGCGCACCCACCGCATGTTGCCCTCGCGCAACCGGGCCAGCGCCTGGGTCGCGTCGCTCGGCGAGTTCACGGCGGGGACGGCGGCCCGCCGCTGCCCGGGCAGCACCACCAGGGCTCCGGCTCCCAGCACCGCACGCCGACTCACCATGAGCGACCTCCTCGCGCTGGCAAACGAGTGACACCCCCACCGGTCACCCCAACGCGCAGAACCTCGCAAGCCGGGCAAGGCTGGACACGGCGACCCGTTCCGGGTTCAATGGCCAGCACGACTTTGAACGCCGTTCTAACTTCCTCCACGTTCTGACGTCCTTCACCCGATCCCCGCCGACCCGCGAGCGAGGCACCGTGCGACTCACCCCCACCGAACGGGACCGGCTGCTGATCTTCACAGCCGCCGAACTGGCCCGCGCCCGGCGCGCCCGCGGCGTGCGGCTCAACGTGCCCGAGGCCACAGCGCTGATCGCCGACACGGTCTGCGAGGCCGCCCGCGACGGGCTGCGACTGGCCGAGGCGATCGAGGCCGGCCGCACCGTGCTCAGCGCCGCCGACGTGCTGCCCGGCGTGCCCGACGTGGTCACCGTGGTGCAGGTGGAGGCCGTGTTCGACGACGGCACCAGGCTCGCCGTGATCAACGACCCGTTCCAGGGCGCCGGTTCACTCGGCGAGGAGGCCCCGGGCGCGGCGCTGCCGGGCAGCGGCGCCGGCTACGACCCGGTCGAGGAGACCGTGGTCCTGCCCGTCCACAACACCTCGCCGGTACCGATCTCGGTCACCTCGCACTACCACTTCTTCGAGGTCAATCCCCGCCTCGCCTTCGACCGGGCGGCCGCCTACGGCACCCGGCTCGCCGTGCCGGCCGGCTCCTCGGTGCGCTTCGACCCCGGCGCGGTGGTCGAGGTCGGACTGGTCCCGATCGCCGGCGCGCGGGTGGCGATCGGCTTCGCCGGCCTGGTCGACGGCCCGCTCGACGCCCCCGGCGCCCGCGAGGCCGCCCTGGAGAAGGCCCGCGCCACCGGCTACCTGATCAACTTCGACAACTCGGAGGTCGAGTCGTGACGTCGATTTCTCCCCACGACTACATCTCCGTGCACGGTCCCCGCACCGGCGACCGGATCCGGCTCGGCGACTCCGGACTGATCGTCCGGGTCGAAGCCGACTCACAGGCCCCCGGTGACGAGTTCCTGGCCGGCTTCGGCAAGACCGCGCGCGACGGCCTGCACCTCAAGGCCGCCACCGTCCGCTCCACCTGCGACGTGGTGATCAGCAACGTGCTGGTGATCGACGCGGTCCAGGGCATCGTGAAGACCTCGATCGGCCTGATCAACGGCCGGATCGCGGCGATCGGCCGGGCCGGCAACCCCGACACCATGGACGGCGTGGACGTGGTGGTCGGCACCGGCACCACGATCGTCTCCGGCGAGGGCCTGATCGCCACCGCCGGCGCCATCGACACCCATGTCCACCTGCTCTCGCCACGGATCATGGAGGCCTCGCTGGCCTCCGGCGTGACCACCATCATCGGCCAGGAGTTCGGGCCGGTCTGGGGCGTGGGCGTCAACTCCCCCTGGGCGCTGCGGCACGCCTTCAACGCCTTCGACGCCTGGCCGGTCAACATCGGCTTCCTCGGCCGGGGTTCCTCCTCCGACCCGGGCCCGCTGGTCGAGGCGCTGGCCGAGGGCGGGGCCAGCGGCTTCAAGGTGCACGAGGACATGGGCGCGCACACCCGGGCGCTGGACACCGCGCTCCGGGTAGCCGAGGAGTACGACGTCCAAGTCGCCCTGCACACCGACGGGTTGAACGAGTGCCTGTCGGTCGAGGACACCCTCGCGGTGCTCGAGGGCCGAACCATCCACGCCTTCCACATCGAGGGCTGCGGCGGCGGCCACGTCCCCAACGTGCTGAAGATGGCCGGCGTCGCCAACGTCATCGGCTCCTCCACCAACCCGACCCTGCCGTTCGGCCGGGACGCGCTGGCCGAGGCCGCCGGCATGATCGTCTCCGCCCACGACCTCAAGCTCGACCTGCCCGGCGACGCCGCCATGGCCCGCGACCGGGTCCGGGCCGGCACCATGGGCGCCGAGGGCGTGCTGCACGACCTCGGCATGATCGGCATCACCTCCTCCGACGCCCAGGGCATGGGCCGGGCCGGCGAGACCGTGCGCCGCACCTTCGCGATGGCCGGCAAGATGAAGGCCGAACGCGGCCCGCTGGACGGCGGCTACGGCACCAGGGAGAGCGGCGACGACAACGAGCGGGTGCTCCGCTACATCGCCAAGCTCACCATCAACCCCGCCATCGCGCACGGCCTTTCGCACGAGGTCGGCTCGATCGAGGTCGGCAAGCTCGGCGACATCGTGCTCTGGCGCCCCGACCACTTCGGCGCCAAGCCGCAACTGGTGCTGAAGGGCGGCTTCCCCGCGTACGGCGTGGTCGGCGACCCCAACGCCTCCACCGACCGCTGCGAACCCCTGCTCCTCGGCCCACAGTTCGGCGCCCACGGCGCCACCGCCGCCGACATCTCGGTCGCCTTCGTCGCCCAGGCCGCCGCCGACGGCGCCTACCTGGACCAGGCCGCCGACCAACTCCCCACCCGACGACGACGGGTGGGCGTGCGCGGAACCCGCGGGATCGGCCCGCGCGACATGGTCCGCAACGCGCAGATCGGTTCGGTCAGCGTCGACGCGGCCAACGGCCTGGTCTCGCTCAACGGCGAACCGCTGCGCTCCGAGCCCTCCGAGAGCGTCTCGCTCAGCCGCCTGTACTTCTTGTAAGAGCCCTTCACCTCTTAGGACTTGTTCTGATGACCACCCCCTCCGCTCTCGGTTTCTCGATGCCCGCCGAATGGCACCCGCACGAGCGCACCTGGATGGCCTTCCCCACCGACAACCAGACCTTCGACAACCCCGAGGACCTGCACGCGGCCCGCCTCGCCTGGGCAAAGGTGGCCAACACCATCGTCCGCTACGAGCCGGTGACGCTGATCGTCAACCTCGGCGAGACCAAGGCCGCGCAGGAGTACGTCTCCGCGGAGGTCGAGATCGTCGAGCGCCCGCTGGACGACGCCTGGATGCGCGACATCGGCCCCACCTTCCTGCTCGGGCCCGACGGTCAACTCGCCGCCGCCGACTGGATCTTCAACGGCTGGGGCGCCCAGTCCTGGGCCAACTGGGAGCACGACCAGCACATCGCCGAACACATCAGCGAGCTGACGGGTGTCCAGCGCTTCGCCTCCCGCCTGATCAACGAGGGCGGCGGCATCCACGTGGACGGCGAGGGCACGGTACTGGTCACCGAGACCGTCCAGCTCGGCGAGGGCCGCAACTCCGACTGGACCAAGGAACAGGTCGAGGCCGAGCTGCACGCCCACCTCGGCACCACCAAGGCGATCTGGCTCCCCCGTGGACTCACCCGCGACTACGACGAGTTCGGCACCCGCGGCCACATCGACATCGTGGCCTCCTTCGTCCGCCCCGGCGTCGTCCTCGCCCACGTCCAGCCCGACCCCGCCCACCCCGACCACACCGTCTGCCAGGAACTGGTCGCCATCCTGCGCGCCTCGACCGACGCCCAGGGCCGCCAGCTGGAGGTCATCGAAGTCCCGGCCCCCACCGCCCTGCACGACGAGGACGGCGAGCCGGTCGACTACTCCTACATCAACCACTACGTCGCCAACGGCGCCGTGATCCTCTGCGCCTTCAACGACCCCCGCGACGAGGAAGCAGCAGCCATCCTCGCCGAGGCCTTCCCCGACCGCACCGTCGAGCTGGTCGACGCCCGCGAGATCTTCGCCAACGGCGGCGGCATCCACTGCATCACCCAGCAGCAGCCGAAGGCCTGACACACCGTCAGCTCAGCGGCCGCTCCCAGGAAGCCCGCCAGGTCTCTGGCCCGACAACCCCGTCGACAGTCAACGGCCAGCCGTTCGCGGTGGAGTCCTGCTGGAATTGCTCGCAGACGCTCCTGCTCTGCTCGCCGTACCAGCCGTCCACCGTGAGCGGCCAGCCGCGGTCGGCGATCCGCTGCTGCCAGGTACGGACGTTGTCGTCGTGCAGCAGCGGGTCCTGGAGCTGCAGGTACTCCCCCGGCCACGGCGGCGCCGACTGCGCCCCGGTCCCGCCGCCACCCCTGACCCCGCCAGCGCCACCGCCGGGGCGGGGAGCGCCGGCCTGAACCCAGGCGTAGAGCGGGTCGCCGGGGCAGTCGGTGGCGTACCCGTCCCGGTGCCCCTTGATCTCGGGCCCCGCCCCGCCGTATTGCTGCAACCACTCGATGGCGTCACGCAGGCCGTTGAGCAACGCGTCCGTCGGCTGCGTCAGACCGGAATCCCCGATCATCCCGCAGACCGCGTAGTGCGCGCGGTTGAGCGGCTGGTTGCCGTTCGCGCCGGTCTCGTGGTGCAGGCCGCGGCCTTCGAAGACATAGCCATGACAACAAACCAAGGCATTGTAGGCGACGTCGATCCAACCCTCGCTGGTGTTCGCCAGATGAGCGGCCTGGATGTCCCGCACCCGCCCCGCGCACCATTCATGATGGTCCGGCAGGTCAGCGGGTACCTCGGTCCCCTCGTAATGGACCTTCACACCCTGGGTGCTCGCCATGTACGTCCAGCCACTCCTGGGCGGTTGGGCACCCCACGCCGCGCGAGTCACAAGTTGCACGGGCCACCTCCTCTCCGTGGACGAATCACCTCGACGGTATGGCCGCAGGGTAGCGATCTGAGCCACTCCGGCAAGCCTTCCCACGAACGAGTGACGAGATCCCGTAGACAGTCGGACTGGTCACCTCGACCTTCCACCCGTCCGCGGACTCGGTGGGCCGGCCGTCCGGCGGGCCTGAGCCCGCGCCGTAGGCTGGAGCGATTGCCTCGGCACTACCCCCAAGGAGCACGCCGCCATGACCGACCCCCGCCCTCGGCGACCCGCGCGGCCGCGGGAGGAGGTGCTCGCGGTGGCGATGGGGGCGATCGCGGAGCACGGGTTGGCGAAGCTGACCATGGCGGGGTTGGGGAAGCAGCTGGGGATGAGTGCGGGGCATCTCCTCTATTACTTCGGGAGCAAGGACCAGCTGCTGCTGGAGACCCTGCGGTGGAGTGAGGAGCAGCTCGGGGAGCGGCGGCGGGTGGCGCTGGCGCGGGGCGGTGCGTGGGAGCGGTTCGCGGCGTATGCGGAGTTGTACCTGGCGGACGGGCCGGGGGATCCGCGGTGGATCCTGTGGGTCGAGGTGTGGGGGCGCTCGCCTGCCAGTGCGGAGATCCGGGCCGGGCAGCTGGAGATCGAGGCGCCCTGGCAGGCGGATCTGGAGGCGTTGATCGAGGACGGGGTGGCGGCCGGGGAGTTCCGGCCGGGGTCGGCGGAGGAGCGGGCGGTGCAACTGCGCGCGGTGTTGGACGGGTTCTCGGTGCCGCTGGCGATCGGGCTGCCGGGGGCGGACCGGGAGCGGTCGGCGGCGCGGGTGCGGGCGGTGGCGGCGGCGCTGCTGGGCACGGCCGGCGGCTGATCAGTCGGTCCAGAGGGCAGCGGCGGTGCGGTCGTCGGCGAAGCCCTTGGCGCGGACCTGGACTTGGCGCAGGAAGTCGACGGAGCCGGGCGGGTGCGGGTGGGACCAGTGGGTGGCCAGGAAGTGGGCGACGGCCGGCTCCTCGGCGATCGGCTCGGCCAGTCCCGGTGAGCAGAGCAGCAGGATGTCGCCGGGGGTGGTGGGGACCAGTCGGAACCGGAACGGGCGCGGCTCGGGGACGCTGATCGGGCCGTCGGGGTGGTGCAGCAGGCGGGCGGCGTAGGCGTCGATCCAGTGGCCGGCGCGGAGCAGGTAGAGGCCGCCGGTCCCGAGGCCGAAGGCGGCCCGGTGGGTAGCGGCCGGGTCGAGTGAGACCAGCAGGCAGTGCAGCGAGCCGGCCTCGGGTGTCGAGGCGCGCAGGCCGGCGGCGGCCCGGGCGGTGAGGCGCTGCAGTCCGTAGCGGAGCCGGTCGCGGGCGCCCTCGCGCAGGTCGGCGGCGAGTTCGGCGCGGCTGCGGCCGATCGCCTCGGCAAGCTGCTCGGCGGCCCGGCGGACGGTGTCGGGGAGTGGGCCCTGCGGGTCGGTCTCGGCGCGCGGATCGGCGACCGGGCGGGCGCGGCTGCCCAGGACGGCGAGCAGCAGGCCGTCGGGGGCCTCGCCGAAGCGGGTGACCAGCAGCGCGTCGCCGCGCGGTTCGCCCCGGTAGCGGGCGGAGTCGCCGCGGATCGAGGCGGCGCGCAGGGTGAATCCGGGGTACTGGGCACCGTCGAGGACGGTGTCGGGGACGACGACGGCCACCCGCTCGGGGTGGGCGGCGGGGACCGCGGTGGGCTCGGGTCCGTAGGTGGGCGGGCGGGAGCCGATGTGCGGGGCGGAGGCGGAAGCGGGGGCGGCGGACTCGAGGGCGGAGGTGGCTGGGCGGTCGGGCTTGGTGAGGGAGACGGGGGTGAGCGGGCCGGGTTCGGGCTCGGGCTCGGGAGCGGGTTCGGGAGCCGCAGCGGGTTCGGGTGCCACGACGGCCGCTGGTTCAGGTTCCGGCGCCACCGCCTCAGGCCCCGGCGCGTCCTCCTCCTCCCCGCTGCGCTGGCGCCCGATCAGCCCGACCACCGAGGCGATCGAGTCGAACCAGTCGTCCACGCTCCCCTCGCCCGCCTCCGCGTCGGGGGTGTCGGGGAGGCCGCCGGCCGGTCCCTGGTAGACCCTGCCCCACCAGCCGTCCTCCGGCCGCCCCTGTACGGGTGCGCCCTGGTTGCTCATCCGGCGGCTCCTGTCGGTCTGTTCGGGCCGGGCGATCTCGTCATTCTCCCCGGCCCGGAGCCCGCTGTCCGGGCTTTCCGCAGGATGGATGTCACCCGCGACCCGCGGTATTAATCCGAAAGAAGGGACCGGAGAGGGGGACCGCTTCACCCACTCGGCTGATTAATATGTGCGCATGACCGCGCCAGGACCTGTCCGACCGATGCCGGGGAGCGCCGCTTCCGCGGGCCGCCCGGTCGGCGTGTCGTGGTCCTGGGCGCTGCCGCTGGTCGGGCTACTGGTCGCGCTGCTGGTGACGCTCCCCAATGCGAGCTCGGCCGGCGCCGCGCCGGCTCACGCTCCGGAGCACGCCGCGCCCGTGGCGGAGCACCCCAAACCCGCCACCGGTCACAGCAGCCCCGTCGCTCACAGCTCCGTGCACGCCCCGTCGCCCCTGGTGCCGCCGACCCTGTGCGCCGCCGACGGCTCCCAGCCCGCCCCTGGGCACGGCTGCTCCAGCCACCCCTGCCCGGGCCAGGACGCCCAGCTGCCGAACGCTCCGCCGCAGCCCGGCGCGGCCAACCTGCCGCTGCTGGTGCCGCCGAGCGCGCCTGCGGCGCCCAAGCCGGCGAGCGCCGTCGACCGGCCGGGGCGCACTCCCGATCTCCACCTGCTCCAGGTCAATCGGACCTAAGCGGAACCCCGCCGGTCCCGTCCGATCCCGTCACCACCGATCGTCACCGACGGTCGTCCCGGTGCCGCGGCCGGACGGCCGACCTGCGGTCTCCCCCTCCCTCCGCACCACCTCATTCCGCCGCGCGCAGACCGCCGGCGGGGACAAGGAAGATCTCCGTGGGTTCCGCTTCGAAGCAGACCAACCAGAACGGCTCCGGCAAGCAGGCCGAGCAGCTGGTGACCTCCCGCTCGGCCAAGGGCAAGGGCGGCGGCAAGCAGGCCACCGCCGACCGCCGCGAGCGGATCGCCCAGCTGCGGGCCGAGGAGCAGCGCCGCGAGAAGCGGATGAAGGTCATCGCCTTCTCGGTGGCCGGCGTGCTGATCGCGGGCACCGTCGGCGCGGGCATCTACATCATCCAGAACGCCAACGCCAAGCACGACAAGCAGGTGGCGGCCGCCAAGGCGCCGATCCCGGGCGTGAAGACCTGGGACAAGCTCAGCCGCACCCACGTCCAGACGCCGGTCAGCTACCCGATGACCCCGCCGGTCGGCGGCGACCACAACCCGGTCTGGCTGACCTGCATGGGCAACGTGTACGACAAGCCGGTGCAGAACGAGAACGCGGTGCACTCGCTGGAGCACGGCGCGGTCTGGGTGACCTACAACGACAAGGCCTCGCAGGACGACATCAAGACGCTCTCCGACAAGGTCAAGGCCACCCCGTACACGATGATGAGCCCGTACCCGACGGAGACCGGCACCATCACGCTGAGCGCCTGGGGCACCCAGCTGGTGGTGGACAGCGCGAAGGACCCGCGGGTCGAGGAGTTCCTCACCAAGTACGTCCAGGGTCCGCAGACCCAGGAGCCCGGGGCGTCCTGCAGCTCCGGCGCGATGCAGTGACCGCCGACCAGCCGGTCACCGAGGACCCGAGCGCTCCCCGGCGTCGGCGCACGCTCTGGTGGCCGGCCGCGCTGGCGGCGGCCGTCGCGCTCTGCCTGGGCGTGCCGGCCCTGGTGGCGAGCGGTTCCTCGGCCTCCGGCTCGGCGGCGGCCGCCCCGGCCACCGACTCGCCCGAGGCCGGGTTCGCCCGCGACATGGCCACCCATCACCAGCAGGCGATCGACCTGTCGTTCATCGTCCGTGACCGGACCGACAACGCCGAGGTCCGCAACCTGGCCTTCGACGTCATCAACACCCAGGCCAACCAGCGGGGCATGATGATGGGCTGGCTGGACCAGTGGGGGCTCACCCAGAACTCCCCGGCCAAGCCGATGGCCTGGATGAAGATGGACTACCAGGCGCACGACGGCTCGCTGATGCCCGGCATGGCCACCAACACCCAGCTGGACCAGCTGCGGAAGCTGAGCGGTGCTCAGGCGGAGGTCTTCTACCTGCAGCTGATGATCGAGCACCACAAGGGCGGCGCCGGGATGGCCCAGGGCTACGTGGACGAGGCGCAGAACGCGACCGAGAAGCGGCTGGCCCAGTCGATGGTCACGGCGCAGACCTCGGAGATCCAGCTGATGACGGACATGCTCGCCGAGCGCGGCGCCAAGCCGCTGTCCTGATCAGCCGGCCCAGCCGCGCACCCGGACACCCGGACACCCCGGCCGATGGCGATCGGGGACTCCGACCGGCGGCGCACCTCGGCACCCCGGCCGACGGCGCACCTCGGCACCCCGGCCGACGGCGCATCTCGGTACCCCGGCCCGCCCTGGCCGGGGTACCCGCGTCTGCCGCCGGAACCCCGCAGCCGACCCGATACGCTGTCCGCCATGCCCACCGATCACGCAGCTCCGACCAGCGAGGCCGCTCTGAGCAGCGGCGAAGGGGCCGCGATCGAGCGCGCGCAGCGGTTGACGGACGTCGTCACCCGGCTGCGCCGGGCGCTGCGCAGCAGCATCCGCACGGACTACCCGTGGGAGTCGCTGCCGATGGCGCAGGTGGAGCTGCTGCAGACGCTGGCCGCGGCGCCGTTGCGGGTCGGGGAGCTGGCGGCGCGTCAGCGGCTGGCGCCGAACACGGTCAGCGGCCTGGTCGGCAAGCTGCTGGACGCCGGGTTCGTGGATCGCCAGCCCGACCCGGGTGACCGGCGCACGGCGCGGATCGGCCTCACCGAGGCGGGGCAGCAGCAGCTGACGGACTGGCGCGGGGCCCATGAGCGCCGGATCGCGGCCGCGCTGGACACCCTCTCCCCCGCCGACCAGTCCGTGGTGATGGCGGCGCTGCCGGCGCTGGACCGGCTCGCGAAGGCGCTGGCCGGCGGCTCGGGCCCGAGCGGGCACTGACCGAGCAGGCACTGACCTCGCCAGCCTGACCCCCGCTTCACCCGCCCGTGTGCCCCCGCGTCACACCCCGCCGGCCAACGCCCAGAGCTGGTGCACGGCGTACGAGCGCCAGGGCGCCCAGGCGGTGGCACTCGCCGCAGCCGACTTCGGGTCGCCGGTCAGGCCCAGCCGCTGCAGCCCGTGCCGCACTCCGACGTCGCCGGGCAGGAACACGTCGGGGTCACCGAGCGCCCGCATCCGCAGGTATCCGACCGTCCAGGGGCCGATGCCGCGCAGCGCCAGCAGTTCGGCGGCGGCCTGCTCGCGGTCCACGCCGGGGTCCAGTCGGAGCGTCCCGTCGGCGAGGGCCGCGCACAGGCCGCGCACCGCGTTCTGCCGGGAGACGGGCATCGCCAGGTCCGCCGGGTCGGCCTCGGCGAGCGCGGCGGCGGTCGGGAAGAGCACGCTCAGGCCACCGCTCGGCTCGGGCAGCGGCACGCCGTAACGGGCCGCCAGCCGGCCGGCCAGGGTGCGGGCGGCGGCGACCGTGATCTGCTGCCCC
This sequence comes from Kitasatospora azatica KCTC 9699, assembly GCF_000744785.1. NCBI lineage: Bacteria > Bacillati > Actinomycetota > Actinomycetes > Kitasatosporales > Streptomycetaceae > Kitasatospora > Kitasatospora azatica. Next base: position 4,859,929 of record NZ_JQMO01000003.1, on the reverse strand, counting down.
AGCACCGCGCGCACGGCGAGCTCGTGCGGGTCGACGTGGCCGGGCGAGCGCAGTCCGGGCCGTGCGGCGACGGCGGGGCCGAGCACGGGGTCGTCGCCGAGCTGCTCGGCGACGGTCTGCGGGTCGGCGTCCAGGTCGAAGAGTGCGCGCAGCCGGTGCACGGCGGTGGTCAGGTCGCGCAGCTCGGTCAGCCGGAGCCGGCAGTCCAGCCACCCCCGGGTCGGCGGCACGCCTTCGCCCAGTGAGTCCACCTCGACGATCGCGGGGCCGTGCGGGAGGGCGAGGGTGCGACGGTAGGTCCGGATCCCGCGCTTGCCGCCCGCGACGACCTCCTCCACGCCCGGCACGGCGCGCAGTGCGAGGAAGTCCATCAGGTGCTCGGTGTCGATCGGGCCCCGGTAGGCCAGGCGCAGGCTCAGTGCTCCCGGGGCCGCCTCGGCGGCCGCGCTCACCTCGGCGCGCAGGCCGCTCGGGGTGCGGTCGTAGACCTCGCGGACGGTGTCGTTGAACTGGCGGACGGAGGCGAAACCCGCCGCGAACGCCACCTCGGTGACGGGCAGTCGGGTGGTCTGCAGCAGCAGCCGGGCGGCCTGTGCCCGCTGGGCCCGGGCCAGCGCGATCGGTCCGGCGCCGAGTTCGGCGGTGAGCTGGCGCTGCACCTGCCGCGCGCTGTATCCGAGCCGGGCCGCCAGGCCGGCCACCCCTTCGCGGTCCACCACTCCGTCGCCGATCAGCCGCATCGCCCGGCCGACCAGGTCGGCCCGGTGGTTCCACTCCGGTGACTCGGGCACCGAGTCGGGCCGGCAGCGCCGGCAGGCTCGGAAGCCGGCGCCCTGGGCGGCTGCGGCGGTCGGGTAGAAGGTGCAGTTGGCCCGCTTGGGTGTGACCGCGGGGCAGCTCGGCCGGCAGTAGATCCCGGTGGTGGTGACAGCGGTGAAGAAGATCCCGTCGAAGCGGGCGTCTCGGCTGTCCACGGCTCGGTAGCGGGTCTCGTCGTCGATCACGCCGTCCAGTCTGCTCCACCGTGCGGGCATCGACTGGCGGGAATCGGACATCGGCGTCCGGGCCTGGCCAGGCCGAGCCGGTTGAGAGAGCGCTCTCAGTAGCAGGAGGCCACCCGCTACGCTGATCCTTCCGAGTCGTGCACCACCGAGTAGAGGAGATCCGGGTGACCGACCAGCCGTCGATCGAACAGGTGGGCAACGGCCCGACGCCCAGCCGGATCGTCCGCCCGACGCTGGAGGCCGTCGCCGAACTCGCGGGCGTCTCCCGCGCCACCGCCTCCCGGGTGATCAACGGCGGGGCCGGCGTACGGGAACCGCTGCGCGAGCGGGTGCGACTGGCCGTCGACGAGCTCGGCTACGTCCCCAACCTGGCCGCCCGCACCCTGGTCACCCGGCGCAACCAGGCGATCGGGGTGGTGGTCGCCGAGCCGGAGAGCCGGCTCTTCTCCGACCCGTTCTTCGCCCAGCAGCTGCGCGGAATCAGTCGCGAACTCGCGGCGGCCGACAACCAGATGGTGCTGCTGCTGATCGCCGACCAGAGCGACTACACCCGGGTCGGCCACTACCTGGCCGGCGGCCACGTGGACGGCGCCCTGCTGTTCTCGCTGCACCAGGCCGACCCGCTGCCGTCGATGGCCCGCCGGGTCGGTCTGCCCACGGTGATCGGCGGCCGCCCGGGCTGGCCCGGCGCCGAGCAGGACCAGGACCTGCTCTACGTCGACAGCGACAACCGCGGCGGTGCCCGACTGGCGGTCGAGCACCTGCTCTCGCTCGGGCGGCGCCGGATCGCCACCATCACCGGTCCGTTGGACCAGACCTCCTCGATCGACCGGCTGGACGGCTACCGCGACCTGCTGCCGGACGGCGATCCCGGCCTGATCGCCGAGGCCGACTTCACGCCCGACGGCGGCGGCCTCGCGATGGCCGAACTGCTCGATCGCCGACCGGACTTGGACGCCGTGTTCGCCGCCTCCGACTCGATGGCCTCCGGCGCCCTGCGGGTACTGCGCGACCGCGGCCGACGGGTGCCGCAGGACGTGGCCGTGGTGGGCTTCGACGACGTCGAGTCGGTGGCCGCCTGGACCGATCCCCCGCTGACCACGGTCCGTCAGGACATCGAGGGAATGGGCCGCCTGATGGCACGCCTGCTGCTGCGCAAGCTCGCCGCGGCGGCGGAGCCGGTTCCGGGCCGGGTCAGCGCACTCTCCTCGGTGATCACCCCGACCCACCTGGTGCACCGCGAGTCGGCCTGAGGTCGGCAGCAATCGCTGAGAGCGCTCTCAAGAGGAGCATGACGAGACCTCGCCACAGCTGTCAAGGCCCGGCGTTTCTCCACTAAGTGAACATGGCCGGGGCGCTTGACCCGACCCCGGTCATGACACACACTCCATAACTGGCAGGTGATGGGCCATCAGATCGCTTGAGAGCGCTTCCAATCCTGCCTCGGACAGCCCCACCATCGTCGCGTCCGAGCCCCCATCTCCTTCACTTCCTGTATGAACAGTCCGGGTTGACGACGCATGCCCAGAGAGGCCCCCACCATGCGCAGGACCATCCCGCACTCCCCCGCGGCCGGCGCGCGCAGACGCCGACCGCTCGCACTGCTGACCGCCCTCGCCCTCCCGCTGGCCGGCCTGCTCGGCCTGGTCGGCGGGACCGGCACCGGCACCGCCGCAGCGGGCAACGTGCCACCCGCGCCCAGTGGTTGGAGCACCGTCTTCAGCGACGACTTCACCGGCGCCGCCGGTACCGGTCTCAACACCGCCAACTGGCTCTACGACATCGGCACCAGCTACCCCGGCGGCGCGGGCAACTGGGGCACCGGCGAGATCGAGACGGTCACCAACTCGACCGCCAACGTCTACCAGGACGGCGGCGGACACCTCGTCATCAAGCCGATCCGGGACGCCGCCGGCAACTGGACCTCGGGCCGGGTGGAGACCCAGCGCACCGACTTCGCCGCACCTCCCGGCGGCCAACTGCAGATCAGCGCCTCGATCCAGCAGCCCGACCCGGCCAACGGACTGGGCTACTGGCCGGCCTTCTGGGCGCTGGGCGCGGCGGCCCGGCCGGTCGGTGCCACCAACTGGCCCGGCATCGGCGAACTCGACGTGATGGAGGACGTCAACGCGCTCAGCCAGCACTCCACCACCCTGCACTGCGGTGTCGATCCGGGCGGCCCGTGCAACGAGACCACCGGGATCGGCAGCGGACTGCAGGCCTGCCCGGGCTGCCAGACCGGCTACCACACCTACTCGGTGATCCTCGACCGCACCAACACCGCTGCCGAGCAGCTGCGCTTCTACCTGGACGGGACCCAGACCTTCACCGTCAACGAGAGCCAAGTCCCGGTCGCCACCTGGCAGGCCGCGGTGGACCACGGCTTCTTCGCCATCTTCAACGTCGCCATCGGCGGGGCCTATCCCAACGCGATCTGCGGCTGCGGCTCACCCTCGGCGGCAACCAGCTCGGGGGCGGGAATGAGCGTGGACTGGTTCGCGGTCTACCAGACGGGCGGCGGCAGCACGCCCACCCCGACACCCACTTCCACGCCTACCCCCACGCCCACACCCACGCCTACCCCCACGCCCACACCCACGCCCTCGCCGACCGGATCCGGTGGCGGCACCAACTGCGCCCAACTCGCCACCGCCGACATCTCCGCCGACTGCTACGCCGCCGCCCAACTCGGCTCGGCCACCCGGACCGGCACGGGTGACAGCAACCCGCCCGGGGTGGACGGCAACCAGCTGGCCCAGCTCTCCGACGGCGCCTACCTGCGCTACGACAACGTCGACTTCGGCAGCGCCGGCTCCACCCAGTTCGACGCCCGGGTCGCCTCCGGCGCCGCCGGCGGGGTGAGCGGACTGGTCAACGTGGTGCTGGACAGTCCGGCGAACGCGCCGATCGGCTCGTTCGCCGTCGCCAACACCGGTGGCTGGTCCGCCTGGCGCACGGTGCCGGCAAACATCTCCCGCACCACCGGCAAGCACACCGTGTACCTGAAGTTCAGCTCCGGCGCGGTCGGCCAACCGTACGTCAGCCTGCACTGGTTCACCTTCCCGGCGAACTAGCCGCACGCAGGGCGGGGCACCGGACGGATGAGCCGGTGCCCCTATCCCGCGATCAGCTGGCGCCGGGAGCGCGCGAGCCGTGCCAGGGGCGGATGTTGCCGCGCGCGGCCTTGGAGCGCTGCTTCCACAGGTTGGCGCGCTCCTTGGCGAGGCGGGCGTCGGCGCGGGAGGCGATCCACTCGTTCTCGCGCTGGAGCTTGAGGTAGCTCTCCCAGCGACGGTGGGCGAGGGTGCCGTCGGCCAGCGCGGCCCGGACGGCGCAGCCGGGCTCGGACTGGTGCGAGCAGTCCGGGAAGCGGCACTGCGCCGCGAACTCCTCGATCTCGGCGAAGGCCTGCTGCAGCCCCTCGCCACCGTAGAGGCCGACGCCACGCAGGCCGGGGGTGTCGATCAGCACTCCGCCGCCGGGCAGCGCGAACAGCTCGCGGGTGGTGGTGGTGTGCCGCCCCTTCTCGTCGCTGTCGCGGGTCTGCTGAACGGTCATCACCTGATGCCCGGCCAGCGCGTTGGTCAGCGTGGACTTGCCCGCGCCGGACTGGCCGATCAGCGCGGTGGTGGCGCCCATGCAGGCCCGCAGCACGTCCAGGCCGGCGCCGGTCTCGGCGCTGACCACCAGCACGGTGACGCCGGGCGCGACGCGCTCGACGTCCTCGCGGACGAACTCGGCGTCGCTCACCAGGTCGGCCTTGGTGAGCACGACCAGCGGCTCGGCGCCGCTCTCGTAGGCGAGCGCCAGGAAGCGCTCGACCCGGCCGAGGTCGGGTTCGGCCGCCAATGAGGAGGCGATCAGGACGGTGTCGACGTTGGCGGCCAGCACCTGGCCCTCGGAGGTCTTGCCGGCGACCTTGCGGACGATCGCGGTACGGCGCGGCAGGACGGCACTGACCGCGATCATCGGTTCGGCGGCGAGGTCGATCGCCACCCAGTCACCGGTGCACGGATTGTCCACGGCCTCGGCGCCGCTGACCGGACGGGTGTCGGCCCGTACGGTGCGCACCTCGCCGGTCTCGGGGTCGGCGACCAGCACGTCGGCCTGGCCGCGATCGACGCGGGCCAGTCGTCCGGGGGTCAGCCCCGCCTCGGCGAGGGGGGCGAAGAGCTCGTCGAGCTCGGGGGTCCAGCCGTAGCCGGAGAGGGAAGAGAGAACGTCAGAAGCGAATGCCTCGAACAACGCGGTGAAGCCCTTCGGGAGGAAGTTTTCCCGGGGCTGAGCGAAACGTCAGCCGGCGGCCGGGAGGAAGAGGGGAGTACGAGTGCTGCCCTGGGCAGCCGTGAGCGCGGCGACAACCATCGGGCCCACCTCCTGCTTCTGTTTCCCGGACCGGATCAACGGTCCTGGCGATCGGCTGGGCGATCATGCGCGATCGCCTGCGGTGGCAGCCTAGAACACCTGCCCCGCGGCTCGCATCAGGTTTTTGACCAGCGGTTCTTCCTCGACGGGGGCGTCACGGCCCGTCCCACGGCGGCCGCGGCGGGTAGCTCGGCAGCGCCGAGTCCACCGGCCCCAGCTCTCCCGGGAACCGCCCGTCGGAGGCCCACGGCCCGGCCGGGTGCTCCACCGCTCCGGTGGGGTCGGCCGCGTGGTGCGGGGCGGGCCGGGCGACCGGACGGTCGGTGTCCGGCGGGGGCGGCGGGGTCCGCCGGCGACGGCGGCGCAGGCCGCCGAGCCGTCCGCGCACATTTCCGGGCGCCAGGAAGTCGGCCCACCGCTCGGGGTACTCCGAGGGCACCTCGTCGTCCTCGGCGCCCTCCTCGCCGAACTCCTCGTCGTAGCTGTCGGCCAGCCCGAGCGTCCGGGCCCGCTGGGCCCGCTCGGCGGCCCGGCGCACGCCCACCTGGCGGACCAGTGCGGCGGCCCGCTGCTCGCTGGCCCGCTCGCTCTCGGCCCGGGCGTCGGCGGTCTCCACGCTGGGCCAGCGGCGGTCTAGCGCGGCGTTCATGGCGGCGCCGATCAGCACCGCGAGCGCCAGCACGAAGATCCACAGCAGTACCGCGACCGGCGCGGCCAGCGAGCCGTAGACCGAGTGGCCCTCCACCGAGCTGACCAGGTAGACCCGCAGCACCAGGCTGCACAGCACCAGCACCCCGAGCGCCACCAGGGCGCCGGGGATGTCCTCGCGCCAGGGCGTGTTGGCCGGCACCGAGAGGTGGTAGAGGGTGGTCAGGAAGATGATCAGCAGCAGGATCGCGACCGGCCAGTAGAGCGCGCTGACCAGGCCTGCGATGTTGGGCACCGCCGCCACCACCAGCCCTGGGCCGGCCACCAGCAGGGGCAGCACCAGGGAGCCGATCACCAGGGCGCCGAGGTAGAGGCCGAGCGACATGGTCCGGGTCTTGACGATCCCGCGCTTGCCGTCCAGCCCGTACATCACGGTGATGGTGTCGATGAAGATGTAGAGCGCCCGGGAGCCGGACCAGAGCGAGAGCAGGAAGCCGATCGAGATCAGGTCGGGGCGTCCGTGCGCGAAGACGCCGTCCAGCAGTGGCTGCACGGTCTGGTGGATCGAGGACTGCGAGAGCACCGTGCCGGCGGCCGAGAGGATGTCGTGCTGCAGCTTCTGGATGGTCCCGGCGCCGAGCAGTTCGTCCAGGTAGCCGAGGGTGCCGGCCAGGCAGAGCAGCAGCGGCGGGATGGAGAGCAGGGTGAAGAAGGCCGCCTCCGCCGCCAGCCCGGTGACCCGGTACTCGACGCAGGTGTTGGTGGTGTCCTTGACCAGGGCCCAGACGGTGCCGCGCCAGCTCGACCGCCGGGCCGCCCGCCGGGCGCCCTTCCCCCGTCGCCGGGAGGGCCGCTCGGCGCCCGCTCTGCTGACTTCACCTGGTGGCTGCACACCCATACGGTATCGGGCAGGCCCAGAGCTTCGGGCGCACCGGCGGGCCGGTACCGTCGCCAGCTCGGCGACTGCGCGCCGATCTCGCGATTCGGAACAAACTCGTCCGCATTCTGGACGTCAGTGGACCGCGCCTCGCTCGGCGTGCGAATCTCTTGCCATGCCTAGCGCCGGAACCACCCTAGTAGGTCGACTCCACGTCGATCTCCTTCGCGTGTCCAGCGCCATCTGTCCGGTGATCTGAGCCCCACCCCAGCCGCCACCACCGCACCGGCGCCACCCGCCTCGCCATCCCCGCCGTAGCGGATGTGCCGGCGCCCAGGGCCACGATCACCGCCATCCACCTGGTACCACAGGTTCGCAGGTCGGAGTAGGCACGGTCCCGGGAAGACGCACACCTCCAGCAGCAGAGCCACCTCCCCGAAGGACCCTCACATGCCAACCACTTCCGACCCGGTCGAGCCCCAGCCCGCGCCCCGTGCTGCCGCCGCCCGCAAGGTGACCCGCCACCGTGGCGAGGGCCAGTGGGGCATGGGGCACTTCACTCCGCTGAACGCCAACGAGCAGTTCAAGAAGGACGATGACGGTCTCAATGTGCGGACACGCATTGAGACGATCTACGCGCACCGCGGCTTCGACTCGATCGACCCGTCCGACCTGCGCGGCCGGATGCGCTGGTGGGGTCTGTACACCCAGCGCAAGGAGGGGATCGACGGCGGCAAGACCGCGATCCTGGAGCCGCACGAGCTGGACGCCGAGTACTTCATGCTCCGGGTCCGGATCGACGGCGGCCGCCTCACCGTCGCCCAGCTGCAGGCGATCGCCGAGGTCTCGCAGCAGTACGCGCGCGGCACCGCCGACCTGACCGACCGCCAGAACATCCAGTACCACTGGATCCGGATCGAGGACATGCCCGCGATCTGGCAGAAGCTGGAGGGCGTCGGCCTGTCCACCACCGAGGCCTGCGGCGACACCCCGCGGGTCATCCTCGGCTCCCCGGTGGCCGGCATCGCCGAGGACGAGATCATCGACGGCACCCCCGCCATCGAGGAGATCCAGCGCCGCTTCATCGGCAACCCGGACTTCTCCAACCTGCCGCGCAAGTTCAAGTCGGCGGTCTCCGGCTCCCCGCTGCTGGACGTGGCGCACGAGATCAACGACATCGCCTTCGTCGGCGTGAACCACCCCGAGCACGGCCCGGGCTTCGACCTGTGGGTCGGCGGCGGCCTGTCCACCAACCCCAAGCTGGGTGTGCGCCTGGGCGCCTGGGTGCCGCTGCAGGAGGTCGCGGACGTCTACGGCGGCGTGATCGGCATCTTCCGCGACTACGGCTACCGCCGGCTGCGCAACCGCGCCCGCCTGAAGTTCCTGGTCGCCGACTGGGGCAAGGACAAGTTCCGCCAGGTGCTGGAGGACGAGTACCTCAAGTACCAGCTGGTCGACGGCCCCGCGCCCGAGCAGCCCACCGGCGTCTGGCGCGACCACGTCGGCGTGCACAAGCAGAAGGACGGCAACTACTACGTCGGCTTCGCGCCGCGGGTCGGCCGGGTGGACGGCGCCCTGCTCGGCAAGGTCGCCGAACTCGCCGCCGCGCACGGCTCGGACCGGCTGCGCACCACCGCCGAGCAGAAGATGCTGGTGCTGGACGTGCCCGAGGAGCACGTCGAGTCCCTGGTGGCCGGCCTGGAGGCGCTGGACCTGCGTGTCACCCCGTCCCCGTTCCGCCGCGGCACCATGGCCTGCACCGGCATCGAGTACTGCAAGCTCGCCATCGTCGAGACCAAGGAGCGCGGGCGCACCCTGATCGACGAGCTGGAGGCACGGCTGCCGCAGTTCGACGAGCCGCTGACCATCAACATCAACGGCTGCCCGAACGCCTGCGCCCGGATCCAGGTCGCGGACATCGGTCTCAAGGGCCAGCTGGTGACCGACGAGCACGGCAACCAGGTGGAGGGCTACCAGGTCCACCTGGGCGGCGCGCTCGGCCTGGAGGCCGGCTTCGGCCGCAAGGTGCGCGGGCTGAAGGTCACCAAGGACGGCCTGCCGGACTACGTGGAGCGGGTGCTGACCCGCTTCCAGGCCGACCGCGAGGAGGGCGAGCGGTTCGCCCAGTGGACCGCCCGGGCCAGCGAGGAGCAGTTGTCGTGAGCGAGCGAAGCGAGCGAACCATCAAGAGGTGCGCGTCTCGCGAAGCGACCGCCGAGCGAAGCGAGGTGGCCGCATGAGCGAGCGCGCGGCCCCGTTCTACTGCCCGTACTGCGGTGACGAGGACCTTCGCCCGTCCGCGGAAGGCGGACACGGCGCCTGGGAATGCGCGAGCTGCCGCCGCGCTTTCCAAGTGAAGTTCCTTGGTCTGCTGTCAGCTTCGAACGGGGGGAGCACAAGTGAGCACCACCACTGATCTGGAGGCGCTGGCCACCGCGGCCGGGCGCGATCTGGAGGAGGCCTCGGCGCAGGAGATCCTGCGCTGGGCCGCCGGCACCTTCGGCAAGAAGCTCTGCGTCACCTCCTCGATGGAGGACGCGGTGGTCGCCCACCTGGCCTCCACCGCGCTGCCCGGCATCGACGTGGTCTTCCTGGACACCGGCTACCACTTCCCGGAGACCATCGGCACCCGGGACGCGGTCGCCGCGACCATGCCGGTCAACGTGATCACCCTGACCCCGCGTCAGACGGTGGCCGAGCAGGACGCCGAGTACGGGCCCAACCTGCACGACCGGGACCCGGACCTGTGCTGCTCGCTGCGCAAGGTCGAGCCGCTGCAGCGCGGACTGGGCGCCTACGACGCCTGGGCGACCGGCCTGCGCCGCGACGAGTCGCCGTCCCGCGCCAACACCCCGGTGGTGGCCTGGGACGCGAAGCGCCGCAAGGTGAAGATCGCGCCGATCGCCCGCTGGACCCAGGCGGACGTGGACGCCTACGTCCAGGCCAACGGGGTGCTGCTCAACCCGCTGCTGTGGGAGGGCTACACCTCGGTCGGCTGCTCGCCGCTCTCCTGCACCCGCAAGCCGGGCGAGGGCGAGGAGGGCCGGGCCGGCCGCTGGGCCGGGTCCGGCAAGACCGAGTGCGGGATCCATCTCTGATGGTCAATGGATACAGCCATCTCTGATGGTCAATGGATACAGCCACCTCTGATGGTCAACGGATACAGCCACCTCTGAATCCTCTTTTTTTGTCAGTTACTTAATTTTGGAGCGAAACGTGACCACAGCCGACACCTTGGCCGCCGCCGGGGAAGCCGCGGAGGCGGCCCCCGTGGCCGCCCCCTGCGAGCGCGGCGCCACGGTGTGGCTGACCGGGCTGCCCAGCGCCGGCAAGACCACCCTGGCCTTCGCGCTGGCCGACCGGCTGCGCGCCGAGGGCCACAAGGTCGAGGTGCTGGACGGGGACGAGATCCGCGAGTTCCTCTCCAAGGGACTGGGTTTCAGCAAGGAGGACCGGCACACCAACGTGACCAGGATCGGCTTCGTCGCCGAGAAGCTGGCCAAGAACGGTGTGAAGGTGCTCGCCCCGGTGATCGCCCCCTACGCCGACTCCCGTGCCGCGGTCCGCACCCGGCACGCCGAGCAGGGCGCCGAGTTCCTGGAGATCCACGTTGCCACCCCCGTCGAGCTCTGCTCGGAGCGCGACGTCAAGGGCCTGTACGCCAAGCAGGCCGCCGGTGAGATCTCCGGCCTCACCGGCGTCGACGACCCGTACGAGGCTCCCGAGCACCCCGAGCTGCGCCTGCAGACCCAGGGCCGCTCGGTCGCCGAGTCCGCCGCCGAACTGCACACCTTCCTGTCCGAGAGGGGCCTCGCATGACGACCGCGACCGCCAGCCCGATCGAGCGCAGCGACAATCCCTTCGCGCTCTCCCACCTCGACGCCCTGGAGGCCGAGGCGGTGCACATCTTCCGCGAGGTCGCGGGGGAGTTCGAGCGTCCGGTGATCCTGTTCTCCGGCGGCAAGGACTCGATCGTCATGCTGCACCTGGCGCTCAAGGCCTTCGCCCCGGCGCCGATCCCGTTCTCGCTGCTGCACGTGGACACCGGCCACAACTTCCCCGAGGTGATCGCCTACCGCGACCGCGTGGTGGCCGAGCACAACCTGCGGCTGCACGTGGCGAGCGTGCAGGACTTCATCGACGACGGCCGGCTGCGCGAGCGCCCGGACGGCACCCGCAACCCGCTGCAGACCGTCCCGCTGCTGGACGCCATCGAGACCGGCAAGTTCGACGCGGTCTTCGGCGGCGGCCGCCGGGACGAGGAGAAGGCCCGCGCCAAGGAGCGGGTGTTCTCGCTGCGCGACGAGTTCGGCGCCTGGGACCCGCGCCGCCAGCGCCCCGAGCTGTGGAACCTCTACAACGGCAAGCACGCGGTCGGCGAGCACGTCCGGGTCTTCCCGCTCTCCAACTGGACCGAGCTGGACGTCTGGCAGTACATCGAGCGCGAGGCGATCGAGCTGCCGGAGATCTACTACGCGCACGAGCGCGACGTCTTCGCCCGCGACGGCATGTGGCTGACCGCCGGCGAGTGGGGCGGCCCCAAGGAGGGCGAGACGGTGCAGCGGCGGCTGATCCGCTACCGCACGGTCGGCGACATGTCCTGCACCGGCGCCGTCGACTCGGCCGCCGCGACCATCGCGGACGTGATCACCGAGATCGCCGCCAGCCGGCTGACCGAGCGGGGGGCGACCCGGGCCGACGACAAGCTCTCCGAGGCCGCCATGGAAGACCGCAAGCGCGAGGGGTACTTCTAAAATGTCCAGCACCACCGAATTGACCGCCACCTCGCTGCTGCGTTTCGCCACCGCCGGGTCCGTGGACGACGGCAAGTCGACCCTGGTCGGCCGCCTGCTGCACGACTCCAAGTCGGTGCTGGCCGACCAGCTGGAGGCCGTCGAGCACGCCTCCCGCAAGCGCGGCCAGGAGGCTCCCGACCTGGCGCTGCTCACCGACGGCCTGCGGGCCGAGCGCGAGCAGGGCATCACCATCGACGTGGCGTACCGCTACTTCGCCACGCCCCGGCGGCGGTTCATCCTGGCCGACACCCCCGGGCACGTGCAGTACACCCGCAACATGGTGACCGGCGCCTCCACCGCCGAGCTGGCCGTGGTGCTGGTGGACGCGCGCAACGGCGTGGTCGAGCAGACCCGCCGGCACGCCGCGGTGGCCGCGCTGCTGCGGGTGCCGCACGTGGTCCTGGCCGTCAACAAGATGGACCTGGTCGACTACGCCGAGCCCGTCTTCGCGGCGATCGCCGAGGAGTTCACCGCCTACGCGGCCTCCCTCGGGGTGAGCGACATCGTCTCGATCCCGATCTCGGCGCTGGCCGGCGACAACGTGGTCGAGCCCTCCGCGCACATGGACTGGTACGGCGGCCCGACCCTGCTGGAGCACCTGGAGACGGTGCCGGTCGGCACCGACCCGAGCGTCGAGCCGGCCCGCTTCCCGGTCCAGTACGTGATCCGGCCGCAGTCCGCCGAGAACCCCGACTACCGCGGCTACGCCGGGCAGTTGGCCTCCGGCGTGCTGCGCACCGGCGACGCCGTCACGGTGCTGCCCTCCGGGCACACCACCACGGTGGCGGGCATCGACCTGCTCGGCGAGGCGACCGACGTCGCCTGGGCGCCGCAGTCGATCACCGTGCGCCTGGCCGAGGACATCGACATCTCGCGCGGCGACCTGATCGCGGCGGGCCCGGTGCCGGTGCCCACCAAGGACGTCGAGGCGACCGTGAGCCACCTGCACGAGCGCCCGCTGCGCGCCGGGGACAAGGTGCTGCTCAAGCACACCACCCGCACGGTGCGCGCGCTGGTCAAGGAGATCTCCTACCGGATCGACATCGACACCCTCGAACAGCGCTCCGGCGCCGAGGGCTTGGGCGTCAACGACATCGGCCGCGTGGTGCTGCGCACCGCCGAGCCGCTGGCGCTGGACGACTACACCGACAACCGCCGGACCGGGTCCTTCCTGCTGATCGACCCGGCCGACGGCACCACGCTCACCGCCGGTATGGCGGGCGAGGCCTTCGGCGGCGCCCTCGCGGTGGCCGAGCCGCAGGCGGAAGAGGGGGACTGGGTCTGATGTCAGGAGAGGCGTTCTCCGGCATGGACAAGGAAGGCGGCCGCATCGGCAGCGGCGTCCGTGGCAGTGGCCAGGGCGGCATCGGCCGATGTGGGTCCGGACGGGGTCTCTGACACTCCGTCACCGGGTGCACCGCCGCCTTCCGCACCTCCAGAAGACGGCACCCGGCGTGCCAACGCACCAGCTTCCCTTGACCGTTCCAGCGAAGGACACCTCCCATGGCTTCCTCTCAGACGCATAGCCCGCTTCGCCCCAACGCCGGGCGCGCCAGACGCGCCACGCTGACCGGCGTGGCGGGTCTGACCGCCGTCGGCCTGCTGACCGCCTGCGGCGGCTACGGCTCCAAGGCCGACACCAAGGCCAACGCCGCCCCGGCAGCGGCCACCTCGGGTGCGAAGCTGTCCGCCGACACGGTCAAGATCGGCTACTTCGCCAACCTGACCCACGGCACCGCGCTGGTCGGCCTGCAGGAAGGGCTCTTCCAGAAGGAGCTCGGCGGCACCCAGATCAAGACCCAGGTCTTCAACGCCGGCCCGTCCGAGATCGAGGCGCTGAACGCCGGTTCGATCGACATCGGCTGGATCGGCCCCTCCCCCGCGATCAACGGCTACGTGAAGTCCAACAGCACCAACCTGAAGATCATCGGCGGCTCGGCCTCCGGTGGCGTCGGGCTGGTGGTCAACCCGGACAAGATCAAGTCGCTGGACGACCTCAAGGGCAAGAAGATCGCCACCCCGCAGCTCGGCAACACCCAGGACGTGGCGCTGCTGAACTACCTGTCGGGCAAGGGCTACAAGGTGGACCCGCAGTCCGGCGCCGGTGACGTCTCGGTGGTCCGCACCGACAACAAGGTCACCCCGGACGCCTACTCCTCCGGCTCGATCGACGGCGCCTGGGTGCCCGAGCCCACCGCCTCCACCCTGGTGAACAAGGGCGCCAAGGTGCTGTTGGACGAGAAGGACCTCTGGCCGAACAAGCAGTTCGTGATCACCAACATCATCGTCTCGCAGAAGTTCCTCAAGGAGCACCCGGACGTGGTGGAGGCCGTGCTGCGCGGCTCGGTGAAGTCCAACGCCTTCATCAAGGCCAACCCGGACAAGGCCCAGCAGGACGCCAACGACGCGATCAAGGCGACCGGCGGCAACGCGCTGCCGGCCAACGTGCTCGCCCCGGCCTGGAAGAGCATCGACTTCCTGGACGACCCGCTGGCCAGCACCCTGCAGGCGGAGGCCGACCACGCGGTGACCGCCGGGCTGCTGAAGAAGCCCAACATCGCCGGGATCTACGACCTGTCGCTGCTCAACAAGGTGCTCAAGGCCGCCGGTCAGCCCGTGGCGGCCGACGCCGGCCTCGGCACCCCGTAGCACCCTCACTGACGTTGTCCCCGCACCGGTAGCTCCGGTGTCCTCCCCCGCCCGTCCCGGTCGATGCCCAGTCACAGGGTCGGGCGGGGGTGGACCCCGGCCCCGCTCCAGTTTTCGCTCGCCCCACTCACGCCAGGAGGTGCCCGCTATGAGCACGGCACTGACCACCCCGAACGAGGCCCCCGACATCGCGGACCGGACCGGCACCCCTGCCGTCCGGATCGCAGGCGTGCACAAGTCCTTCGGCCGCCCCGGCGCGGCCACCCCGGTGCTGGACGACATCACCCTCGATGTCGCCGCCGGCGAGTTCGTCTGCCTGCTCGGCGCGTCCGGCTGCGGCAAGTCCACCCTGCTCAACCTGGTCGCCGGGCTGGACAAGCCGACGGCCGGCAGCATCGAGGTGCCCGGTGGCCGCCCGGCGCTGATGTTCCAGGAGCACGCGCTCTTCCCGTGGCTGACCGCCGGCAAGAACATCGAGCTGGCGCTGCGGCTCAACGGCGTGGCCCGGGCCGACCGCAAGGCCGAGGCCGAGCGGCTGCTCGAACTGGTGCGGCTCGGCGGCTCCTACGGCAAGCGGGTGCACGAGCTCTCCGGCGGCATGCGCCAGCGGGTCGCGATGGCCCGGGCGCTCGCCCAGGGCAGCAGCGTGCTGCTGATGGACGAGCCGTTCGCGGCCCTGGACGCGATCACCCGCGACGTGCTGCACGAGGAGATCACCCGGATCTGGCAGGAACGGCAGCTGACCGTCCTGTTCGTCACGCACAACGTGCGCGAGGCCGTCCGGCTGGCCCAGCGCGTGGTGCTGCTCTCCTCCCGGCCCGGCCGGGTGGCCAAGCAGTGGCAGGTCGACCTGCCGCAGCCGCGCCGAATCGAGTCCGCCGCCGTCGCGGACCTGTCCGTCGAGATCACCGAAGACCTGCGTGGGGAGATCCGCCGCCATGGCCAGCACTGAGACAGCCCCCGCTCCGCTCTCCAAGGAGAGCTCCGCCGACGACCTGCACGGGGTCGAGGCCGGGCTGGACGCGCTCGACGCCGTGCAGATCCAGCGCGCCCCGATCGGCCAGGTGCTGCGCGAGAAGGCGCTGCCGCCGGTGCTCGGCGTGCTGCTGGTGCTCGCGATCTGGCAGTTGCTCTACAGCCTGCACGTCACCGCCTCGTACAAGCTGCCCAGCCCGCTGGACGTCTGGCACAGCCTGACCGACCTCTGGTACCAGGGGACGCTGTTCTCGATCATCTGGACCAGCATCTGGCGCGGGATCTCCGGCTTCCTGGCGGCGGTGGTGATCGGCACGCCGATCGGCCTGGTGGTGGCCCGGGTGAAGTTCGTCCGGGCCGCGGTCGGCCCGGTGCTCTCCGGTCTGCAGTCGCTGCCCTCGGTGGCCTGGGTGCCGGCCGCGGTGATCTGGCTGGGCATCAACGACCAGGCGATGTACGCGGTGATCCTGCTCGGCGCGGTGCCGTCCATCGCCAACGGCCTGATCTCCGGCATCGACCAGGTGCCGCCGCTCTTCCTGCGGGCCGGTCGCACCCTCGGGGCGCGCGGGCTCAGCGGCGCCCGGCACATCCTGCTGCCGGCCGCGCTGCCCGGCTACCTGTCCGGTCTCAAGCAGGGCTGGGCGTTCTCCTGGCGCTCGCTGATGGCCGCCGAGCTGATCGCCAGCTCCCCCGACCTGGGCATCGGCCTGGGCCGCTACCTGGAGAACCAGCGCGACTCCAACGACATGTCCGGAGTGCTGCTCGGTATCATCCTGATCCTGGTCGTCGGGGTCGCCATCGACCTGTTGATCTTCTCCCCCCTGGAGCGCCGCGTGCTGCGCAGCCGCGGCCTGCTGCAGAACACCCGCTGAAAGCCCGCTGAAAGCGCTGACATGACCGCCCTGCTCCTGATCGCCCACGGCAGCCGTGACCCGCGGCACGCCGCGACGGTCGACGCGCTGGTCCGGGAGGTGCGGGCGCAGCGGCCCGGGCTGGAGGTGGCCACCGCCTACCTGGACCACTGCGCGCCGCGCATCCCGCAGGTGCTGGGTCGGCTGACCGACGCCGTGGCGGTGCCGCTGCTGCTCAACCGCGCCTTCCACGCCAAGCACGACATCCCCGCCGCGCTGCGGGCGGCCGGTGCGGCCGGCGCGGCCGTGCCGGTCGCGGAGGTGCTCGGCCCCTCCCCGCTGCTGCTCGCGGCGCTGGAGCGGCGACTGGCCCAGGCCGGGTTGGACGTCTCCTCCCCCGCCGTCCGGGCCGGCACCGGTGTGGTGCTGGCGGCCGCCGGCTCCTCCGACCCCGCCGCCGACGCCGCCACCCGCGCGCTGGCCGCCGACTGGCAGCGGCGCCGGGGCTGGGGGCGGTGGAGGTGGCGTACGCCTCGGCCGGCGGGCCCCGGGTCCCCGACGCACTGGCGGCGCTGCGGGCCCGTGGTGTGACGCGCACCGCGGTCGCCCCTTACCTGCTTGCCCCGGGCCTGCTCCCGGACCGGATCGCTGCGGCCGCCACCGAGGCCGAGGCCGGGGTGCTCGCCCCGGTCCTCGGCGCGGCTCCGGAGATCGCCGAACTGCTGCTGCACCGGTTCGCCGCTGCTCGGCTCAACAGCCTCTCCGCCCAGGCCGCCTGACTCGACGTCAGTTTCAGGCGCGGTCAGATCCGGCGCAGGGTGAACTCGTCCGACAGCTGCCCGGCGAACAGCAGGTCCATCCGGCCCGACAGCACGTACAGCGCACCGCCCGGACCCCTGGTCACGGCGGTCGGCGCCGGGTCCGCCGCCGGGCGGGACTCCACCCTCCCGCCCTCGCCCGGGTGCACCACCACGACGGTGCCGGTGGCGTCGGTGCCGATCCGGTTGGTCACGCCCACCAGCGTCCCGTCCGGACCGGCGGCCATCCCGTCCAGGCCGACCAGACGCGGGTCCTGCACCAGCAGCTCGACCCGCTCGGGGTGGCGCAGCGGCAGCTGCCAGATCGCGCCGGTCTGATAGTTGCCCAGCCACAGCCGGCCGCCGCGCAGCACGATCCCGTTCAGCCCGAACTGGCCGGGTCCGGCCCCGATCCGCGGGTCGCGCACCAGCACCGAGGCCCGCCCGTCGGCCGTCACCCGGTAGACGATCGGCGCGAACGAGTCCGTGACGTAGGCGGTTCCGTCGGCGTCGAAGGCGACGTCGTTGGCCACATGCGGGCCACCGTCCCCCGCCACCGCCGCCAGGTCCACGTACCACCGTCGCTGACCCGTCTCCAGGTCATAGCTGCCCAGACCGGCCACGCGTCCCTTGCTGTCGGCCGTACTGCGCACCGACAGCCCCGCCGGGTCGGCGTTGCAGACCAGCACCCGCCCCCGCGCGGCGTCCACCTTGACCCCGACCACCGACACCAGCCGCGGGTCCGCGACCAGCGTGCGCACTCCGCCGTCGGCCCGCACCACGCTCACCGTCCCGTGCCGCAGCGAGCCGACG
The DNA here is from genome assembly GCF_000744785.1 of Kitasatospora azatica KCTC 9699. NCBI lineage: Bacteria > Bacillati > Actinomycetota > Actinomycetes > Kitasatosporales > Streptomycetaceae > Kitasatospora > Kitasatospora azatica. Next base: position 4,842,154 of record NZ_JQMO01000003.1, on the reverse strand, counting down.
ACGAACTGACGGCGGATCGGGTCCCAGGCGGCGCTCTCCGGGTGCAGGCTCTCGCCGTGCCCGTGCAGTACCGCGCCCTGCCACTGGCCGGCCACCACCGGGCTCGCCTCGGCCGGCGCCGCCACCGCGCCCGCGCCCAGCAGCGTGGACAGCGTGAACGCGGCGGCCAGGGCGGTGCGGCGGGTGATCGTACGAGGCGTGTTGACACTCATCTCGGCTGCTCCTCAGCTCTCTCGACTGGGTCCAGCCTCCCGTCGGCGGAGCGTTCGCAGCAGTGCGTGCGGATGCTGGTAGCGGCACTACCAGCATCCGACGGCCCGTCAGTCCGCGTTGCCGACCTCAGCGCTCCGGGGCCGGCTGCGGCGCCGCGGTCAGCTGAGCCGATGCGCGGGCCAGCAGGTCGATCAGCAGGGCGCGCTCCTCGGCGCTGAAGCCGTCGGCGATCCGCCGCTCGACGGCGACGGCCTCCGCGTCGGCCCGGGCGAGCAGGCTGCGCCCCTCGTCGGTGAGGGTCACCTCGATCACCCTGCGGTGCCACGGGTGCGGCCGACGGGTGATCAGCTCCTTGGCCTCCAGGTTGGCGAGCACGGTGGCGATGGTCTGCGGGGTGACCAGGCAGGCGCGGGCGAGGGCGGCGGCGGAGAGCCCAGGCTGGTCGTCGAGCGCGTACAGCACGGCGTACTGCGGGACCGTCAGCCCGAACGGTCGGAGCGCGGCGTGCTTGGCCGCCATCAGCTCCTGCTCCACCCGCTTGATGTGCAGCCCGAGGCGCTCGGTGACCGGCATCTTCATGGGCCCGATCCTACGTCACCAGATCGAACCCTGCCTGATGACAGAGCTCTGCGAACATGCCAGAGCTCTGCTATCTTTCTGGGTATCACTCAGCATCGACTCCGCGCTCACCCATGGAGGCACCCTTGCCCGGCTTCACACCGCTCGATCACGTCGTCGCCGGATCCGGCCCGGGCCTGGTCCTGATCCACGGCACCGGCGCCGACGCCACCTCGAACTGGGGACCCCTCATCGAGGCCGTGCGCGACCGGTACACCGTTCTCGCCCCGAACCTGCCCGGCGCCGGCGCCACCCCCGTCGACCCCGCGCCGATCGACCTCGACGCGCTCGCCGACCGGGTCGTGGCCACCGCCCGCGCCGCCGGCCTGGAGCGGTTCCACCTGGTCGGCCACTCGCTGGGCGCGGCCCTCGCCACGGCCGTGGCCGCCCGGCACCCCGCCGCCGTGACCTCGCTCCTCCTGCACGCGGGCTGGGTCAGGACCGCCCCGCGCGAAGCGTTCATGTTCGACCTCTGGACCCGCCTGCTGCGCACCGACCCGGCCCTGCTGGCCCGCGAGTTGATCCTCACCGCGATGGGACCCGGCCTGCTGGACACCCTGGACGACGCGCAGTTCGCCGAACTGGCCGCCGGTTTCACGGCCATGCTCGACGAGCGGATCCTGGGGCAGATAGAACTCGACACCCGGATCGACCTGCGTGACGCGGTGGGCCGGATCACCGCGCCCACCCTCGTGCTGGCGAGCGCCGACGACCGGATCCTCCCGCCCCACCACCAGCGCGAACTCGCTGCCGCCATCCGCCGGTCCGACTACCTCCAGGTCCCCGGCGGCCACGGCCTGCCGTTCGAGGACCCGGCGCGGTTCTTCTCGGTCGTCACCGAGTACGTGGACAACCGGCAGGCCCAGGACCGGGGCTGAGGCTGCGCACGAGGTGTTCCGGCGCGAATGGTCGGCCAGCCCCTCCGCTCCACCGCGGCGGCCGGCCGCCGGCCGGCTTCGGCCGGTTCCGCCGAGCTGCTCCCCCGCCCGGCGCCTGCGGGCGCTCCTCCCGGCGCCGCCGCGGTGAGCGAGCGAAGCGCCCGCCCTTGCCGTCAGAGGCCGCGGGAGACGGTGGCGAGCACGCTGTCGGCCGCGGCCCGCCGCTCGCCCTCGGGCAGGTCCTGGAGCGGGCCGTCGACCAGGAGGCTCGACAGGCCGTGCACCGCGGCCCATGCCGCGTACTGGGCCCCGGGCCGGCGTTCGGCGGGCAGCGCGCCCACCTCGACGAGTTCGTCGAGCCGCTGGGCGAGGAGTGTGTAGGGATCGGTTGCGCACTGGTCGGCCGCTGGGACCGGCGGCTTGCCGCCGTGGGCGGCGGCGCCGGAGAAGGCGGTCCGGAACCACCCGTGCTCGGTGAGGGCGAACTCGATGTAGGCCCGACCGATCGCCTCCAGCCTGGCCCAGGCCCGCTCGACCGGGTCCGGGCTGCGGACCTCGGCGGTTCGCTCCACCATCAGGCGGCCGAGGCGCTCCATGCAGCCGGCCGCGACGGCGGCCAGCAGGTCCTCCCGGTCGGCGAAGTGCCGGTAGGCGGCATTGTGCGAGACGCCGACCTCCCGGCTCACCGCACGGAGCACGACGGCCGCCGGGCCGCCGGTGCGAGCGACATCGATACCGGCGCGGATCAGGGCCTGGCGGAGGTCACCGTGGTGATAGGCCGTCTTCGGCAATGTGGGCTCCCACTTCCCGAGCGATGTTGACACTGTCCATTTTGAGTGGAATTGTGGCATTAATCGCATGTTACCGCAGTCAACATGCGCGGCGGATGGAGACCCTCATGCCCGCCCTCACCGCTCGCCGACAGGGCCTGGTCCTCGCCACGGTCTGCCTGGCGGCGTTCGCGATCAACTTGGACACCACCATCGTCAACGTGGCCCTGCCGGAGCTGAGCAGACAGCTCGGGGCGACGACCCGGGACCTGCAGTGGGTCGTCGACGGCTACAACCTCGCCTTCGCCGCGCTCGTCCTGACCGCGGGCTCGCTCGGCGACCGCTTCGGGCGCCGGCCGACGCTCCTTGCGGGACTTGCGGGTTTCGCCGTCACCAGTGCGATCGGAAGCCTGGTCGGCTCACCCGGCGCACTGGTCGCCGTGCGCTTCGCGATGGGCGCCTGCGCGGCGACGATCTTCCCCACAACTCTGTCGATCATCACCAACACCTTTCCCGAACGCCGCTCCCGCGCCAAGGCGGTTGGCGTCTGGGGTGCGGTGACCGGACTCGGGGTGGCCGTGGGGCCGGTGGCGGGCGGAGTCCTGCTGGCGCACTTCGGCTGGCCCTCGGTGTTCCTCGCCCTGGTGCCCGTGGCACTGGCCGCGTTGGTCGCGACCTGGGTGTGGGTGCCGGAGTCGAGCGATCCCGCCGCCGCCCGCCTCGATCTTCCGGGGCTCGCCGCGAGTTCGACGGCGATCGGCCTGCTCGTCTACACCATCATCGAGGCTCCGAACCGCGGCTGGGCCGCTCCCGCCAGCCTGGCGGGATTCGCCGGCTCGGTGCTCCTGACGGCGCTGTTCGTCCGGGTCGAGCGGGGCCGACGGCAGCCCATGATCGACATGACGCTGTTCCGGACACCGGCGTTCTCGGCGGCGAGCGGCTCGGTGACGGTCGCGTTCTTCGCGCTCTTCGGGTTCATCTTCCTGGTGACCCAGTACTTCCAGTTCATCCGCGGCTACGGCACGCTCTCCACCGGCGTGCGGATCCTGCCGGTCGCGCTGAGCATCGCGCTGGGGTCGGTGGGCGGGGTCGCGCTGGTGAACCGGCTCGGCACCCGCGCGGTGGTCACCACCGGCCTGGTCCTGCTCGGCTCGTCCTTCGGGTGGATCGCCCTGTCACCGACCTTCATGTCCTATCCGCGGATCGTGGGCCAGATGGTGATGCTCGGACTGGGGCTCGGGCTCACCACGGCGCCCGCCACCGAGTCGATCCTCAGCGTGCTGCCGCCGGCGAAGGCCGGAGTCGGGTCGGCCGTCAACGACGCGACCCGCGAGGCCGGCGGCACCCTCGGTGTGGCGGTGATCGGTTCGATCTTCACGTCCCTGTACGCGAGTCGGCTCGCCACCACCGCCTTCGCCGACCTTCCGGCGCACACCGCGGCAGCCGCGAAGGACTCGGTCGCATCGGCGCTGGGGATCACCGCGGCTGCCGAACCAGCCGCCCGGCAGAGCCTCCTGAGCGACGTCCAGACCTCGTTCATGTACGGCTTCCACCTCGCCTGCGTGGTCGCCGCCGGAGTCTGCCTGCTGGGCGCAGCCGCCGCACGCCTGGCACTGCCGGGCCGACTCACGCCGCCGCCCGGCGGGCAGGGTCGGGGCACTGCCGTGGTGAGGACGCCGGCCACGCGCGTTGCCCCTTCACCGACCGGGCCACCCGCCCGCCGCTGAGCGGCGATCAGGTCGCCGATTGAGCCGTGACCGCCTCAACATCCGCTCAGATCGCGCGCAGCCACGCGCCGGCATGGGTCGGCACCTACCACCACGAGGACGGCCACGCCGTCATATCCCTGGACCTGCGTGCCCGCGAGGACCCGGCCCGCCTCACCGCGATCATCGCCCACGAGCTGGCCCACGTCCGGCTGCGCGGCGAGGGCCGGTTGCCCGACTGGGAGCGGGAGGAGGAGAAGCTCACCGACCTCCTGACCGTCCACCTCGGCATGGGCGTCTTCACCGCCAACGCCGCCCACACCTTCGCCAGGACCGCCCACGGCTGGTCGGCCCTCCCGATGGGCGACCTCACCGAGCAGATGCTGGCCGGCTCCTTCCTCGGCACCACCCACCACCTCGGATACCTGACAGACCGCCAGTTCGGCTACGCGCTGGCCTGCTGGGCCCACCTGCGCGGAGAACCCACCCCCGCCTGGGCCCGCCACCTCACCCCGACCCTGCGAGCCGAACTCCTGCGCAGCCTGGCCTACTTGCACAACTCCGGGCGCGAGTTGGGCGCTTGACCACTACGCCGCAGGTATCAGAGGGCGATAAGTGACGTGCTGCCCAAAAAAGATCTTCGCGGTCCCGTGCAACCTTTCCGGGGGCGGTGACAACTGGGTGGTGTCCGGACAGGCGGTCTGGTCAGAGGCAACGGCTGAAAGAGAGCATCGACATGTTCCCTCGCCCATCTGTCAAGAGCCCGCGGAGGAAGAGAGGTTCCACGCTGCGTTCCCGGTACCTGATGACCCGCGTGCTCGGCGTCGCCGCCGCGCTCGGCATCGCGGTCAGCCTGAGCCTGCCGGCCGCCCCCCAGGCCGCCGTCGCCTCGCTGACCCCGATCAGCAACTTCGGCACCAACCCGACCGGCCTGCAGATGAACCTGTACCGGCCGAACAACGTCAAGGCCAACCCGCCGATCCTGCTCGCCCTGCACGGGTGTCAGGGCTCCGGGCCCTACCTGTACCAGAGCCAGGACTTCGCGTCGCTGGCCGACCAGTACGGGTTCCTCGTCATCTACCCCTCGACCCCCGGCGCAGCCTGCTGGGACGTCTCCTCCGACCAGGCGCTGACCCGCAACGGCGGCAGTGACCCGGTCGGGCTGATGTCGATGATCACCTACACCGAGCAGCACTACGGCGGCAACCCCAACGCCGTGTTCGTGACCGGGCAGTCGTCCGGCGGCATGATGACCAACGTGATGCTCGCCGACTACCCCGACGTGTTCAAGGCGGGCGCCGCGTTCATGGGAGTGCCCTACCACTGCTTCGCCACCGGCACGGTGCGCGGCTGGAACGGGCCCTGCGGCGGCGGGCAGGTCAACAAGACCCCGCAGCAGTGGGGCGACCTGGTGCGGGGCACCGCGTACCCCGGCTACACCGGCCCGCGGCCGCGCATGCAGCTGTGGCACGGGACCAACGACACCACCGTGAACTACAACAACCTCGCCGAAGAGATCAAGCAGTGGACCGACGTCCTCGGGGTGAGCCAGAACCCGTCGTCCACCGACACCCCGGCGGCCAACTGGACCCGCACCCGGTACAACAACGGCGCCGGCACCACCCAGGTCGAGGCGTACAGCATCTCCGGTGCCGGCCACGAACTGCCCGTCAAGGGCACCGCGATGGCCGCCAACGCCATCCACTTCATGGGCCTGGACAGCACCCCCTCCGGCGGCGGCAACAACGGCGCGCTGCACGCGGTGGGTGCGGGCAAGTGCCTGGACGACCCGAACTCGACCACCACGCTGGGCACCCAGCAGCAGATCTACAGCTGCACCGGCGCCGCGAACCAGACCTGGACCCGGACGGCGTCGAACCAGCTGACGGTGACCGTGGGCGGCAGCGTGCTGTGCCTGGACGCCAACGCCATGGGCACCGTCAACGGCACCAAGGCGATCCTCTGGTCCTGCAACGGCCAGACCAACCAGCAGTGGAACCTCAACTCCAACGGCACGATCACGGGCGTCCAGTCCGGCCTGTGCCTGGATGTGACCGGAGCTTCCACCGCCAACGGCGCCCCGGTCGAACTCTGGTCGTGCAACGGCGGCGGCAACCAGCGGTGGACTCTCGGATAGTCGGGCTCCGGGGTGCGACGGCCGGCGAGAAACCTACCGCCCTCTCAGATCCGTACCTCCGGCACCGTGATCCCGTGCTCGGCAGCCTGGTGCCGGCGCCAGAGCACCCGCACGTCGGTCTCGGCCGAGGTCTGCGGCTCGACGGCCCGCAGGTCCTTCTGGAACTCGGCGCAGGTGGCGCACCCCGGGACGGGGACCGGGACCGGGAGCTCGATCACGCTACGGCTCCCGTCCCGGCGACCTCGTCACCGTCGCACGGAGCGCACCGCCTGCACGTGCACGGCCGCCTGCTCGGACTTTGCGAATACCGTCCCCGTCCGCGACTCCAAGGACCCCGACGGTCCCGCCCTCCTCTTCCCCGCCACCGCCTTCGCCGCCTTCACCGGCGCCCTCAGGGCCGGCCGCTTCCCCACCCCGTAACACGCCTGGTGGGCGGCAGCCGCCTTGGCTGCCGCCCACCAGGGAGTGCTCGGGCGTCAGTTCACCCAGAACCCGTAGTCGTAGGAGCTCAGCACGATGCCGTCCCCGGTGGTCGCGTAGACCGTGAGGTCCTGGTAGTCACTCGTGGTCGGGGTCCAGCTGATCGTCGCCGTACCGCCGTCACCTGCCGAGACCGTGGTGGCCGGGCCTCCGTTGAACGAGTACGTGTAGCTCGCCACTCCCTTCACCTTCGGCGCGAAGGTGAAGCTGCCGGCGACGCCGACTCCGCCGCTGGTGCCGTTCTCGAGGTAGACGTCCGAGCTCACCGTCGGGGTGCTGTCGAGGTAGCCGGTCCGCCACTGACCCTCGCCGCTGACCCAGCCGTTGGCGCTGGTGCTGGACACGTTGATGTCCGTCCCGTAGGCGCCGTTGAGCCGGATGTTCAGCTCGCCCTGGCCGTTGCCGCCCGCCGGGACGGTGACGGTCCGGGAGTTCGGACCGGCCTGGATCCGCACGGTGTAGCTGACCACCGGGCTCACGGCCTGCAGCGCGGGGTCGGGGGTGAACTTGAACGGGGTCGGCTCGTCGAACTGCGGCGCGGGGACGGGGGTGGTGACCGACGGGACCGACGGCTTGATGAAGAACTGGTAGCGCGTCGTCTCCGAGATGTTGAATGCCCGGTCCAGGCTCCGCACCTGGAGGGTCACCGGGCCGCTGCCGCGCGGCGGCATCAGGCTCAGCGTGGCCTTGCCGCCGAGGGTGGTGGCGCGCACGAAGGTGTCGGGGAAGTCGCTGTACGGGTCGTTGATCTGCGGGATGCCGCCCGGCCCGGTGTGTGCCAGGACCGGCGCCGTCAGGTCGTTCCAGGAGTACTCGAAGCCCGCCACGTCGCCGACACCGGCCGCGTCCAGGGTGAACTGGACCGGCGCCCCGCCCTGGTCCCAACCGCCCTGCGGGTAGTTCGCCGACGAGACCACCGGCGCCTGGGCCGGAGGCGTGCCGTCCACCGTGTAGTAGCAGGTCGCCGACCAGTCGGAGGCCACGCCGCCGTCCGTCACCTGCGCCTGCCAGGCATACGTCTGCCCGTCGGCGACGGCGGCGGACGGCACGATGACCGAGCCCGCGTTGCCCACGAGGACACTGGAGTTGCTGAGCGTGGTGACCTGCGTCGGGTCGCTGACCGGCCAGAGCCGGAACTGCTCGGCGACCCGCTGGTAGGCCGGGGCGTCGGCCTCCTGCGCCACACCCTCCAGGGTGATGTTGCCGCGCCCGTCGAGGAAGCTGGGGGCGGCCGGGTCGGTCGAGCAGTTCCGCAGACCGTTGAAGAGCTGGGTGGGCGTCGCAGGCGTCCCGCCCGCCGCGATCGCGGGCGTGGCCACGGCCAGCGCCAGGCCAACGGCGCCCAGCGAAGCAAGGGCGACACGCGCCCGCGTACCCCGAGTCGTGCTCAAGTGGATCCCCTCCCATGGACGCCCGCGTCCGCTGCCCTCCCGTGTGCAGCGGTCCACTGGCGCGAGGAAATGCTAGTCCGCGACCCGGGCGTGCGCCAGAGAAATTTGAACAGATTCAAAACATTGCCCAGGGTCCTGGCCTCGGCATCGAACCCGCACACTGGAAGCCGAGCAATCGAACGAGGGGGACGCATGTCGGACACTCAGCAGGACGGTCGGCAGCAGGTACGGCGCGACGCCCTCGCCAACTTCCTGCGCAGCCGCCGGGCCCGGCTGACTCCGCAGGATGTCGGTATGGCGCCCGGGCTGCGCCGTCGCACACCCGGGCTGCGCCGGGAGGAGCTGGCACTGCTCGCCGGGGTCGGGGTGACCTGGTACACCTGGCTGGAGCAGGGCCGCGAGATCAACCCGTCCCCCGAGGTGCTCACCAGCCTGGCCCGGACGCTGCGGCTGGACGAGGCGGAGACCGACTACCTGTTCCGGCTGGCGGGCAGTCAGCCCGCCCCGCACGCCGGGCACCCGGCGGCCCGCGTCCCGGCCGCGCTGGAGCGACTGGTGCGGGCGCAATCACCCGCCCCGGCCTTCCTGATGGACGCGGACTGGGACGTCCGGACCTGGAACCCCGAGGCCGAGGCGCTGCTCGACTTCTCCTGCTGGGAGGCGGAGGACCGCAACCTCGCCTGGATCGTCTTCGCCCACGGACCGGCCCGTACCCGCACCGTGGGCTGGGAGTACCACGCCCGCCGCACCCTGGCCCAACTGCGCGCCGCCTACGCCGAACGCGGCGGCGACACCACCCCTGGTGGCCGCCGACTGGCCGAGCTGATCCGCCGCCTGCGCGAAGCCTTCCCCGAGGCCAACGGCTGGTTGGACGAGCACCAGGTGCAGGACCGCTCCGGTACCGCCAAGGACCTGATCCACGAGCAGCTCGGCCCACTGCACTTCGACCAGGTCCTGCTGCGCGCCCCCGACGGACTCCAACTGGTGGTCCTCTCCCCACGCGACGAGGCCACCGCGGATCGCTTGCCGCCGCTGGCCCTGACCATCCGTGAAGTGGCCGAGAGTTCGCGCTAGTTGGTTGAATGAGCGGATGACCTCCACCGAGTTCGAGACCGAGACTCCCGACCCGCTCAGCTACCTCGACCGGGTCGCGGCGACCGACCTGGGCCGGTCCTACAAGCGCCGGATGCTCGAGGAACTCGACGTCCGGCCGGGCCAGACGGTGGTGGATCTCGGCTGCGGCCCCGGCACCGACCTCGGCGCGCTCGCCGAGGCGGTCACCGCGACGGGGACGGTGATCGGCGTCGACCACGACCAGGCCGCGGTCGACGCCGCGATCGAGCGCACCGCAGGGCACAGGGCCGTCCAGGTGCGGCTCGGCGACCTCCATGAGCTGCCGCTGGCGGACCACAGCGCCGACCGCACCCGCACCGACCGGGTGCTGCAGCACGTCGCCGACCCCGCCCGGGCACTGCACGAGATCCGACGGGTACTGCGGCCCGGCGGACGGCTCGTCATGGGCGAACCCGACTGGGGCACCCTGACCGTCGACCACCCGGACGGCGACCTCTCCCACGCGTACACCCGGTACGTCACCGACCAGGCCGTGCGCAACGCCCGTATCGGTAGCCGGCTCCCGCGGCTGGCGGTGGCGGCCGGGTTCGCGGTACCCGACGTCATCGCGATCACGCCCGTCTTCCGGGACGTCCTGGCCGCCGACGGGATCCTGGGGCTGGAACGCACCACCCGGCGTGCCGTCGCCGCCGGATACCTCACCCCGGACGGGGCGCAGCGCTGGCTGGACCACCTCGCGGGCGGCCCCTTCCTCGCGGCGGTGACCTTCTACATCGTGGTGGCCGAAGCCTAGAGCCTGTCCGGCCCTAGCCCAGCACGGCGAAGGGCCCCCGTACCGGAGTACGGGGGCCCTTCGCCGTCTCAGTGAGCGTCAGCGCGCGGCGCGCCGCTGGCGGCCGGTGCCGTAGTTGGAGCCGGTCTTCGAGCCGCTGCCCGCCTTCGGGGCGCCGCTGGCCTTGCCGATGAAGCCGGCCGCCATCCGGGTGCCGCCACCGGAGCCGCTCGCGGCGGAGCCGGCGGTGCCGGTGCCCATGCGCTGCTTCGGACGGCGACGCTTCGGGTTGCCGTTGCTGTCCACGTCGGTGGGCAGCCCGGAGCGCGGGCCGGAACGGCGGCGGTTGCCACCGCCGTTGCCGCCACCGGAGCTGGTCTTCGGGGCGGCGGCCGGCTCGGCCACCACCGGCGCGGCCAGCGTGACCGCGACGCCGCTGGGCGTGCGGGCGCCGGTGATCCGGGTCAGCTCGGCGTCGCCCGGCCGGACCTTGGTGGTGACCGGGCGGATGCCGGCGGTGGTCATCAGCTTGGACATGTCCCGGCGCTGCTCGGGCAGCACCAGGGTGACCACGGTGCCCGACTCGCCGGCCCGCGCGGTGCGGCCGCCACGGTGCAGGTAGTCCTTGTGGTCGATCGGCGGGTCCACGTTGACGACCAGGTCGAGGCCGTCGATGTGGATGCCGCGGGCCGCCACGTTGGTCGCGATCAGTGCGCTGACGTGCCCGTCCCGGAACTGGTCCAGGGTGCGGTTGCGCTGCGGCTGCGACTTGCCGCCGTGCAGCGCGGCCGCCTTGACCCCGCTGGCGAGCAGCTGCTTGGCCAGCCGGTCGGCGCCGTGCTTGGTGTGCACGAACATGATCACCCGGCCCTCGCGGGAGGCGATGTGCGCGGTCGCGGAGGCCTTGTCGGCGGGGTCGATCTGGAGCACGTGGTGCTCCATGGTGGTCACCGCGCCCGCCGAGGGGTCCACCGAGTGGACCACCGGGTCGGTCAGGAAGCGCTGCACCAGCCGGTCGATGTTCTTGTCCAGGGTGGCCGAGAAGAGCATCCGCTGGCCGCCCTCGGCGACCTGCTCCAGCAGCTTGGTGACCTGCGGCAGGAAGCCCATGTCGGCCATCTGGTCGGCCTCGTCGAGGACGGTGATCTCCACGTCGTCCAGTCGGACGTCCTGACGGTTGATCAGGTCGTCCAGTCGGCCCGGGGTGGCGACCAGCAGCTCGGTGCCGCGGCGCAGCGCGTTCGCCTGCCGGGTGATCGACATACCGCCGACCACGGTGGCGATCCGCAGGTTGACGGCGGTCGCGTACGGGGTGAGCGCGTCGGTGACCTGCTGGGCCAGCTCACGGGTGGGCACCAGCACCATCGCGATCGGTCGGCGGGCGTCCGCCCGGCGACCGGCGATCCGGGCCAGCACCGACAGGCCGAAGGCCAGGGTCTTGCCGGAGCCGGTGCGGCCACGGCCGAGCACGTCACGGCCGGCCAGCGAGTCGGGCAGGGTGGCGGACTGGATCGGGAACGGCTCGGTGACGCCCTCCCGGGTCAGCGCGCTCAGCAGCGCCTTCGGCATCTCCAGCTCGGCGAAGGTCGCGGCCGGCGGACGGGCGGGGGTGCCGGTCACCGCGGTGAAGTCGGCGGGCTCGGCGGTGCGCGGCCGCCCGGCGCCGCGGCTGCGGCTCTGGGCCTGGCTGCGCAGCCCGCCCGAGCTGCGCCCGGCGCGGGCCTGCGCGTCGCTGAAGCCACCGGTGGTGTTGGCGCCCTGCGTACGGGGGCGGCCGCGACCGGTGGAGCGACGTGCCTGATCAGTCATGTACGGGTACTCCGTCCTGAGGGGTCACCGTCGATGGGTGACCCGTGGGTTCGGCCGTCAGGAGAGAGTGCGCCGCCCCGGCCGTTCGGCGGCATGGGCGAAGGCCCGCACCGTGCGGTACGGGCCTTCGCTGCGTCAGTGCGCGTTCAGCAGGTGCCGAACGTCAGCCGATGACGACGATGTTCTCAGCCTGCGGGCCCTTCTGGCCCTGCGTGACGTCGAACTCGACCTTCTGGCCCTCGATCAGCTCACGGAAACCCTGAGCCGCGATGTTGGAGTAGTGGGCGAACACGTCCGGGCCGCCACCCTCCTGCTCGATGAAGCCGAAGCCCTTTTCGCTGTTGAACCACTTCACGGTGCCGGTAGCCATAACCGTCTCCTTAATACCTGGGGCAACGAGACCCACACCTCGTGGACCTCGCGTCGCCGCGATCCCCATCCGGAGATGACCGCCGGACAAAACAAATGCGCCTGATGGTTGATACCAGCAGGCGCACACAAACGTTCATGGGAACCAAAACTGCAACTGCTTCGACTGTAGCACGGTGCTCGGCGGAATGATCGGATAATTTTTGGCCCGTTCCGACCGGTCCTGACTCTGGCAGGTCTCCAGGTGAACACCGGGTGGACACAGGTAGGCGGGCCGCCCCCGGGAGTGCTCCCGGGGACGGCCCGCCTCGCGCTACGTGCTGCCCAGGTGCTGGGTCAGCGGCGCCCGGCGGGCTCCGAGTCGTGCACAGCCACCGAACCGGCTACCACGTGGCTGGGGCCGCCCTGGTTGGAAAGCCCCTGGTGGCCGGGCCACCAGGCCTTGCGCCCGAGCAGCGCCGTCAGCGCCGGGGTGAAGAACATCGCCATCACGAAGGCCGAGACCGCGATGCCGAAGGCCACCGAGAACCCGATCTCACTGAACAGGGTGTTCCCCGCGAAGCACATGGTGGCGAAGGTCGCCGCCAGGATGCCGCCGGCCGCCGCGACGGTCGGACCGCCGTGGCGCAGCGCCATGCTCGCCGCCTCGCGCGGGCTGCGGCCCTCCTGGGCCTCCTCCCGCAGGCGGGCGATCATCAGGATGTTGTAGTCGGTGCCGATGGCCACCACGAACAGGTAGATGAACATCGGCAGCATGAACATCAGGCCCGACTCGCCCTTCATGTTCTGGAACACCAGGGTGGTGGCGCCGACGGTGGCACCGAAGCCGAGGCCGACGGCCGCCATCAGGTACCAGGGGGCCACCACGCTGCGCAGCAGCAGGCCGAGGATCACCATGATCAGCAGCGCCGCGATCGGGAAGACCAACGAGTAGTCGTGGGCCATCGCGGTGTTGATGTCCTTGTAGACGGAGGTCAGACCGCCCACGTAGACCTTGGTGTCCTGCGGCGCCTGGCCGTGCGCCACCGAGCGCAGCTTGCCGACGGTGTCGATGGCCTTGTTGGAGGCCGGGTCGTCCTTCAGCATGACGGTGAAGTCGGCCGTCAGGCCGTCGGCGCTGGCCTTGGGCTGCGGCGCCACCTGGCCGACACCGCTGACCCCGCCGAGCGCCTGGGCGTAAGCCGGGAAGGCGGCCTTGTCGAGCGGGACGCCGGTGGTGGAGGTGACGTAGACGTCCGAAGGATCGGCGGCGCCGGCCGTGAACGAGGTCATCAGGGTGGTCTGGACGACCATCGACTCCTTGGTCTTCGGCATCGAGCTCGAAGCGAGGTCGAAGGTGCCCTTGTAGCCGGTGACACCGATCGCCAGCGCCACCAGGATCAGCCCGGAGACGGCGGCCACCATGCCGGGGCGACGCTGAACGGTGTTGCCGAGCGCGGCGAACTTGGCGCCCTTCGGCTCGACCCGCCAGCGGGTGGCGGGATTGGGCTGGTGCCGCAGGATCACCTTGCGGAAGGCGTAGATCAGGCCCTTCTCCCAGAACAGCACCCGCTCCGGGATCAGCGACAGCACGGCCGGCACCAGGGTGACCGAGGCCAGCGCCGTGACGGCGACCGCGATCGCCAGCGAGGGGCCCATCGCCTTGAACATGCCGAGGCTGGAGAGCACCAGCACGCTGAAGGCCACGATCACCGCGCCGGCCGCCGAGCTGATCGCCTCGCCGACCCGGCCGACGGCGTTGACCATCGCGTCCCGGCGTTCCTCGCCCGCTCGCAGCCGTTCGCGGTAGCGGAAGATCAGGAAGAGGAAGTAGTCGGTGCCGACGCCGAACAGCACCACGATCAGGATCGCCGAGACCGAGCTGTCCGCCTTGAGGCCGAAGGCCTTGCTGGCGTCGGCGATCAGGCCGTTCGCCACCGAGGAGAAGACGAGGATCAGCGCCACCGGCAGGAAGGCGATCAGCGGACTGCGGAAGATCAGGAACAGCGTCAACAGGATGATCACCACGGTGCCGACGCCGATCAGCACGTTCGCCAGCTTCGACGAGTCCTGCTGGTCGAGGTTCTGCGCGGCCTGACCGCCCAGCTGCACCTTGAGGTTGCTGCCGGCCGCGAGCGACTTGCCGTCCTCGCGCAGCTTCTTGGCGGTGTCCGCGGTCTCGGTGCCCTGCTTGGGCGCGCTCTTGTCGAAGCCGATCATGGACAGCGCGTACTTGCCGTCCTTGGAGGTCGACTTGTCGTTGACCGGGACGATCGTCTGCACGTACTTGATGTGCTCGGCGGTCAGGCCGTCCGTGACCTTCTTCATCGCGGTCTGGTCCTCAGGACCGAGCGCCGCCCCGTCGGTGCGCTCGAAGAGCAGCATCGCGTTGGGGGTGAAGTTGGCCGGGAACGCCTTCTGCTGCACGTCCATCGCCTGGATGGACTCGTAGTGCTTCGGAAGGAACGCGCTCTCGTCCGTCTGTGCCGTCAACGTCGGCGCGCTCGCGACGATCGCGATCGCGGCGATCACCCAGCCGGCTATCACCCACCAGGCGCGCCTGACGACGAATTGTCCGATTCGGTGGAACATGCTTGCGATGCCTCCTGGCATGGTTCACCGCAGCCCTGGGGGACGGGACGCTGGGCGAGCGGCTGACGGCCTCGGGTACGGCGCCGCAGCGCAGTCCTTAGCCGGTCGGCAGGTAAGTATTCGGAGGAAGCATCATACGAGAACTTACTGGCCGCCCGGCAAGCGACCCGCGGTGACGCCGCGGGCCCGCACCGGGGTGGTCACCTAGTCGCGTGGAGACGCTCCCCTAAGGGGCCTTCCTTCTGCCCCGAACCATCCTGACCTGGCAACACCGGTCCAGACCTCGTCCCCCGGGTGGAGATACCTCCGCCTCAGGGTGGAGCTTTGCCAGTACTCAGGGTGGAGCGGACAGTAGGGAAAACCCCACCCCGCTCCTGGGGGCAGGCCCAGGGTGGACTCACCCGCTGGCCGGATTACCCGTCAAGTGCGCGCTCTCTAGTGTCAGTTGCGAGCCCGAAAGCACCGCCCGGGCCACCGACCGCCGCCCGCCGCTCACCGCGACCCGCACCGTCGCGTCCCAGGGGAGACTCCCGTGTCATCCACTTCAAGGTCAGCCTCGAGACTGACGAACAGGTCGACGAAGCAGGGCCTGGCCGCCATGATGGGCGCCTGGAGCGCCCGTCACCGCAAGACCGCCGTCTTCGGCTGGCTGCTCTTCGTCGTCCTGGCCGCCTTCCTCGGCGGCGTCTCCGGCAGCCACGAGATCACCGACTCCGAGTCGATGCCGGGCCAGGTGGCCCGGGCCGCCAAGATCCTCGACGACGCGGGGATCAAGAGCCCGGCCGGCGAGACCGTGCTGGTCCAGAGCAGCACGCTGACCGCCGCCGACCCGGCCTTCCACGCCAAGGTCGACCAGGTGGTCGCCGCGATCAACGGCACCGGCAAGGCCGCCGACCTGCGCTCGCCGTACCAGACCAAGGCGATCTCCGCCGACCAGCACTCGGCCCTGGTCCAGTTCAACCTGCCGGGGACCAGTGACGACGCCGTCAAGAACGTCGCCGCCACCAACGACGCGATCACCGCGCTGCAGAAGAGCGACGGCTCCTTCACGGTGGCGGAGTTCGGCGAGGCCACCGCGCACAAGTGGATCAGCGAGCAGTTCAAGAACGACTTCGCCAGCGCCGAGTGGACCGCCGTGCCGCTGGCCCTGGGCATCCTGCTGATCGCCTTCGGCGCGGTGGTCGCCGCGGTGCTGCCGGTCGGCCTGGCCCTCACCGCGTTCGTCGCGGCCGGCGGCCTGGTCGCGCTGAGCAGCCGCTTCCTGCACACCAGCAACGACGCCAGTTCGGTGATGCTGCTGGTCGGCCTCGCGGTCGGGGTCGACTACTGCCTCTTCTACCTGCGCCGCGAGCGGGAGGAGCGGGCCGCCGGACGCGACGCGGCGACCGCCCTCAAGGTGGCCGCCGCCACCTCGGGCCGGGCCGTGCTGGTCTCCGGGATCACCGTGGTGGTCGCGATGGCCGGGATGTTCTTCACCGGGATCGCCGACTTCCAGGCGATGTCCTACGCCACCATCGTGGTGGTGGTCACCGCGGTGCTCGGCTCGCTCACCGTGCTCCCCGCGCTGCTCTCGATGCTCGGCGACCGGGTGGAGAAGGGCCGGGTGCCCTTCCTGCACAAGCTGAAGGCGAAGGACCCGAACAGCGGCAGCCGGGTCTGGAACGCCGTGCTCACCCCGGTGCTGCGCTTCCCGCTGGCCGCCACCCTGCTCGCCGGCGGCCTGCTGCTGGCGGTGGCCGCCCCGCTGCTCACCATGCACACCGCGAACCTGACCTTCCAGCAGTCGCTGCCCAAGGGCAACGCCCTGGTCCAGACCTCGCAGCGGATCGAGGCCGCCTTCCCGGGCAGCCCCTCCCCCGCCACCGTGGTGGTCAAGGCCGCCGACATCAACTCCCCGGCGATGAAGCAGGCCATCGCCGACTTCCAGACCCGGGCCCTGGCCACCGGCAGGATGCACGGCCCGATCGAGGTCACGCTGCACCCGGAGCAGAACGTCGCCACCATCGACGTCCCGCTCAACGGCAGCGGCAACGACGCCGCCAGCACGGCCGCGCTCTCCACGCTGCGTCAGGACGTGGTCCCCAACACCCTGCTCAAGGTCCCCGGCACCGAGGCGCCGGTGACCGGCAGCACCGCCGGCTCGCACGACTTCAACCAGCAGATGACCTCCAGCATGCTGCCGGTCTTCGCCTTCGTGGTGGTCTTCGCCTTCGTCCTGATGCTCGCCTCGTTCCGCTCGCTGGGCATCGCGGTCACCGCGGTGGTGCTCAACCTGCTCTCGGTCGGCGCCGCGTACGGGGTCCTGACCCTGGTCTTCCAGCACGGTGTGGGCGCCTCGCTGCTCGGCACCTCCGGGGTCGGCGCGGTGGAGTCCTGGGTGCCGCTCTTCCTCTTCGTGATCCTCTTCGGTCTGAGCATGGACTACCACGTCTTCGTGGTCTCCCGGATCAAGGAGGCGCACGACCGGGGCCTGCCGACCCGGGCCGCCGTGGCCCACGGCATCCGCTCCACCGCCGGTGTGGTCACCAGCGCGGCGGTCATCATGGTGGCGGTCTTCGCGGTCTTCGGCACCCTGTCGATGCAGTCGATGAAGCAGATGGGCGTGGGCCTGGCGGTCGCCGTCCTGATCGACGCCACGGTGATCCGCGGGGTGCTGCTCCCCTCGGTGATGACCCTGCTGGGCGAGCGCAACTGGTACCTGCCGAGCTGGCTGTCCTGGCTGCCGAACCTCTCGCACGAGGAGCCGACCCCGCCGGCCACCGTCGGCACCCCGGCCAGCCCGGCCGCCAACGGCCCGCTGGACCCGCCGGCGGACCCGGTGGACGGCCCCCGGCACCGCCGGGTCAACGCCTGACACCTGCCTGAGCCCGCCCGACGACACCGGACAACGCCTCATCCACCGGCCGTTCCCCCTCCCCAGGGGGGAACGGCCGGTACCGTCATTGCCATGCAAGATCGCACCGAACCGCGCTTCGACGAGCCCCGGGCGCGCGCCCTGCTCGCCCTGGCCTGTGCCACGGCCGGCCTGCCCGATCCGTCCGGCGCCCGGCTGCTCGCCTTCGGCGAGAACGCGGTCTTCGACCTCGGCGCCCCGGCACTGGTCGCCAAGGTCGGCCGCAGCGGTGCCCTGACCGGCCGGGCGGCACACGAGCTGACCGTGGCCCGCTGGCTGGACGGCGCGGGCATCCCGGTGGTCCGCCCGGCCGACGACCTGGCGGACCAGCCGGCGGGCACCCCGGTGGACGCGGCCGGCCATCCGGTCACCTTCTGGCATCGCCTGGCGCCGGCCGTGCGGCCGGCCGGCTTCGGTGACCTCGGCCCGCTGCTGCGGGCGCTGCACCTGCTGTCCGCGCCACCGGCACCCGTCGCGCCGTTGCCCAGGCGGGAGTTGCTGGCCCCGGTACCGCGCTGGCTGCGGTCCGCCGAGGGGCACCTCGACCCGGCCGACGCCGACTTCCTGCTCAAGCGGGCCGCGGAGCTGACCGAGGAGATCCCCACCCTGGTCCCGCTGCTGCCCACCGGCGTGATCCACGGCGACGCCCTGCCGCGCAACGTCCACCTGGGCCCGGACGGACCGATCCTGCTGGACCTGGAGACCGTGGCGGACGACCTGCGCGAGCACGACCTGGTGGTACTCGCCCTCGGCTGCCTGCGCTACGGCGTGCCGGAGGAGGACTACCTCGCCTTCACCCGCGGCTACGGCTGGGACGTCCGGGACTGGGCCGGCTGCGGGGTGCTGCAGGCGGCCCGGGAGACGGCGGGCGCGGCCTGGGTGGCGCAGCACGTGCCGGGCAACGCGGCGGCTCTGGCCGAGTTCCGGCGCCGGGTGGCCTCACTGCGCGAGGCGGACCCTTCGGTGCGCTGGCAGGCGTTCTGAGAGCGGGCTCCCAGCTGCCGGTGAGAAAGATCTCAAGATACTTACATCCTTTCGGAACTGCCTGTTGAGCAGCCATCGTCGTAGGGAGCAGCCGCATCCACACCGGGCGGCAGGTACCACGTCAGGAGCTGCCGCATGTCGGACCTCGGCACCCGCCGCACCCCGCTCCGTCGCGCCGCCGCGGGCTGCGCGGCAGTCCTCACGCTCGCCCTCGCCTGCGCGTGCGGCGCCGCCCAGGGCGCCACCCAGTCCCAGGCCCGCCCGACCGCGAACCTGACCCTGAGCAGCACGAGCGGCAGCCCGAGCGCCGTGCCGAGCCCGAGCAGCAGCCCCACCGGTCCGAGCAGCCCGACCGGCACCCAGACCGGCGCCGCGGCCGAGCCGACCAGGCACCCGAGCGGCACCCCCGGCGCAACCGGCGCTCCCGGCACTCCCAGCGCCCCGAGCACCCCCGGCTCCCCCGCGACCACCGCGGCCGCGCCGCTGCCCGCGCCGGACGCCCCCGGCTCCGCGATCGTCTACTCGACCGCCACCGGCCCGGGCAACGGCAGGACCGTCGCCCTCACCTTCGACGACGGCCCGGGCCCGGCCACCGGCCCGATCCTCGACCTGCTGGCGCAGTACCACGCCAAGGCGACCTTCTGCGAGATCGGCCCGCAGGCCACCGCCAACCCGGCCCTGGTCAAGCGGATCCTGGCCGACGGCCACCGCCTCTGCGACCACACCGTGCACCACCCGCAGCCGATGCACACGCTGCTGCACGACCGCCAGGTCTTCGAGATCACCGCGGCCAAGGACATGATCATCCAGGCCGGCGGCCCGGGCACCCAGGTCGGCTGGTTCCGGGCGCCCGGCGGCGACTTCAGCGCCGAGAACCGCCAGATCGCCGTGCAGGACGGCCTGCGCCCGCTCGGCTGGACCGTGGACACCCGTGACTGGGCCAAGCCCGGTGCCGACAAGATCCTCGCCACCGCCCAGAAGCAGCTCAAGCCCGGTGGCATCATCCTGATGCACGACGGCGGCGGCGACCGCAGCCAGACCGTCGCCGCGCTGGGCCAGCTGCTTCCGTGGCTGGTCCAGCAGGGGTACACCTTCGACTTCCCGGCGGGCTAGGACCCGTCCGGGGCAGGCACCGTGGGGGGGACGCCGTGGGACGAAGAACCGCAACGGCTGTGACAGCGCTGGCACTTCTTGCCCTGGGGGTCTGCAGCATGTACACCAGGGTGTCCACGCTCACCCAGGACAAGGGGAATGGAAACGCACCCGGCATGGTCGCCTCCCAGGCCGGGTTCGAGTTCTTCTCGGTCTGGTTGAACACCGTCGAGAAGGTCAGTCTCACCGGCGACCCGCTGTACAGCCCGGTCCACCAGCGCACCATCCAGCCCGGCCCGGACCAGGTGGCCACCCTCGTGGAGTATCACACCCGCTACCCCAACGACGGCCGCTACCACCAGGACGACCACATCGACGCCCGGCTCTGCACCGAGTCCAAGTCCCACTGCCGCGCGATCATCTGACGTACCGTCAGACTGCTACCCGACCACCGCGTACGGAATCACCGGCCAGGCCGGTTCCACCGAGGCCCGCGGGTCGGAGGTGCGCCGCAGGTACTGCTCGAAGGAAGCCGCTTGCTCGGCCGCCGCCCGCACCTGGAGCTCGTGCAGCTCGGCCGCCGAGACGGCGCCGGCGGCCGGGAAGAGCTCGCCGAGCCGGCGGGCCACCCCGGCGGCGGCCACCGCGTCGGCACCGGCCTCGTGCGCGTGGTCCAGCGGCACCCCGTAGTGCTCGCAGAGCGCCTGGAGGTTGCGCTTGCCCTTGCGGTAGCGGTCCAGGTTCTTGTCCAGCACCAGCGGGTCGATCACCGGCGAGAGGGCGCCGCCCAACCGCGCGGAGAGCGGTGTGACGCCGTGTCGGCGGCACTCGCGGTCCAGCAGCGAGAGGTCGTACCTGGCGTTCATGATCACCAGCGGGATGCCCGAGGAAAGCGACTCGGCCACCGCTCGGGTGATCTCCTCGACGCCCTCGGCGGCCGGGCCACCGTGGGCCCGGGCGTACTCGGTGGAGATGCCGTGGATGGCGGCCGCCCCGTCGGGTATCGCCATCCCCGGGTCGAGCAGCCAAGTGCGCGCGCTGGGCGGCGCCGTGGCGTCCTCCAGTCTGATCAACGCCGCGGTGACGATCCGGTCGTGCTCGACGTCCGTCCCCGTGGTCTCCAGATCGAATGCCGTCAACGGACCGCAGGCCCAGCTCAGCTCACCCATCACCCGCGCCTTCCGTCCGAGTGTCACCTTGACGTGCCCCATCATCGCCGCCACCTGTGACAGTGCCGCCTCGGGCCCGGGGCCCGAGGCGGCAGCAGGGGGTGCACGGAGGGATCAGGCGGCCGCGAACATCCCCCGGCCGAGCCAGTCGTTGGTGTCGCGCGCGCCCGGCAGCACGAAGAAGTAGCCGCCGCCGGTCGGCGAGATGTAGTCCACCAGCGGCTCGTCGATCAGCCGGGTCTGGGTGGCCTCGAACTGGCGGACCACGTCCTGCTGGTAGCAGCAGAAGGCGAGGCCCATGTCGAGGTTGCCGACCTTGTCCACGCCGCGGTCGTAGTTGTAGCCGCGGCGCAGGATCCGCGAGTCGTCGGTCTTCTCGTCGCGCGGGTTGGCCAGCCGGATGTGGGCGTCCAACGGGATCGCCTTGCCGTCCGGGTCCTTGGCGTAGTCGGGGGCGTCGGTCTCCTTGGCGCCGTCCAGCGGGGCGCCGGTGTCCTTGCGGCGGCCGAACATCTTCTCCTGCTCGGCCAGCGAGACCCGGTCCCAGAACTCGACCAGCATCCGGATGATCCGAATCACCTGGTAGCTGCCGCCGGTGGCCCAGCCGGGCTCGCCCATGCCGTCCTTGACCCAGACCAGCTTGTCCATCTCCCGGCCCGACTTGACGTCGGGGTTGGCGATGCCGTCCTTGAAGCCGAGCAGGTTGCGCTGCGCGCCGGTCGGACGCGGGGCGCTCTGGAAGCCGTCGATCCGCCACTTGACCTGCATCGCGCCGCGGGTGTGCCGGGCGATGTCGCGCAGCGCGTGCAGCACCGTGTCCTGGCTGCCGGCGCAGATCTGCAGCGAGAGGTCGCCGTGCAGTTCGGCGGCCTGCAGGTTGTCGTTGGGGAAGGTCTTCATCGGACCGAGCTTGACCGGCTTGGCCTTGGCCAGGCCGTAGCGGTCGTCGAAGAGCGAGGCGCCGACGCCGACCGTCACGGTGAGGCTGTCGCTGGGCACGGTCGGGCCGAGGATGCCGTTGTCGGCCGGCGGGGCGCCGACACCAAGGTCCGGCGGGGTGCCGCCGGCGGTCAGGAAGCGGATCCGCTCGGTCAGGGTGTGGAAGAGCTGCTCCAACGCCGGGCGGTCGGCGGCGATCACGTCGAAGGAGACGAACATCGCGTAGGCCGGCGCCGCGGTCAGGACGCCCGCCTGGTGCTCGCCGTGGAACGGGACCACGGTGTCGCCGGGGGCGGCGGCCGCGGCCGGGGCGGCCGAGCCGCCCAGCGCGAGCGCGCCGCCGGCCAGCGCGGCACCCGCCGCGCCGACGCCGAGCGCAGCGCCCAGGAAGCTGCGCCGGGCGGGCGCCGCCGGGCAGGCGGAGACCGGCTCGGTGGCGGCGACAGCGGCGGCGTGCGGGAACGGGCAGGAACCGGAGGTGGTGGACTGGCTGGTCATCAGGCGGACTTCCGGATCTCAAGAAGGTCGGGAATCGGGGCGAGGTCTTCGAGCAGCTGGCCGGTGGCACCGTTGAGCTGCGTCCGCGCCTTGGGGTCGAGCTGCTGCACCGGGGTCCAGCTGCCGTCCGCGCGGTGGGCGGCGGCCAGCAGGTCGCCGAGGCGCTTCATGCCGGCGTTGACGGTGCCGAGCAGCTCCGGGCTGCGGGCCTCGATCAGCGGCTGAAGGACCGTCAGCAGCTCCTGGGTGCCGGCCACGTTGGCCTGGGCGGTGGCCAGGTTGCTGCCGCTGCCCGCGTCGGTGTCACCGGTGAGCTCGAACTGGAGGGTGTTCTCCAGGATCTCGTGGGTGCGCAGCGGCAGGTCGGTGGCGTCGAAGTCCTGGCCGGGGAACTTCTGGCCGAGGTCCGCTACGTCGGCGACGAGCTGGTCGACGGCCGGGGTGAGGTCGGCGGCGCTCTGGCCGTGCCACAGGCCGTACTCGACCCGGTGGAAGCCGGTGAAGTCCTTGTCGTTCACGCCGTCCGGCAGGCCGTCGGCACGGCCGTTGATCTTCTTGTCCAGGTCGGCGAAGGTGCCGTAGGCGGCGCCCAGCGAGGAGTACTTGAGGTGGGCGGTGAGCCAGCTGGCCTTGGCGGTGGTCAGGTCGCCGCCGTGCACGTCGACCTGGAGGTGCTGGGTCAGCGTCAGCAGCTCGGCCAGGCCGGTGTTGACGTAGCTCTTGTACTGGTCGAGCGGGGCCTTGAGGTCGTCCTCGGCGACCGGCAGCACCGCCTTGACGGCCGGTCCGCCGGTGACGTGCACGGCGGCCGAGGTGACCGCGTCGCCGCCGGTGGGCACGCAGCGCCAGGCCAGGTCGCCGCTGCCGATGGTGGCGGTGAGCGGGCGGGTGGTGCCGGGGGCCAGGCCCTCGATCTCGCCGTAAACCGCGTTGGTGGCCGGGTTGACCAGGTACACCTCGGAGGTCTTGCTGCCCGTGTTGTGCATCTGGAAGGTCTGCTGGCCGGGCTGCGGGGTGCTGAAGCCCTTTCCGCACTCCTCCTTGGCGTCGGAGACCGTGACGGTCGCGGCGGCGGCCGGCTTGCCGTTGCTGGCGGCGATCACCGCGGTGGCCAGCACCGCGGGGACGGCCACCAGGGCGGCCGGGACCAGCCAGCGGTTGCGGGAACCGCCGGGCCGCTCGTCCGCCGGCGAGGTCGCGGACTCTGCGGCCTTGGGCGCGGTCGCCGCCGCACCCTTCAGGCCGCGGACGAACAGGGTCATCACGATCGCCAGGTAGAGCACGTAACCGGCCACCTGCAGCCAGGTCATGGTGACGGTCAGGTTGAACACGCCCTGCACCAGCGTCGCGTACCAGGAGCCGGCGTCCAGCGAGCCGCTGAGGTCGAAGGCGTAGGCGTGCGCGCCGGGCAGCACGCCGCCCTCCTGCAGGTCGCGCAGGCCGTAGCTGAGCACGCCGGCCGCGATGACGATCAGCACGATGCCGGTGTAGGTGAAGAACCTGGTCAGGTTGATCTTCAGCACCCGGCGGTACAGGCCCCAGCAGAGGCCGGCGGCCAGCACCAGG
This sequence comes from Kitasatospora azatica KCTC 9699, assembly GCF_000744785.1. Lineage (NCBI taxonomy): Bacteria > Bacillati > Actinomycetota > Actinomycetes > Kitasatosporales > Streptomycetaceae > Kitasatospora > Kitasatospora azatica. Next base: position 4,818,225 of record NZ_JQMO01000003.1, on the reverse strand, counting down.
CCGATCGCCGCGCCGATCGCGGGGCCGGTCGCCTCACCGGCGGAGCGCGCGGTGGTCCACAGGAAGAGCGAGGTCTCCAGGCCCTCCCGACCCACCGCCAGGAAGCTGGTGACGACGAGCACTCCGGTGCCCATGGTGAGCGCGGCGGTGACCTTCTCGCGGATCTCCGAGGAGAGGGTACGGGCCGAGCGGCGCATCCAGAAGACCATGCCGGTGACGAAGGCCACCGCGATCAGGCTGAGCGTGCCGCCGAAGGCCTCCTGGGCGGTGCCGGAGAGGTTGGCCGCGGTGAAGGTGAGGACGGCGCCGAAGCTGAGTGCCAGCGCGATCGCGGCCAGGACTCCCGTCCAGACCTGCGGCAGGCGCCCCTTCTGGTCCGAGCGGACCAGGGTCGCGACCAGGATCGAGACGACGAGTCCCGCTTCCAGCCCCTCCCTGAGCCCGATCAGAAAGCTTGGAAAAGCGTCGTCCCACATGGGTGCTGAACTCCCCTTGGCGTCCGTGTGCCGCCAAGCGCGACAACCGCGCTTAGCTTAGGCATACCTTAGCTAGCCCTGGAAGCAGGAGTCCACGCGGGGTACGTCACAAAGTTAGGCAAGGCTCAGCTGACTGGCCGTGAGTCCGCCCAGACGCCCTCGAACTCCTCCCGGTAGACGTCCAGCAGGCCCGGCTCGGCGTCCTCCGGGGCACCGGGCGAAGCGCGCAACACCAGGGCCGGGGACTCGATCCCGCGGGCCCGGCGCAGGTAGGGCTGGACCACGCCGAGGTCCCCGGTGCGGCGGCGCGAGCCGGGCAGTCGGGCGCCCTCCACCAGGTAGGCGGTGAACCGGGGGGTCTCGTCGAACACCCGGATCTCGAAGGCGCCCTGGTCGCGCAGCCGGGCCCGGACCCGGCGGACGTGCATGATGTTCATCTCGATCGAGCGGGACAGCTCGCCGCGCCCGAGCCCGAGTTCGCGCTCGCGGCGGCGCACCGCGCTGCTGGCGGGGTTGAGGAAGAGCAGCCGCACCCGGCAGCCCTCGGCGGCCAGCCGCACCAGCCGCTTGCCGGTGAAGTTCTGACAGAGCATGCCCAGCCCGATGCCGAGCGCGTCGAGCCGCCGGGCACCCGCCAACAGGTCCTCCACCGGCAGGTCGCGCTGCAGCCGGACCCGGTCGGCGTGCACCGCGGCCACGTCCGCGTACCGGCCGGCGACCAGCTCCTCGATGACGTCGGCGGGCAGCCCGACGGCGCCGGCCGGGCGTCCGTCCAGCAGGCCGAGCACCCGGGCCGCGGCCCGCTCGGTCTGGGCCAGCACGGTGGCCGAGAGGCTGCGGTTGCGCGAGACCACGTGCCGGGCCACTTCCAGCTCGTCCAGCGCCAGCTCGATCTCCCGGCGGTCGTCCAGGTACGGCTCGAAGCAGGGCCAGTGCTGGACCATCAGCTCGCGCAGCTGGGGCAGGGTCAGGAAGACCAGCGGGTCGTCGTCGGCCGGGTCGAGCAGGAAGCCCTTGCGCCGGCTGACCTCGCGCACGGCGGCGGCCCGGCGCACCCACTCCTCGCCGACCGGCCCGGCCGCGGCGGTGACCCAGTCGGCGCCGTGGGCGGGGGCGTAGACCGGGCGCAGCAGCTCGTCCAGGAGTGACCGCAGCCGCTGCTCGACCAGGTTGAGCCAGACGTAGGCCCGGCCGGTCAGCCGGACCCGCTGGTAGGCGCGCTGCCACTGCTCGGGGCTCCAGCCCGGGGCGGTGCTGTCGCCGCTGTTCTGACCGGGGATGAGCCGGCCGCCGCCGGGCGAGCCGAGCACCACGGTCGGCGCCTCGGTGCGCGGGGTGAGGGGGGACGCTCCGCCGGGACCGTCGGGCCACTCGTCGGCGGGACCGCCACCGACAAAGACGCCCATGCGCAACCTCACCTCTCGGCCGCCCTCCCCGACGGAGGCGGCGTGACGATCAAGGGTACTGCCAGCAGGGCGCGGTGTCGTCTCCCACAGCATGCGGCGAAACATCCGTAAGGACAGTCAGAACCGGCCCGCCGGACACCCGTTCGGGCGAAAGCGGCCCAAAAGAGCGTCAGAATGCGATCGGAGCGGCAACCATGCCACATAACAGAATGTCGATCGGCACTATGCCGTACGTCACAGCTGGGCGGCGCGCAGACATTGCCGAGCGCATCGCCGGGCATACCGCAGCCAGCGGTGCGCCAACGTCCCGATGGAGCGTCAGCTCCTCTTGACACCAGGGAAGTTGAGGCTTATGCAGGTCTGGCCAGGGCAACCGTACCCCCTGGGTGCCACCTATGACGGGGTGGGCACCAACTTCGCGGTGTTCTCCGAGAGCGCCGACCGTATCGAGCTGTGCCTGCTCGGCCCGGACGGGTCCGAGCAGACGGTCGAGCTACGGGAGACCGACGCGTTCGTCCGGCACGCCTACCTCCCGGGCATCCAGCCCGGCCAGCGGTACGGCTTCCGGGTGCACGGTCCCTACGATCCGGCGCGCGGCCAGCGCCACAACAGCGCGAAGCTGCTGCTCGACCCTTACGCCAAGGCGATGAGCGGCACCATCGACTGGGAGGAGTCGGTCTACGGATACCACTTCGGCGCGCCCGAGCGCCGCAACGACCTGGACTCGGGACCGCACACCATGCACTCGGTGGTCATCAACCCCTACTTCGACTGGGGCAACGACCGGCCGCCGCGCACCGACTACCACCGGTCGGTGATCTACGAGGCGCACGTCAAGGGCCTCACCAAGCTGCATCCGGGCATCCCGGAGGAGATCCGCGGCACCTACGCGGCGCTCGCCCACCCGGCGCTGATCGAGCACCTGTGCAAGCTCGGTGTGACGGCGCTGGAGCTGATGCCGGTGCACCAGTTCGTCCGCGACCACCGGCTGCGCGATCTGGGCCTGTCCAACTACTGGGGCTACAACACGATCGGTTTCTTCGCCCCGCACGGCTCCTTCTCCTCGGTCGGCGACCGGGGCCAGCAGGTCCAGGAGTTCAAGTCGATGGTCAAGGCGCTGCACGCGGCGGGGATCGAGGTGATCCTGGACGTGGTCTACAACCACACCGCCGAGGGCAACCACCTTGGCCCCACGCTCTCCATGCGCGGCCTGGACAACGCCTCGTACTACCGGCTGGCCGCCGACCGCCGGTACTACATGGACACCACCGGCACCGGCAACAGCCTGCTGATGCGCAGCCCGCACGTGCTGCAGCTGATCATGGACTCGCTGCGCTACTGGGTCACCGAGATGCACGTGGACGGCTTCCGCTTCGACCTCGCGGCCACCCTGGCCCGCCAGTTCCACGAGGTGGACCGGCTCTCCTCGTTCTTCGACCTGGTCCAGCAGGACCCGGTGGTCTCCCAGGCCAAGCTGATCGCCGAGCCCTGGGACGTCGGCGAGGGCGGCTACCAGGTGGGCAACTTCCCCCCGCTGTGGACCGAGTGGAACGGCAAGTACCGGGACACCGTGCGGGACCTGTGGCGCGGTGAGAACGCCACCCTCGCCGAGTTCGGCTCCCGGCTGACCGGCTCCTCCGACCTATACCAGCACGACGGCCGGCGCCCGATCGCCTCGATCAACTTCGTCACCTGCCACGACGGTTTCACCCTGCGCGACCTGGTCTCCTACAACGACAAGCACAACGAGGCCAACGGCGAGCAGAACCGGGACGGAGAATCCTTCAACCGCTCGTGGAACTGCGGTGCGGAGGGCCCGACCACCGATCCGCAGGTGCTGGAGCTGAGGGGCCGCCAGCAGCGCAACTTCATCGCCACCCTGCTGCTCTCCCAGGGCGTGCCGATGCTCGCGCACGGCGACGAGCTGGGCCGCACCCAGTTCGGCAACAACAACGCCTACTGCCAGGACAACGAGCTCTCCTGGGTGCACTGGCCGCAGCAGTCGGACCTGTTGGAGTTCACCCAGGGCATGGTCTGGCTGCGGCGCAACCACCCGGTCTTCCGGCGCCGCCGCTTCTTCCGCGGCCGCCCGGTGGCCACCGCGCACGACGAGCTCACCGACATCGCCTGGTTCACCCCCGGCGGGGAGGAGATGACCGAGCAGGACTGGAGCGCCAGCTACGCCAAGTCGCTGTCGGTCTTCCTGAACGGCGCCGCGATCTCAGAGCCCGACCGGCGCGGCGGCCGGATCACCGACGACTCGTTCCTGCTGATGTTCAACGCGCACCATGAGTCGCTGCAGTTCACCGTGCCCAAGGAGCACGGTGAGGAGTGGCAGGTGGTGGTGGACACCACCGAGGCGACACTCCCGACTCCGGGGACCGGACTTCGAGTCAAGGCGGGCGACGGACTCTGGCTCGCCGACCGCTCCTTGCTGGTACTTCAGCGACCCGCTTGACACACAGTCCGGTGTCGTCCGATCAATTCGGGTCGTACCGGGTCGATCAAGCGGGTAGCAATGGCGTGTGATCTCACCTCCCACGGCGAGCTACCGGCTGCAACTCCAGCCCTCGTTCACGCTCGCGGACGCCGCGTCCGCCGTCCCGTACCTGGCCGGGCTCGGCGTCTCCCATCTGCACCTGTCACCCCTGCTGGAGGCGACCCCGGGCTCGACCCACGGGTACGACACGGTCGACCACAGCAGAGTCAGTGAGCAGCTCGGCGGCGAGCACGCCCTGCGCGCGCTCGCCGCCACCGCGCACGAGCACGGACTGCGGCTGATCGCCGACATCGTGCCCAACCACATGGCGGTGCCGGTCCCCGAGCGACTCAACAGCCCACTGTGGCAAGTCCTCCGGGACGGCCCGAACTCGCCGTACGCGCACTGGTTCGACATCGACTGGGCGGCCCAGAACGGCCGGATCCTGCTGCCGGTGCTCGGCGACCGGCTCGGCGCGGTACTGGACCAGCTGAAGGTCGACCAGGACACGCTGCGCTACTTCGACCACGTCTTCCCGCTGCGCCCGGGCACCGAGCGGCTGCCGCTGCCGCAGCTGCTGGACCGTCAGCACTACCGGCTGGCCTGGTGGCGGCTGGCCGGCACCGAGCTCAACTACCGCCGGTTCTTCACCATCAACGACCTGATCGCACTGCGGGTGGAGAACCGCGAGGTCTTCCAAGCCACCCACGGGGTGCTGCTGCGGCTGCACGCGGAGGGCGTGATCGACGGCTTCCGGGTGGACCACCCGGACGGCCTGGCCGACCCGCGCGGCTACCTGCGCTGCCTGGCCGAGGCCAGCGGCGGCGCCTACACCGTGGTGGAGAAGATCCTCACCGGCCTGGAGCGGCTGCCGGAGGACTGGCCGTGCGCCGGGACCACCGGCTACGACGCGCTGCGGCACATCGACGGGGTACTCACCGACGGCCCCGGGGTGTGCCGGCTCACCGAGCTGTACGCCGACTACACCGGCATCCGCGGCAGCGCCGGCGAGGCCGCCCGCCAGGGCCGCGCCGAGATGACCGCCCCGCGCGGCGAGCTGGCCGCCGAGCTGAACCGCCTCGTCCGGCTGGCCGGCCGGATCTGCGCCGAGGAGCCGGCCCTGGCCGACCACGAGCCGCTGGCGGTCCGCGAGGCGCTCTGCGAGCTGTTCACCCACTACACGGTCTACCGGCCCTACCCGTTCCCGGCCGAGCGGACGATAGGGACGCCGGAGTCCACCAAGCAGTTCGTCGAACTGCTGACCCAGGGTCACCTGGGTGCCAGCCCGGCCAAGGAGGAGTTCCGCACCCGGTTCGCCCAGACCGCCTCGGCGGTGGCCGCCAAGGGCGTGGAGGACACCGCCTTCTTCCGCTGGTACCCGCTGCTCAGCCTGAACGAGGTGGGCGGCAACCCGGCGCACCCGGGCATCGTGACGGGCGACTTCCACCGCTGGTGCGAGGACATCCAGCGGCACTGGCCGCTGACCATGACCACGCTCTCCACCCATGACACCAAGCGCAGCGCCGACGCCCGGGCCCGGCTGGCGGTGCTGGCCGAGCTGCCCGAGCAGTGGGTGGCCGAGTGCGCGGCCTGGGCCGAGCTGGCCGGCGGCCACCTGGCGGACCGCAATGCCGAGTGGCTGCTCTGGCAGACCCTGGTGGCGGCCTGGCCGATCGAGCCGGAGCGGCTGGTGGGCGTGCTGCTCAAGTCGGTCCGGGAGGCGAAGCTGGCGACCAGTTGGACCTCCCCCGACCCGGCCTACGAGGCCGAGCTCACCGACTACGCCCGCGCCGTCCTGGCCTCGCCCGAACTCACCGAGCGGATCGGCCGCTTCGTGGCCTTCCTGGAGCCGTACGCGCAGTCCAACAGCCTGGCCGCCGCGCTGCTGCAGCTGACCATGCCGGGGGTGCCCGACCTGTACCAGGGGGCCGAGAAGCCGCTCTACACCCTGGTCGACCCGGACAACCGCGCGCCGGTGGACTTCTCCGCGCCGGAAGTCGGCTTGTCCGACTTCGCCCGCCGCAAACTCCACCTCACCCGCACCGCGCTGCACCTGCCCCGCCCGCTCGGCGCCTACCGGGCCCTGGAGGCCGGTCCGCACCTGGTCGCCTACCAGCGCGGGCCCGACTTGACGATCATCGCGACCCGCCTGCCGTTCACCCTCGCCCAGCGCGACGAGCCCACTACGCTCGAGCTGCCGGGCCGCTGGCGCGATCTGCTGACGGACCGCCAGTTCGACGGCACGGTCGAGACGGTCGCTCTGCTCACCCGGGAGTCTGCGTGAAGTACCAGGTCTGGGCCCCGTCCGCGGGCCGCGTCGAGGTCGAGGTGGACGGCCTGGCCCATCCGCTCGACCGGGCCGAGGGCGGCTGGTGGCACGGCGAGGCACCGGCCGGCCAGGACTACGGCTTCCGGCTGGACGGCGGCCGGGCGCTGCCCGACCCCCGCTCGGCCCGCCAGCCGTACGGGCCCGACGGCCTGAGCCGGCTGGTCGACCACAGCGCCTTCCACTGGTCCGACACCCCGTGGCAGGGGCGTGCCCTGCCCGGCTCGGTGGTCTACGAGCTGCACGTCGGCACCTTCACCCCGGCCGGCACCTTCGCCGGCGCCGAGCAGCGGCTCGACCACCTGGTCGAGCTGGGCGTGGACTTCGTGGAGCTGCTGCCGGTCTGCCCGTTCCCCGGCCGGCACGGCTGGGGCTACGACGGCGTCTCGCTCTGGGCCGTGCACGAGCCCTACGGCGGCCCCGACGGGCTCAAGCGCTTCGTGGACGCCGCGCACCGCAAGGGCCTGGGCGTGATCCTGGACGTGGTGCACAACCACCTCGGCCCCTCCGGCAACTACCTGCCCGCCTTCGGCCCGTACTTCACCGACCGGCACCAGACCCCCTGGGGCTCCGCGGTCAACCTCGACGCGCCCGGTTCCGACGAGGTCCGCGCCTACCTGCGCGAGTCCGCCCTGACCTGGCTGCGCGACTACCGGATCGACGGCCTGCGGCTGGACGCGGTGCACGCGCTGGCCGACGACCGGGCGGTGCACTTCCTGGAGGAACTCTCGACCGCCGTCGACACCCTGGCCGCCTCGGTGGGCCGCCCGCTCTTCCTGATCGGCGAGTCAGACCTCAACAACCCCCGGGTCACCGACCCCCGCCAGGCCGGCGGCTACGGGCTGACCGCGCAGTGGAGCGACGACTTCCACCACGCGCTGCACGCGGCCGCCTCCGGCGAGGCGCAGGGCTACTACGCCGACTTCGGGCAGGCGCCGATGGCGGCGCTGGCCCGCACCCTGACCCGCGGCTGGTTCCACGACGGCACCTGGTCCTCGTTCCGCGGCCGCCACCACGGCCGCCCGTTCCCGCATGCCTACGGGCACCGGCTGCTCGGCTACGCGCAGACCCACGACCAGGTCGGCAACCGGGCCCTCGGCGACCGGCTGACAGCGGCTCAGCTCGCGCTGACCGCGCCGCTTGTGCTGACCTCGCCGTTCACCCCGATGCTCTTCATGGGCGAGGAGTGGGGCGCCGCCACCCCCTGGCAGTACTTCACCGACCACACCGACCCGGACCTGGCCGAGGCCGTCCGACAGGGCCGCCGCCGGGAGTTCGCCGCCTACGGCTGGACGGCGGAGGAGGTTCCCGACCCGCAGGCGCCCGAGACCGTGCTCAGCTCCACGCTGGACTGGACCGAGCCGCGCTCGGGCGAGCACGCCGCGCTGCTGGCCTGGTACCAGCAGCTGATCCGGCTGCGCCGCGCCCACCCGGCACTCACCGACCCGGACCTGTCGGCCGTCCGGGTCGAGTTCGACGAGGACGCCGGGCAGCTGACGGTCCACCGGGGCGAGGTCCGGATCGCGCTGAACTTCGGCGAGAAGCCGGCCGAACTGCCGCCGGGCACCGTACTGGCGAGCTGGGGCGAGGTGACCGGGACCAGGCTGGGCCCGCGCTCCTGCGTGATCACGTCGACCGGAAGCTGACGATCCTCGCGCACGGGCCGGCGGCGTCGAAGGGCCGGACAGGCCCTAGGCGGTCAGCTGCTCCCAGACAGCCTTGACCTGCTGTTCGAGCTCGGCCAGGGAGCCGTTGTTCGCCACCACGAAGTCCGCGACGGCGAGCCGCTGCTCGCGGGTGGCCTGGGCGGCCATCCGGGCCCGCGCCTCCTGCTCGGCCATGCCGCGCAGCCGCACCAGGCGGTCGAGCCGGACCTGCTCGCTCGCGTCGACCACGATCACCCGGTCGTAGAGCGGGGCGAGGCCGTTCTCGGCGAGCAGCGGCACGTCGTGCACCACCACGGCGTCGGGTGCGGCGGCCGCCTCGAGTTCGGCGGAGCGGGCCCGGACCAGCGGGTGCACGATCGCGTTCAGCGCCTGGAGTCGCGCCGGGTCGGCGAAGACGATCGCGCCGAGGGCCGGGCGGTCCAGTGCACCGTCCGGGCCGAGCACCCCCGGGCCGAACTCCTCGACCACGGCCGCGAGTCCGGGAGTGCCCGGGGCCACCACCTCGCGGGCGAGCAGGTCGGAGTCGACCAGCACCGCCCCGTAGGAGGCCAGCAGCTGGGAGACCGCGCTCTTGCCGGCTCCGATTCCGCCCGTCAGTCCGATCTTCCGCATGGCGGCAGACTACTCGGCCGCCAGTTCCAGCGACTCACCCGAGGCCAGGTGCGCGTACGGCGCCCCGGTGCCCGGCTGGTCCTGGCTCAACCAGCCGCCGAGCCCGAGGCCGATCTCGCTGAGCAGCACGTCGTGGATGCCCACTGCCTGCCCGGGCTTGACCTCGCGGATGTAGTCGACCAGCTCGCCGATCTTGTTCCAGGGCGAGGAGAGCGGCACCAGCAGGGTCTGCACCGGCTGCTCGGGCACGGTGAGCGCGTCGCCGGGGTGGAAGAGCGTCCCGCCCAGCAGGAAGCCGATGTTGCGCACCAGCGGCACGTCGCGGTGGATCTCGGCGTGCCATTCGCCGTGCACCGAGACGTCGATCCCGCCGACCTCGAAGGCGTCCCCGGCGCCCACCACGGTGACCGCGCCGCCGAGGCCGGTCAGCTGGTCGGCCACCGCGCGGTTGGTCCAGATCTTCAGGCCGGGGTTGGCCTCCAGGGCCGCGCGGATCCGGTCCTCGGCGAAGTGGTCGGCGTGCTCGTGGGTGATGAGCAGGGCGTCGGCGCCCCGGGTCGCCTCGGGTTCGGTGAACATCCCGGGGTCGATGACCACGGTCGTCCCGTTCTGTTCGATCCGTACGCAGGCATGTCCGAACTTGGTCAGTCGCATGGGAAAAGACTACAGCACAGCTGCACAGTAGTGCTGCACAGTTTTCCTGTAGGACTACAGTGGAGCCATGACCACCGAGATCGACCCACTGCTGCTGGCCGCCGAACTGCGCGCCGCCCTGGGCGAGCTGGTCCGCCACGTCCGCGCGGCCGACTCGGTGCTGCCGCAGCCGCAGCTGGGAGCACTGGGCTGGCTGGTCCGCGAGGGCCCGCACACCACCGCCGAGCTGGCCGAGCGCCAGCGGGTGCGGCACCAGTCGATGGCCCGCACGGTGCACCAGCTGCTCCAGGCCGGCCTGATCGGCCAGCAGCCGCACCCCACCGACGGCCGCAAGCTCGTGCTGCACGCCACCGAGGCGGGCGTGGCCACCCTGCACGACCAGCGCACCCGTCGGGAGAACCGGCTCGCCACCACGATCAGCCGCGACCTCTCCCCTGAGGAGCAGCTCACCCTGCACCAGGCCGTGCAGCTGCTGCGCCGACTCGCCTGAGACACCTTTGCCCCCGTCACGCGTTGAGCAGGGCGCACCGTCCCCCCTGAGCTCTAAGGACCCGCCGTGACCACCCTGCGCAACTCGCTGCTCGTCGCCGCCGCCCTGTGCGGCCTGATCCTGGCCGGTGCGGGCGCCGCGGCGGCCTGCGACACCGCCAACCTCGGCGGGGCGCTGAACTCGGGCTTCGGCAACGCCTGCGTCAACGAGTAGCGAGCTCCGCCACCGGGCTGCGCGGCGCCGGCACGCTCACCGTCGGGGTCTCCTCCTCCAGCGGCGGCAGCGCCACGTGCTCGCGCAGCCCGAACCTGGCGTACAGCCGGCGCAGCGGCGCCGGCGCCCACCAGTTGAACTCGCCGAAGAAGGACATCGCGGCCGGGACCAGCAGACAGCGCACCAGCGTCGCGTCCACCGCGACGGCCACCGCCAGCGCGATGCCCATCTCCTTGACCATCAGCATCTGCCCGGCCGCGAACCCGGCGAAGACGATCACCATCAGCAGCGCCGCCGAGGTGATGATCCTCCCGCTGCGTTGCAGGCCGAGTTGGACCGCCTCGCGACAGCCGTACCCCTGGTCCCGCAGCTCCTTGATCCGGGCCAGCAGGAAGACCTCGTAGTCCATCGAGAGACCGAAGGCGAAGGCGAAGACCAGCACCGGGATGAAGGTCTCCAACCCCCCGGTCGGGGTGAAGCCGAGCAGCCCGGCGAACCAGCCGTGCTGGAAGACCAGGGTCAGCGCGCCGAGCGAACACCCCAGCGAGAGCAGGTTCATCAGCAGCGCCTTGACGGGCATCACCACCGAGCCGGTCATCAGGAAGAGCAGCACCAGCGTCCCGACCGCGACCAGCCCCAGCGCCCACGGCCCACGACTGCTCAGCTCGTGCTGGAAGTCGACCACGCTCGCCGCGTCCCCGGTCACATAGGTGTTCAGCCCGCCCCGGTGCTCCCGCAGCTCGCCCACCACCCGTTTGGCCTGCGCGCCCTGCGGATCACCGTGCACCAGCACCTCGACGGTGCTCAGCTGCGCACTCACCGGCTGCACCGCCCGTACCCCGGCCACCCCGGGCAGCTTGGCCACCACCTGGTCGGCGTACTGCTCGGCGGCCTGCTCACTGCCCTGCACCACCACGGTCACCGGCG